>JAFSGU010000008.1 GCA_017440665.1 Clostridia bacterium
AGGAGAATTCCGAGTCGAGTGTATCGAGACGAAAGAAATCGACTATGTTTCAGGAAGAGCGGCTGTTATGCGCGTTCCTTTTTTTGTTTCTCCTTTTACTTGATTCAACCAGCTCCACCTTGGTAAACAGCTGCATGCTCCAAGAACGGAGAGGTATAGCCTGACTGCGGCTGTTAACTGGAATCGATCCGAGCGCCGCTGGGGGCGGGAGGAGCGAGGTGAGATTCGCGCAGCGGTCGGGAAGGTCGAGGTGGGTTCCGTCCCACCGAAGAGATTTCCGCTAACCGCAAGCCGATGGTGTCGTGCACTTCAAACGAAGTGCTATCGAGCCCAGCAGGGGGAGAAACAAAAAGGAACGCATCAGCGTTCCTTTTTTGTTTTCCCTGCCGGACTCGAACCCAACTACTCCATCATATACAACACCCGTATAACCTCAAGATTGAGTGGCTTTTATAATCTTGCCATGATATCCCAAATTATTACAAAAATAATTACAAAGTCACAGAAAAAAACTTTATTTAATTTCAAATGTAACCGAAACTGTGACCGCAATAATGTATAATATAGGCGCAGAGTGAGTGGAGTAGTCACAGATACACCACTGCTTTGCAGCATATGGAATTATTAACGTATGCTTCATCATGGAAACCTGACAATGGCAAACCCTTCGAAAGGAGGCGGCGCAAAGCCAAGGGGCCTAAGGTTTTAAATACAGTTTTAAATACAATTGAATATTTATTACTATGGCAGCCCGGCCGCCAAAGTTCCGAATCTAAATTCATTTTATGAAAGGATTAGGAAAAATGGCAAAAAATTCAAGAAAGGTCTCGCGTTATTTCTTGCAACAATAATGTGCCTTAGCACATTCAGTTTTGTTGCAACAGCGACGACTCCACTCGAGAACGGTAATACTTGGTATGGCGATGATGTAAAGTTACCCGTTATTGCTAGTGACGATGCATATAATTATATGATCGCACAGCCTTCTCCCTACTACTATTACGAAACCAGTAACCACACGCTTAAAATCGCGAATGCCGGTGCAGTACACATTTTCCCGGTTATTGATACAAACCGCGATACAGAAGATGGTCATTGGACTCCTGATGGCGTCTACAAGAGTGGTGAAAGCAACTATACTGTTGTATACTGCTGTGATGCTATCACCGGGACAAGAGAAGACGAAGAGGATATCACTAATACTTATTACAAACGTCTGAATCTGGAAGACAGTGAGTATTTTAGTGTTGAACAGGCAGAACGCCTTCGTGCAATTCTTTCTGTTTCTTATCCCGCTCTTTCCGTTGAGGATGCAAAGGTAGCTCTTAAGGCTGCTGGATTCGAGCAGGCAGATATGCTGGATCGCTCTGAGCTCATCGCTGCAACACAGGGTGCGATTTGGCGCCTTGTTAATGCGGACAGTATCATTGACGGTGTAACTGATTATAGATACCGTACCACTGTAAGCACATCCAGAAAAGCCGGTTGGGGCGGATATCTCCATGATTATTCCGGTGATCAGAAGAATTTCACCGATGGTCTGAGGGATACTGCAATCGATGAAATCGGAGAACGTATCAATGCGCTTCAGGATTTCTTCACTAAGAGTGAAGACGAAAGATTTCTTGCTAACGGAATTGCTAAAGACGGTCAGATCGTTATCACAAATCTTGACATCGTAAGCTCTAAGATCTTTGACGCCAAGGATAAGTACGACGTTACACTTAACGTTGAGCTTAACCACGGTGCTGATGCAGATGACGAGATCTATATCACTGCTTACGTTAACGATAAGAGTGTGAAGACTGAAAAAGTTGAGGGCAATACACATTCTCTCAAGATTGAGGCAGCTGCAAACGATGACATTAAGGTGGTTGTATCCGGTACACAGAATCTTGAACGCGGTGTATACTTCTACGCTCCCAAGCCTCAGGACATAGACGGTGATGGCATTGCTACAAGCAGAGAAGTATCTCAGAACCTTATCGGTGTTTCAGCCGGTGAAACCCCCGTATACGCTGAGGCTGAAGCTACTATTCGTGATGGTAACATCATCGAGAAGGAGTCTACTGATCTCTACAATGAAAACTATACTGACGTTACACTGTCTGTGAACGGTGACGTTGAGTATAAGACTGACGGCGGAGTTGATATAGTAATCGCTCTCGGCGCAGGTATTGCCGCATATGATGCAGATAATGCCAACGGTTACACGCATACCTACGATTCTATAGTTTCTCTCGTTAAGCCTCTTGTTGAAAAGGGTATCAACGTTAAACTTGGCCTCATAGCTGTAGAACACTATGACGACGTAGCTATGGAGCTTACAGGTCTTAACAAGGAAAACTACGAGCAGATTATTACTGACGGTCTTACAACCATTCAGGAGATGCCCGCAGGTCCTACCAACCTTCACGGTAACATTGAAGCAGCGAAGGCTATGCTCGATGCAGATACTGCAGTTCCCGCAGAGAACAAGTTCTTCTACGTTATCGGTACAGGCCGTACCTATAACTTTGATAATGAGGACGGTGTTCCCACTACTATTATCAATAAGTTAAGTAATAATGGTAAGACATATTACTATTGGGGTCACTATCTGTGGCAGTCTCAGCGCGGTCGTCATACGTCTCTGTACATGATTCCCGACTGTTACAATAACGATTTTTCTGCTTATTGGGCAGATGTTTGTAAGTGGGTTGAAGCAGACGGAGACGCATATGCTTATAGTTTCCCGAACTACGATACAGCAAACGAACAGTGGTTCAACAGTTATATGTCTGTTAACAGTACCGATCTAAAAGCACACGGTGTTGCTACCAGCAGATACGGTTGGCTTATTCCCAGCCTTACCGATTCCGGCATAGCAGCAATAGGCTCCGGTGCTAACCCTCAGAACGCACTCAACTACGAGCGTGCTCAGTATGAGGCATATCAGACGTATCAGGAAATGATAGAAGCAGGTTATACTTGCGAGGCAATTTGTAGTGAAACTCCCAATTACCTGAACGAATCACTTTACATCACGCTTGGTATGGGATATGAAGGTTCTTCCTCCATTCAGCTGGGCCACAGCTTTATGGATTTCCTGAACGGCGGCGATTCTAAGGTTCTGTTCAAGTACATTTTTGACGAAACGGGAGCTCCTACCGCTGTTGGCTTTGAAACTACTGATTACTTTAACAAGATCGATACAACTAAGCTCGTTGGCACAGGCACAGCTTCAACGCCCTTCGTTGAGGACTATATCGGTACCGGTGACGACTACGACTTCGACTTCACAGGTAATGTCGATAAGCTCGTTCTTAAGGTTAACGGCGTTCCTTACACTACTGCTGAGGTAGATGCAATGAACGGTGCTGATGCTACCTACACCTTCGCTAATGATGAAGGTAAGGTTGGCTTCAAGATGGATTATTTCAAGGGTAACGGTACTACCGAAGAGCGCTTCGTATGGTACTTCCTTGAGTCTCTCACAGGCGAAGATACTGTAACTCTTTCCTATCAGCTCAAGCTGGATGAAAAGAATGAGACAGTTGGTACACACATTGCTGAAACTAACATTTCCGCAACTCTGTACCCCACAGGTGACAGAAACTACGGTCAGCTTTTCCCCGTACCTGAGGTTATCTACAATAACTATGCTCCTCTCGAGTCTGATAAGAATTCTAACGAAATCGGTGACAACCGTTTCGAGATTTCTCTCGAGGTTCCCGGCGGTGACGCTGAGGTAGAGCACGATGAAGTTATCCTCATGGTAGACGGCTCTTACTCCATGGATGAAGAGTGGCCCGCAATGGTAGAGGCTATCACCACTATAGGAGAAACCGTCCTCGACGGAAGCGGACACACGGTACTTACACTTATGGCATTCGGTATGGGTGACAATGAGGTCCTCGTACATGTAAAGACTGTAGATGAGCTGACAGCAGCTCTCGGAGAGCTTCCCGGAACACTCCTTTACGGACGTTCCTCTACAAACTGTGAAGCAGGCTTCACGGGTGTTGCAGAGTACATCGCTAACCACGATGAGACTCTCGGTGACGTTGAAGTGATCTTCATCTCCGACGGTAACCTAAACACTGACGAAACTCCCAGAGCGTTTGATGCAAATTGGAAGACGTGGACAAAGTTCGGAGCTCTTGCGGTTGCGCAGGAGACGTTCGGCGGAACGGTTAATAACGGCGAGAATCTTCCCGCAGCATTTACAACAGTTTTCGGCGATCGCTTTGACGGTGCTACCCGTGACGAGATCATCGAAAGAGCATTCGGCGGTGAAGTAAGCGACGAAGAATTTATCGTTTTCGCAGAGCAGATTTGGACAGACGTATACGCATACTCAGGCCTTACACGCGGCGTTGAATACCCCGTTTCCGATGCTGAGCGCGCATTCGTTAAGTACGATAAGGAAAACGGCACGTACATTCAGGATCTGTTCTACTACACGACCTACAAGAGTGCATACGTTACATACGGCGACAGATGGACACGTACACCCGTTGCGGCTGATGCACTTGCAGCTATGGACGAGGTTACAAATCTCTACGTAGTTGACTACGACGGCTACACCGCTTGGATGGATACAGGTATCACAAGCGAAAAGTCTACATTCGTTCAGTCTAACGGTATTGCAGGACTCGTTGAGGCTCTCGAAATAACTCTCGACAAGCTTGCTCTTACTCCCTATAACGACGTTGTTATCACCGACTACATGAGTAAGTGGGTCAACCTTGACGCATCTACTCTTAAGATCGTTGACAACAAGACAGGTGAGGTTATCTGGACTGCGGCTGACGGTTGGCTTATCGATGAGGGTCGTCCTACAGTACAGGAAGTTCCTGTAATAATTGAACTCGTTGATTCTGCTGATTACGCTGCAGGCGGTGACGACGTTATTGGCAACACTAACGGCGACATCTACAAGCTTACATGGTACGTTAAGGATGGAGCTCTCCTCCGTTCCGACAACTACAAGCTCGTATATGAGGTTACAGTTGATACCGCTGAGGAAGGCTTTAAGTACGACAAAGATTATCCCGCAAACGGTAACACCGATATTCACTACGTTGACGGTAACGGTGAGAAAGTAACTAACGAGATCAAGGTTCCCGATGTTGTTTCTATTACCGGCACAGTAACTCTCAATAAGGTTGATGAAAACGGAAATCTCGTTTCCGGCGCTGTTTTCGAACTCTACAATATTGAAAACGGTGAGGAAAGACTTGTTGGCAGATATGAACTCGCTGACGGTAAGATCGCAATCGACGGCCTCGCAGTCGGCTCCTACAAGCTCGTTGAGGTTCAGGCTCCCAAGGGTTATATCGGTATCGACAAACCCATGTATTTTGAGATCGTTAAGACAAGCGAAGGCAAGCTTGAAGTAAAGAACGCTTATGAGCTTGAATTCCCTGCAACCGCTTATGAGATAAGCAACCACCTCACAAGCGTTGCAATTCCTCAGACTTTCGTTCTCCTTGATGCCGATAAGGCTGATAGCTGGACGTATCCCGGTGAGTTTGTTTTCGGCGAAAGCAACTACGACGTAGTTTACTGCGCTGACAGTGAAACCGGTGTTGAAGACGGAACCAAGTATTACAGAGCAGATCTTGAAGATGTCTTTGAAGAGGATGCTGCGAAGCTCAGTGCGATCGTTGCAAACTCATATCCCTATGTTTCTGTTGAGGATATGATCGCAGCAGCGACAGCAGCAGGGGTTGCTGATGCAGATAACCTGACACGCGGTGACATTATCGCCGCTGTTCAGCTGGCAATCTGGCACTACACCAACGGTATCGAAGATTACACGTACACGGCAACCTATTCCGTAGAGGCTTATCCTCGTTGGGGTAAGGTGTTCAACGATTACTCCGATGAGCTTGGCGAATCTCTGCCCACCGGCAGTGACACTACGAAGATCGTTGATGAAGCAAGTGATGCGAGAATCCGCGCTCTCTACAATTATCTTCTTGGCCTTGATACTGCAGAAGGCGACACAGATGTATTCGTATACGTTCCCAAGGACGGCAAGGACGCTTCTCAGATGCTTATCGGCGGCACACGAACCAATTTCTATACAAACGGTATGGAGATCTCTGTTGTGAACGTTGCTGAAAAGACTGTTATTGAAGAACCCGAGACTCCCGCAGGTTCCGGCGGAAACGACGAGCCTACAGAGCCCGAAGAAAAAATGACTGTTTCCTTCAAGTCCGGTCAGGCTTCTAACATCAGCTTCATGCTCATCGATCCTGCAACAGGTAAGGTTGAGTTCATTAAGAAGATCGATATCGGCAGTGAAACATCCTTTGAGATTCCTGCAGAGGAAGGCAAGATCTCTGCTGTATTCGTAAAGCAGTCTACATCCGGTATGTTCTGGATAGCTGAAGAGGTTGACGAAGCTACAGTTAACGCTGTTATCGCTTGTCTCAAGGCAAATAACCCCTCTTACAAGGGTTACAATGCACTCGCATTCGGTGAAGGCGATCACGAGCTTGAGTTCAAGAAGAACAAGTTTGTTACCTACACATTCACAGGTTGCGAAGAGGTAACTGTTGACACTGGTGATAATGCAACTAATGACGAACCTGTTGTTGACGAACCTGTTGTTGAAGAGCTTGTTGTTGAGGAAGATAACACTTCTAATAAGAACAACGGTAACAACAAGAATAAGAATAAGAACAAATAATTATCGTTTTTATCTTATCAAAATCAAAACCTAAATAAAAAAATGCCCGCGCTGTGAAGCGGGCATTTTTTTATGGAAAAAGACCTTAGATACCTGTTACGGTACCCAAGGTCTTTTACTCTTTAGCCTATATACTTATATCCCGCGCCTTCTACAGCCGCTTTAATAACGTCATCGGGGATCTCAACGGTAGATTCGATCACGGCACAAGCGTCTGTGTGGCTTGTAGTAGCGTTTGTTACACCCTCGAGCGCTTCAAGCGCCTTTTTTACGTGCGCCTCGCAATGGGGGCACATCATTCCTTCGATCTTTACTGTCTTTGTCATGGTTATATTCTCCTTTATAATATTTACTTGTTCGTTTTTGCTTGTATCTGTTGAAAACTTATGGGTGTGAAGCTTGATTCTGTTAAGCCTCAGTGCGTTGGAAACTACGAAAAAGCTTGACAGGCTCATTGCCGCGGCTCCGAACATGGGACTCAGCTCCCATCCGAGCATCGGAATAAACGCACCCGCCGCTAAGGGGATGCCGATGACGTTGTAAATGAACGCCCAGAACAGGTTTTCCTTAACTGTGACGAGGGTACGTCTGCTGAGCTTATAAGCGTTTACAGCATCGGTGAGACTGCTTCCCGTCAGCACCACGTCGGCTGAATCAAGGGCAACGTCCACGCCTGCACCTATGGCCACGCCCACATCCGCCGTTACGAGGGCAGGGGCATCGTTGATGCCGTCTCCGACCATTGCCACCTTGCCTATGGACTTGAGATCTTCGATAGCTTTTGCTTTTTCACCAGGCAGTACGTTTGCTGTGATAGCGTCTATTCCCGCAGTTTTGCCAATGGCTTCGGCGGTACTTCTGTTGTCGCCCGTTATCATGACGACGTGAAGTCCCAGCTTTTTCATTTCACCGATAGCTTCGGCGCTGTCGGGCTTAACTGTGTCTGCGACTGCAATAATTCCAAGGAGTGTATTGTCCCTTGCCACGAATATAGGTGTTTTACCCGAGCCTGACAGCTCGTCAGCACGACGAAGGATATCTTCGCTGAGATTAACGTACTTCTCGATGTGATCACGTTTTCCGGCGTAAACGGGTACTCCGTCGAGCTTTGCGGACAGACCGAAGCCTGCATGAACTGTGAAATCGTCCGCATTTATGACGGTGACGTGTGCTTCATCGGCATACGCCGTGATCGCCTTTGCGATCGGGTGATCGCTTTTAGCTTCAAGACTTGCGGCAACTGTGGCAAGCTCGGCAATACTGATCCCGTGCATGGGAATAATATCCGTTACCTTGGGCTTGCCCTCGGTGATAGTACCCGTCTTGTCAAGCGCTATTACCTTGACCTTACCCATTTCCTCAAGGGAGGCGGCTGTTTTAAAGAGGATACCGTTTTTCGCTCCTACGCCGCTTCCCACCATTATGGCAACGGGAGTGGCGAGCCCCAGGGCACACGGACAGCTTATCACCAGTACGGATACTGCTCTTTGAAGAACGAATCCCATATCCTTGCTGACGGCAAACCATATAATACCCGTCACCAGCGCTATTCCTATTACCACGGGCACGAATATCCCCGAAACCTTATCAGCAAGGCTTGCGATAGGTGCTTTTGTTCCTGCGGCATCGCGGACTGTTTTGATTATCCCGGCTAAGGCAGTATCTTCACCCACCTTGAGAGATCTGCACTTTACGTATCCCGACGTGTTGATACACCCCGCTGAAACGCTGTCGCCTGCAGCTTTGTGTACGGGAATGCTCTCGCCCGTTAGTGAGGACTCGTCTGCGGCGCATTCTCCGTCAATTATTACTCCGTCTACAGGGAATTTGCCGCCTGCCTTCACTACGAATACATCCCCTACCTTAACGTCTTCGGCAGGTATTTCCTTTTCCTCGCCGTTTATAATTAATGTAGCTGTGGGCGGCGTAAGATCCATCAAAGCGCGCAATGCGTTCGTGGTCCTACCTTTGGCAATTGATTCAAGCAGTTTACCCACTGTGATGAGTGTGAGTATCATTGCCGCAGATTCAAAATAGAACTGATGCATATATTCTGCGGCGGCAGATGTATTGCCTGCAGCTTCTTCGACTGCAGTCAGGAAAAGAATTACCGTGCTGTATATAAAGGATGCGGCAGATCCGAGGGAAACCAGGGTATCCATATTGGGTGAAAGGCGTATCAGCGCCTTCGTACCGCTTATAAAGAATCTTTGATTTATGACCATAACGGCGCCTGACAACAGAAGCTGCATCAGTCCCATCGCGGTGTGACTTTCGGTCAGAAATGAGGGGAGGGGAAGGGACAGCATCATATGTCCCATTGATACGTACATAAGAAGCAGAAGGAATATGACGGATGAGATAAGCCGTGCTGTCAGCTTTGCCGTTTCCGCGCCTTGGTCGTTATCAACCGGAGCCTTGACTGCTTTTTTGTCTGCCGATGTTATTCCGTATCCCGCTTTTTCCACGGCGCGGAGTACGTCTTCAGTTTTGGCATCCCCTTCGGTGGTCATGTCACCCGTCAGCAAATTGACAGAGCATGACGTGACGCCGGGGACACCTCGCGCGGCCCTTTCCACTCTTGCACTGCAGGCGGCACATGTCATTCCCGTTACCTTGAATTTTTCCATAAGCATACATCCTTTCTCAATAGTTTAAATCACAGATGGGTTCACATAAGCCTTTTTATTATGTCCATAAGCTCGTCGATGATATCGTATTCGCCGTTTTTGATATCTCTTACTACACACCCTTTGATGTGATCCTCCAGAAGCTGACGGTTGAAAGCGTCCACAGCAGAGCTTACGGCGGCGGATTGAGTGAGGATATCGGTGCAGTATGCGTCGTCCTCAAGCATTTTCTTGATACCTCTCACCTGACCCTCGATACGGTTGAGTCTGTTTATAAGCTTGCGTTTCTTTTCATCTTCACGCATTGTTGTATCGTGTAGTGAACAGTGGCATTTGTTATCCATTTTTACACCTCCAATATACCCCATGGGGGTATATACAGTATAACATACGTGAACTATCTTTGTCAATAGAAAAAACGTTGGCTATGCCAACGTTTTTTCGTATTATTTAAACATGTCTGTTGAAAGATATCTCTCGCCTGAGTCGGGGAGAAGTGCAACGATAGTCTTGCCGCGGTTTTCTTCACGTCTTGCGAGTACCGTAGCGGCGTGGAGCGCGGCACCTGAGGTGATGCCGACAAGGATACCTTCCTGACGAGCCATCTTTTTGCCTGCGGCGTATGCTTCTTCACCCGTAACTGTGATTATCTCGTCTATTATATCCGTATCAAGGATATCGGGCACGAAGTTGGCACCGATCCCCTGTAGAGGATGGGGACCTGCTTTACCGCCCGAAAGAAGGGGAGAGTCGGCAGGTTCGACCGCAACTATCTTAACGCTTGGATTCTTGTCCTTGAGATATTTAGCACAGCCTGTGAGAGTACCGCCCGTACCTACACCCGCAACAAAAATATCCACCTTCCCGTCAGTGTCATTCCATATCTCGGGACCTGTGGTGTTAACGTGAGCCTCGGGATTTGCAGGATTTATGAACTGACCGGGTATGATACTGCCCGGATTCTCCCGACACAGCTCCTCAGCACGCTTTATAGCACCGCTCATACCCTCTGCACCGGGGGTGAGGACTATCTCAGCTCCGTATGCTGAGAGAAGCATGCGTCTTTCTACGCTCATCGTGTCGGGCATAGTAAATACCGCTCTATAACCCTTTGACGCGGCAACTGCCGCAAGTCCGATACCCGTATTTCCGCTTGTGGGCTCGATGATCATGCCGCCCTCTTTAAGGAGCCCTTTTTCTTCGGCGTCCTTTATCATATTAGCGGCAACACGGTCCTTGACGCTTCCTGCGGGGTTGAAAAGCTCAAGCTTAGCGAGGATTGCAGTATCAAGCTTTTCGGCGCCTGAATATCGGCAGAGCTGCATAAGAGGCGTTTTGCCGATAAGCTCACATACGTTCTTGTAAATATTCATACCGTTCACCTTCTGTCTTTTGAAATAATATGATGTCAATACAAGCTGTGCCACACCCCTAAAAAGAAGTGTGGCACAAGTGTTTTAAACAGGATTATTCTTCGTCGCTGTCAGCGAGATCGTCGTCTTCGTCGTCATAGTCGTCGAAGTCATCGTCATCACCTGCGTTGCCTGAGAAGATGTCCATAACCTTGGAGAGGAGATCGTCAGCGCCTTCGTCTTCGTGGTCATGCTCGTCCTCATCAGCTGCGTCGTCGGCAAATACGTTTGCTCTGCCTTCGGGAGTGTCGATGTCTTCACGTGCTTCCTCTTCTTCGACGGAGAGGTTGAACTTGTGATCTTCGTCACACTCAACTTCAACGTTTCTGTACTGCTCCATACCTGTACCTGCGGGGATCAGCTTACCGATGATAACGTTCTCCTTAAGACCCATGAGGTGGTCGACCTTACCGCGGATAGCAGCCTCTGTGAGGACCTTGGTGGTCTCCTGGAAGGAAGCGGCGGAGAGGAAGGAGTCGGTGAGAAGGGATGCCTTGGTGATACCGTGGAGAACAGGCTCGCAAGTAGCAAGTCTGAGGTCACGCTCACCTGCGTCGATTCTCGCCTGAAGTGCCTCGTTTTCACCGTCAAACTCATTGATGCTGACGATGGAACCGGGAAGCATCTCGGTGTCACCCTCGTCAAGCACGCGGACCTTACGTGTCATCTGACGCGCAATAACCTCGATGTGCTTGTCGTTGATGTTGATGCTCTGAGAACGGTAAACCTTCTGAACCTCAAGGATGATGTAATCGTATACAGCATCGATACCGTTGACTCTGAGGATATCTGCAGGGCTCTTATCACCCTCTGTCAGCTCACGGCCCGCACGAACGTGCTGTCCGTCCTCAACAACGATTCTTGTACCGAAGGGAATGGGATATACGAGAGTTTCGCTGCCGTCGTCGGGAGTGATGCAAACGTTGCGCATCTTCTTGACCTCGGTGATGGATACCATACCGGTAGCCTCAGCGATAACAGCGATCTTCTTGGGCTTTCTTGCTTCGAAGAGCTCTTCAACTCGGGGAAGACCCTGAGTAATGTTTGCGGCAGCGACACCACCCGTATGGAAGGTACGCATGGTAAGCTGTGTACCGGGCTCACCGATGGACTGAGCAGCGATGATACCGACAGCCTCACCAACGTTAACGGGCTTGTCGTTTGCAAGGTCAGCACCGTAACAGTGTGCGCAGACACCGTGACGAGCCTTACACTGAAGAACTGTTCTGATATGAACGGACTTGATACCTGCAGCAACGATGTTCTTAGCATCGCTGTCGGAGATAAGGCAGTTGTCACCGATGATAACCTCACCTGTGGTGGGATTTTTGATCTCACCGATGGTGTATCTGCCCACAAGTCTGTCCTTGAGGGGCTCAACGACTTCGTTGCCTTCAACGATGTCGGATACCCAGATACCGTTTGTCGCACCGCAGTCGTCCTCACGGATGATAACGTCCTGAGATACGTCTACGAGACGGCGGGTCAGGTAACCTGAGTCAGCGGTCTTAAGCGCGGTATCGGAAAGTGACTTACGCGCACCACGTGCAGCCACGAAGTACTCCAGGATGGAAAGACCTTCACGGAAGTTAGACTTGATCGGGATCTCCATCGTCTTACCGGAGGTAGCGAACATAAGGCCTCGCATACCTGCGAGCTGTCTCATCTGAGTCATACTACCTCTCGCACCGGAGTCTGACATCATCTTGATGGAGTTGTAACGGTCAAAGTTCTTCTGAAGTGCGGAGACAACGTCCTTTGTAGTCTGTTCCCAAACTGCAATAACGTTCTCGTAGCGCTCTTCGTCGGTAAGCTCACCGCGACGGAAGTGATGTGCGATACGGTCGACCTTCTTTTCAGCTTCGCTGATAAGAGAGTACTTTTCGGGAGGAATGGTCATATCTGCCACGGAGATGGAGATAGACGCTCTTGTGGAATACTTATAACCCATGGACTTGATGCTGTCGAGAACCTCTGCGGCAACGGAGAATCCGTGCTTCTTGATACAGCGGTCAACGATATCACCAAGCTCCTTGGATGTTGTAACGAACATGATCTCAAGATCAAAGAGCTTGTCGGGATCGCTTCTGTCAACGTAACCGAGGTCCTGAGGGATCTGCTGGTTGAAGATGAGACGTCCGAGAGTAGCGTCAACGATCTTGCTTCTTACCTCGCCGTCGATCTCCTTGGTAACTCTTACTCTGATGGGAGCATGGAGTCCGAGAACGCCTGCCTGATATGCCATCATAGCTTCGTCGAAGTCACGGAAGGTCTTGCCCTCGCCGGGCTCGCCGGGCTTGTCGAGAGTAAGATAGAAGGAACCGAGGACCATATCCTGAGAGGGAACAGCGATAGCGCGTCCGTCAACAGGCTTTAAGAGGTTGTTTGCAGAGAGCATGAGAAAGCGTGCCTCAGCCTGAGCCTCTGCGGAAAGGGGAACGTGAACGGGCATCTGGTCACCGTCGAAGTCCGCGTTGAACGCCTTACATACCAGAGGATGGAGCTTGATAGCCTTACCCTCAACAAGTACGGGCTCGAACGCCTGAATGGACAGACGGTGAAGTGTAGGTGCACGGTTCAGAAGTACGGGGTGATTCTTGATCACGTTTTCAAGAGCATCCCATACGTCGGGATTTACCTTTTCGACCTTCTTCTTAGCTTCCTTGATGTTGGAAGCCTTGCCGATCTCAACAAGTCTCTTCATTACGAAGGGCTTGAAGAGCTCAAGTGCCATTTCCTTAGGAAGACCGCACTGGAAGATCTTAAGATCGGGTCCTACAACGATAACAGAACGGCCGGAATAGTCAACACGCTTACCCAGCAGGTTCTGACGGAAACGACCCTGCTTACCGCGAAGCATCTCGGAGAGAGACTTAAGGGGTCTGTTGGAGGGACCTGTTACGGGCTTGCCGCGGCGGCCGTTGTCGATAAGTGCGTCAACAGCCTCCTGAAGCATTCTTTTCTCGTTGCGGATGATGATGTCGGGAGCACGGAGCTCAAGAAGTCTCTTAAGACGGTTATTTCTGTTAATAACGCGGCGATAGAGATCGTTAAGGTCACTGGAAGCGAAGCGTCCGCCGTCAAGCTGTACCATAGCGCGGATATCCGGAGGGATAACGGGAACCACGTCGAGAACCATCCATTCGGGCTTGTTGCCGCTCTTCTTGAATGCTTCTACAACTTCGAGACGCTTGATGATACGGATCTTCTTCTGACCTGTAGCGTTTGCCAGCTCTGCTCTGAGCTGGTCAGCGAGGGCGGGGATATCAAGCTCAGCAAGAAGCTCCTTGATAGCCTCGGCACCCATGCCGACTCTGAAATCGTTCTCGTAACGCTCATAAGCTGCGCGGTACTCAGACTCCTTAAGGAGCTGATACTTTGCAAGGGGAGTTGAGCCGGGATCGATTACGATGTACTGTGCGAAATAGAGTACCTTCTCGAGAAGTCTGGGGGAGATGTCGAGGAGAAGACCCATTCTTGAAGGGATAGCACGGAAGTACCAGATATGGGAAACGGGAGCAGCAAGCTCAATGTGACCCATTCTCTCACGGCGTACCTTCTTCTGAGTAACCTCAACTCCGCATCGCTCACAGATCTTGCCCTTGTGGCGGATACGCTTGTACTTTCCGCAAAGACATTCCCAGTCCTTTGTGGGACCGAAGATCTTTTCGCAGAAGAGACCGTCGCGTTCAGCCTTGAGGGTACGGTAATTTATAGTTTCAGGCTTCTTGACCTCACCGTATGACCAGCTGCGGATCATTTCGGGAGAGGCAAGGCCTATTTTAATAGAATCAAAAACATTGCGTTCCATCAGCAATATACCTTCTCCTGTTAATAAGTTATGAAATCTATTGAATTAATCTGCTCAATAGTCAGAATCGAGGTCGTCGTATGAGTCCATTATGTCTTCAGTAGCAAAAAGGTCATCGACAACTTCGTCTGAGTCGAAGGGACTTGTGGGGTTATCGCTGTCAAAATCACCGGGAGTGAAGGAGTCAAAAAGATCGTCTGTTTCAACGGTCTCGCCAACCGCCTCTGCGGTAACTTCGTTAGCATCCGCATCGTTTCTTCTCTGGCGGGGTGTCACGTCAGCAGGATCATCCTCACCGAGAGTAGCAAGCTCGATCTCTTCGCCCGCATCGTTGAGTACGCGGATGTCGAGGGCAAGAGACTGAAGCTCCTTAACAAGAACCTTAAATGCCTCGGGAACGCCGGGAGTGGGAATATTCTGACCCTTAACGATAGCCTCGTAGGTCTTAACACGTCCTGTCACGTCGTCACTCTTAACAGTAAGGATCTCCTGGAGAGTGTAAGCAGCGCCGTAAGCCTCAAGCGCCCAAACCTCCATTTCTCCGAATCTCTGACCGCCGAACTGAGCCTTACCTCCGAGAGGCTGCTGAGTTACGAGGCCGTAAGGACCGGTAGAACGGGCATGGATCTTATCGTCAACGAGGTGGTGGAGCTTCAGGTAGTACATGATACCTACGGTTACGGGGTTGTCGAAGGGTTCGCCCGTTCTGCCGTCATAGAGCATGGTCTTACCGTCAACTACCTTGAGCTTGCCTGCAAGGCGGAGCTCTTCAAGGTGTGCTGCGTCAAGTCTTTCGTCACCTTCGATGGCACGGAGAGTTCTCTCGCCATTCTCATCGAACATTTCTTCGAATATATTCTTACCGTTTACGTTTTCGCCGGGGAGAACGTCACGCTCCATACCTGCAAGCTCGAGACAGTTAAGGATGTCCTTCTCTGTCGCGCCGTCGAATACGGGAGTCATGATCTTCCAACCAAGCTTACGTGCAGCGATACCAAGGTGAACCTCAAGCACCTGACCGATATTCATTCGGGAAGGTACGCCGAGGGGGTTAAGCACGATATCAAGAGGTGTACCGTCGGGAAGGAAGGGCATGTCCTCGGGAGGAAGGATACGGGAAACGACACCCTTGTTACCGTGACGGCCCGCCATCTTGTCACCGACAGAGATCTTTCTCTTCTGTGCGATATAAACTCTTACTACCTTGTTAACTCCGGGGGAGAGGTCGTCTCCGTTTTCACGGGAGAATACCTTTACGTCTACAACGATACCGTTTTCGCCGTGGGGGAGCTTGAGAGATGTGTCTCTTACCTCACGTGCCTTTTCGCCGAAGATCGCGCGGAGAAGTCTTTCCTCAGCGGTAAGCTCTGTCTCACCCTTAGGTGTTACCTTACCAACGAGAATATCACCGGAGCGAACCTCAGTACCGATCTTAACGATACCGTCCATATCAAGATCCTTAAGGGCGTCATCACCCATGTTGGGGATCTCGCGGGTGATCTCTTCGGGGCCGAGCTTGGTGTCTCTTGCCTCGTGAGAGTATTCTTCAATGTGGATGGAAGTGTATACGTCGTCGCGGACGAGTCTTTCATTAAGAAGTACCGCGTCCTCGTAGTTGTAACCTTCCCATGTCATAAAGCCGATAAGTGCGTTCTTACCGAGAGCGATCTCACCGTCAGCGGTAGCGGGACCGTCAGCGATAACCTGACCTGCCTTTACATACTCGCCCTGATCGATGATGGGTCTCTGGTTTACGCAGGTACCCTGGTTACTTCTCTTGAACTTGATAAGACGGTATGTGTCCTTGTGACCGTCATCGCAGTGGATGATGATCTCGTCAGCGGTAACAGTCTCAGCGAAGCCGGAGTTCTTTGCAAGAACAACGACGCCGGAGTCAACTGCCGCCTTGTACTCCATACCTGTACCGACGATGGGAGAGTCGGTTGTGAGAAGCGGAACTGCCTGCTTCTGCATGTTTGAACCCATGAGCGCACGGGAGTTGTCGTCGTTCTCAAGGAAGGGGATCATTGCTGTTGCAACGGAAACCACCATCTTGGGAGAAACGTCCATATAGTCAACGTTTGCAGCGTCGATCTCGATGATCTCGGAGCGGTCGCGTGCTGTGACCTTTGCGCGTGCGAAGCACTTGTTCTCGTCGAGGAGCTCGTTAGCCTGAGCTACAACGTAGTTGTCCTCAACGTCAGCTGTCATGTATTCGATCTCGTCGGTAACGCGGTGTCTTACTGTGCCGTCCTCGAGAGTTTCGTGAACTACCTTTCTGTAGGGAGCCTCGATGAATCCGTAGCCGGAGATCTTAGCGTATGTGGAAAGGTAGGAGATAAGACCGATGTTAGGACCTTCAGGAGTCTCGATAGGACACATTCTGCCGTAGTGGGTATAGTGTACGTCTCGGACGTCGAAGGACGCTCTGTCACGGGAGAGACCGCCGGGACCGAGAGCGGAGATTCTTCTCTTGTGAGTCAGCTCAGCCAGAGGGTTGTTCTGGTCCATGAACTGAGAGAGAGGGGAAGAACCGAAGAACTCGCGGATAGCGGTAACAACGGGTCTGATGTTGATAAGAGTCTGGGGAGAGAGAGTTTCGTTGTCCTGAACGGTCATTCTCTCCTTGATGATCTTGTCCATTCTTGCAAGACCGATTCTCAGCTGGTTCTGAAGAAGCTCGCCTACGCAGCGAAGTCTTCTGTTACCAAGGTGGTCGATGTCGTCTGTAACACCAACGTTGTGGCTGAGGCATAGGAGATAGTTGATGGACGCAAGAATATCGTCTCTTGTGATATGCTTGGGGCAAAGCTCAGCAATTCTGCGCTTTGCTGCTGCTATGATGGCATCCTTGTCGCCTGCGCACTCTTCCATGATCTGGGTAAGAACGGAGAGAGAGCACTTTTCGGTAACGCCTGCTTCGGTAAGGTCATAGCCGAGAATGTATACGGGATCTACCGCACCGTTGGAGAATACCTTTGTCTCCTCGGTGTCACGGCGGCGGAGGTATACTTCGGTAATACCTGCGCGCTCTATCTCAAGGGCATCTGCCTTGGAAAGGGTTGTACCTTCATCGAAGAGGATCTCGCCCGTGAAGGGGTTAACTGCGGGGCGGGAGAGTGTATGACCTGCGATTCTCGCGCCGAGAGCTACCTTCTTGTCATACTTGTGTCTACCTACGGGAGCAAGATCGTATCTCTTCGCGTCGAAGAAAAGGTTGCCCATGAGTATCTCAGCGGACTCAACGATAGCAGGCTCGCCGGGACGGAGCTTCTTGTAGATCTCCTTGAGAGCCTCGTCGCGGATGGAGGTACCGTTCTCGATAGCCTCGCGCTCGCAGATGTCCTTTTCAAGAGTAGCGTAGAGCTTGGGCTCCTCACCGAATACAGCGGCGATATCCTCGGGAGTCTCGATGCCGAGAGCGCGGATAAGCACGGTAACGGGGAGCTTACGGTTCTTGTCGATACGAACGTAGTAAACGTCGGAAGCGTCGGTCTCGTACTCGAGCCATGCGCCTCTGTAAGGGATGACAGTTGCGGTAAAGGTTCTCTTACCTGTCTTGTCAACTGCGCTGTCATAGTACATTCCGGGAGAACGTACGATCTGGGAAACGATAACACGCTCCGCACCGTTGATGACGAAGGTACCCTTGTCTGTCATCACGGGGAAGTCACCCATGAAGATAGAAGACTGCTTTACTTCACCGGTGGCTTTATTGGAAAGGCGTACGTCGACCTTTAAGGGGATAGAGTAGGTAACGACACGTTCCTTGCACTCCTCAACGGGGTACTTGGGAGGTGTGTCGAGAGAATAGCCTACGAATTCGATAATGAGATTTCCGGAGTAATCCGTAATAGGGGAAACGTCGTGTAAGACTTCCATGAGGCCTTCGTCGAGGAACCACTTATATGAATTCTTCTGGATCTCGATAAGATTGGGCATTTCCAAAACTTCATCGATCTTTGAGAAGCTCATACGGGTCTTCTTACCGACACTGTGAGGCTTCACCATTTTTTCGACCTGCTGCGGTTTGATCATTTGAGCTATCACTCCATTCTTTGAGTTGCCTTATTATAATTAAGGATAAAAAGGTGATTTTTTATAGAAAAACACCGAAAAATCATGCAATAGAAACACTTATGGCGCTTCTTTAGCAGTTTACTATTTTACCACACTCGTTGTCTAATGTCAATAAAAAAAAGAAAAATCAAGATAAAAAAGCATTTATTTACAAAAGAGACCGAGAAAGTTTACAATTAATTTAAATGTAAACAAATCGTAAACTTTACCCCGTGGCATCTTCTGCGAGACGTCACGGGGCGTTGTTTTAAGTATTTGGTTGTGCTTTCGTGGTCTTGTTACTCATAGAGAGCGTCGAGGATATCTGAAAGATAACTGTTACCTTTTGTTTTATATGCATTGTATTTACCTTCAGATGTAGGTATGAGGAACAATTCCGAATTGCTTGAGAATGCGTAGTTCTGTGTGGAACCGTCCTCGTATACGTATTCGATATACTTGTGATCGACATCGATCGACGTGCGGTAGAAGTCGGAGAGGATTTTTTCAGGAAGGAGATTAGCCTTAAAGAAAATCGCGTCAGCAACCTTCAAATAGCAACGCTGGTTGGCTCTTAAAATATCTGCATATTCTGTGGTGCCTTTGGCAAATTCCTTATTTCCGGAAGCACTGTGAACGACGATCTTGTCGGGATTGGGATATATATACTTTTCAGCGAGAACTTCTTCGCCTGTCAGACTCTCATCATAAAGATGGAGCAGGTAGCACTGGGTGGGGAAGTTTCCTTGGCTTACCAAAGTTCCTTCCTTTGCACGCAATTCCCTGGCGGATTCGAGTATCTTTTCGAAATATGTCTGCGCCTTCTTTTCGTCCTCTGGCTTATAGTCAATGCTTTCCTCGGTCTTTTCAAGCATATCCTCGAGTGCGCGGTAGAGCACGTATGCCTTGGGAGAATCTGCTTCACCGTTTAAGAACTGTCCGATGACGTAGTCCATAGCTAAATGTGTGTCAAGGAACTTATTGTAGATATCTTTGTGCTTGGTTATAATAGGTTTGTAGCTGTCGGTCACTGCAGTTGCGTTGATCATCTCAGCGATGAGATTGTCGCAGTAGGTGATGTAACGATCGTAGTCGAGGAGGTAGATATTGCCGTCCTTTGTGTATCTGTAAGGGGTATGCTCGGTGTCTGTGTATCCGTTCTTGACCGCATCAGCGTCACCGAATACTCCGTCAGCGGCAGTGAGAGCCTCGTCGATAGAAGAAAACTCCTTGTAGCTTACGGTAGTGTATCCGTTTTCTGCTTTAGTGAGTGATATAAGGCAATACATACCTAAGTCGCGGTAGTCAAAGTAGTTACCCGTGTCAGGCTCGAAATAGTACGTCATACCTCTGTGGGCGAGTACGTCAAAGCTGTTTGCGTCTTCTTCAAATGTACTTGCCACTATGTTGTGATTTTCACAGAAGTAGCAGGTGGGGACATCGGGATAAGTAACGCCGTTGCCTTCCGTAATAGCTATAGTCACCGCATCGTTAAGAGCATCGATGGAATGCGGCTCATCGGTGATGGGCTTTATTTCATAGTTAAAAGTGGTTTCCTTGGGGACTTCGTCTTCCTTGCCACTCTTGCATCCTGCAAGGACTGTGAGGCAAAGAATAAGCGAAAGCAGTACTGAAATTAATTTGATCGTGTTTTTCATAGGGGTGTCTCCTTGAATAAAATACATCTACTATTATAAACCTTGGAAGGCGTTAAGTCAAGCGGATTGTTTGAAATAACGCGTGGCAGACATGAAAAATCCCCGTGAAAACATATCACAGGGATTTTTTGATTACTTAACGTGGAAGAATTCCACTTCTTCGCCGACGGGGCCTATACAGAAACCGATCCTTGCGGGATAAGGTATCTCAGAGGGGATAACGATATCCGTGGGCTCCATAGTAACCTCGTAGCCTGCCGCACGTACTGCTTCTATGCAAGCGTCGGTGTCCTCTACCTGAAATGCCAGATGACGGAGCGCGCCCTGGCCGGGATAATCCTCGCCGTTTGCGAAGATTTCAAGAAGTCCCGCTCCGGTGTCGATCATCATTGCGCTGTTGCCTCCCTCGCCCCACGTTCTTGCCACGGGAAGTCCGAGGATCTCTGTGTAAAACTTTACGAGCTTTGCATAGTCTTCAAGTCCGCAAGCCTTCAGCGCGATGTGGTGGATGCCTGTGATCTTAGGTGCCATAACTTTTCTCCTTTATATGTATATGATTTTATATTATCTGAAGCCATGAAAGCACAACGGCAGAGCCTTCACCGAAATGAAAGCTCTGCCACATGTATTTATGCAAGGTAACCCTGTCTGTAAAGAAGCTCTGCGATAAGAACAGCACCGCCTGCCGCGCCGCGGAGAGTGTTATGAGACATACCGACGAACTTATAGTCGAACATTGTGTCGGGTCTGAGTCTGCCCACGGATATACCCATACCGCGGTAAAGATCGCGGTCGATACCGATCTGAGGACGGTTCTCTTCCTCAAAATAGGTTACGAACTGATCGGGAGCGGAGGGGAGGCCGAGGAGCTGAGGCGCACCGCGGTAGCTCTTCCACGCTTCGATGATAGCTTCCTTGGGAGGCTTGTTTTCAAAGTTTACGAATACAGCCGCAGTATGACCGTCGGTTACGGGAACGCGGATGCACTGTGTGGTGATAATGGGAGCTTCTGCGGGAACGATGATACCGCCGCGAACTTCACCCCAAATTTTGAGGGGCTCCTTCTCGCTCTTTTCCTCTTCACCGCCGATGTAGGGGATGATATTGTCTACCATCTCGGGCCATGACTCAAAATTCTTACCTGCTCCGGAGATAGCCTGATATGTGGTGGCAACAACTTCCTTAATGCCGAACTTGAGAAGGGGAGTGAGGATCGGAACATAGCTCTGGATGGAGCAGTTGGGCTTGACTGCGATAAAGCCGCGCTTTGTACCGAGACGCTCTCTCTGGCTCTTGATGACCTCAAGGTGAGAGTCGTTGATCTCGGGAATTACCATGGGAACGTCACTGGTCCAGCGGTTAGCGGAGTTGTTGGAGATTACGGGAACTTCAGCCTTGGCGTAAGCTTCCTCGAGGACGAGGATCTCGTCCTTCTTCATATCAACTGCGCAGAATATAAAGTCGCACTCAGCCTTCATCGCTTCGATGTCTGCCGCGTCCTTTACGATCATGTTTTCAGCTTCTGCGGGGATGGGACCTTTCATCTTCCATCTGCCCTCAACTGCCTCCTTGTAAGGAACGCCTGCGCTTCTCTTACTTGCGGCAACAGCTGTAAGTTTGAAATAGGGGTGGTTCTCGAGAAGAGTGATAAATCTCTGACCGACCATACCTGTGGCGCCTACGACGCCTGCTCTTGCTTTATTGTTCATGTATGTGTACCATACCTTTCTTCCGAGTTTGCGGGATGTGGGTATCAATAATTTGCCGTTTTATTACGGAAAAATATTAATGATGACATTTTACCACAATCACGATGCCGTGTCAACTTCTTTTTGGTTAAAAAGCCGTGCTGATTTATCTTCTCCGTATGCTACAGAAAATATTCCGCATATGAGGGATTAGTTGGTCATATTTGTTATAAATACAACCGAAAATGTATAATTATACTGCGAGACCGTGAAAAAATTCATCCGTATTTGAAGTTATATCCAAACGATACGCCCCGTTCCGAGAAAGAACGGGGCGTCGGTTATACGTTACCGCTGACTTTTGACTCAGCAACCGCAGCCGCAGCCGCGGCCGTTACCGCAGCAGTTGCCGCAGGAAACGATAAGAATAGCAAGAATTACGAACCAGATGAAATCGTCGCTGTTAAAAAGATTGCAAAGGCATCCCATAGTATAATATCCTTTTCATTTATAATGATCCGAGGAGAGCTTTTGCTCTTCTCTCTGAGCACGTTTTCCGTACTCTGATATTATTCTATGCAGGGACGTGACTTTTGCTACTCAGGTGAGGGTGATGCTGTCTGCGTTCAGAAAATCCTGTGCCGCAGAAAGGCTGCCCGCGCGGACTGCGTATTCGGCACCGCATTTTTTGCACACGACGAAAACGTCCTCGTCGCCCAGCTGAAGCTCGTAGTCGCCTCCGTCCTCGCATCTGCAATGGATGTTCCCCTCATCCTCAAGCTCCTTGAGAGTATACATTATTATATCAAGTACCTGAGGGTCGGTGAGGGACTCTCTCTCTCCTCTGTTGTCGGAAAACTGACGGAGGGCATCCTCGCCCGCGATCTCGATCAGCTCTTCCTCGCTCATGCGGATCTCTCTTTCCACACCCTTTTCGCTTCCGATGAAGCATACACCAAGACCCGAATACGTGCAGGCGAGCGTAAACGCTTCGCGCTCGAAGAAGACGTCACCTGAGATAACGTATGAGTGGGGAGCGGGGCAAACGATACAAGGCACGGTGATACGTACCTTTTTGTCATGAGTATATACGATGTCAAGGGCAGAGGCTCCGCAGGGACATTTCAGCTTGATCATATCTGCCGAAAGGGAGAAAACGCCCACAACGCTGCGTACGATAGCTCCGCAATCGGGACAGCGGTAAGCGATGGTTGTCTGTTTGCGTATGATAGACATGGGATATGTCCTTTCTTTGCGTAGGTGAAATTGCTGTTCCCCCACCGCGGCAGGGGAACAGTTTTATTTTAGTATGATGGGGTATCAATTATTCCGTGTAAATGGGGAATTTTGCGCAGATAGCCATTACCTCGGCGGAAACGCGTTCGCGGTTACCCTCGAAGTCGCGTGCGATGTCGCCGATGAAGCGTGCGATCATTCGCATCTCATCCTTTCCGAAGCCGCGGGTGGTAACTGCGGGAGTACCTATTCTGATACCGCTGGTTACGAAGGGACTCTGGGGATCGTTGGGGATCGCGTTCTTGTTTACTGTGATGTGTACCTCGTCAAGTCTTTTCTCCATATCCTTACCGGTGATGCCGAAGGGGCGGAGGTCAACGAGCATAAGGTGGTTGTCTGTGCCTCCGGAAACGAGTCGGAAACCTTCCTCGATCATTGCGTCTGCAAGAACAGCCGCGTTTTCGGCGATAGCGCGCTGATACTCGCGGAACTCCTCAGTGAGAGCCTCGCCGAAGGCAACTGCCTTTGCGGCAATAACGTGCTCGAGGGGACCGCCCTGGGTTCCGGGGAATACGGCCTTGTCGATCTTCTGTGCAAGCTCAGCAGTACAGAGGATAAGACCGCCTCGGGGACCGCGCAAAGTCTTATGAGTAGTGGTTGTGACTATATGTGCGTGCGGTACGGGACTGGGATGCACTCCTGCGGCAACAAGTCCTGCGATATGCGCCATGTCGACCATAAGGTATGCGCCGACCTCGTCTGCGATCTCACGGAGGCGCGCGAAATCGATGACTCTTGAATATGCGCTTGCACCTGCTATGATCATCTTGGGGCGGCATTCAAGAGCGGTTTCGCGGATCTTACCGTAGTCAAGCATCTCTGTGTCGTCGTCAACACTGTAGGGGACGATGTTGAAATACTTGCCGGAAATATTTACAGGAGAACCGTGTGAAAGATGACCGCCGTGAGCAAGGTTAAGACCCATGACCGTATCACCGGGATTGACGAGGGCGAAAAATACCGCAAGGTTTGCGTTAGCACCGCTGTGGGGCTGAACGTTTGCGTGCTCTGCACCGAAGAGCTTTTTTGCTCTCTCACGTGCGATATTCTCTACAACGTCCACACACTCACAACCGCCGTAGTAGCGTTTGCCGGGGAGACCCTCGGCATACTTGTTGGTGAGGGGGGTGCCTGCGGCGAGGAGGACGGCTTTGGATACGATATTTTCTGACGCGATAAGCTCAATGTTATGCTGCTGACGCTGAAATTCCGCGTCACACGCTGCAGCTACCTCAGGGTCGTAATTTTTAAGTTCTTCGAAAAAAAGCATTTTTTGATTCCTTTCTGATTGCGGGCGTGGTCCCGCCAAAAAATAAACACGGGTTTATTGTAACATATTTTTTCTGAAAGTTAAAGGCTTTTATGAAAAAATCTGAGGAAAATTTTGAGTTTTTTTCAGCGTCCATGAGGCGCTTTTCAAGCATTGGCTGAAGCTCAAACTGACACGCCCGCGAGCAGGAACGGTGAGAGCGCGGTTCGCAGGTTGCACAAATGCACTTGTTAAAATGCTCAAATGTGGATTTTCAGTGAACGGTATCAGACGCGGCTGATTGTGTAAATTGTACATCACATACAAATAAAGTTACAAAATGCATAGAAAACTCAAAAATATTCCAAATGAGGCTTGACAATCATGTTAAGTCATGATATAATAAAGACACAGAGAAGAGATGAAAACAAAAGGACCTGACAAGAGCCGGGTCGGAAATCATCAAATAAATTAAGGGAGGTGTCGGACATGATTTTCAGCAGTGTTAAGTTACGTGCCGTGTGTGAACGGGACAAGTACAGATCATCGGTCCCGACATATCCAATAAAACGTATTTAATATCGCGGCACGCAGACTAAGTTGACAAAAGGTCGGTGTGTCGCTTTTTCGTTCCCCGCAAGGCTCACAGAAGCAAGCGGAAGACCCGACAGCGCAAAGATCAAACACTTTTTGACACGGAAGCGGATCACGAAGTATTTTTTAAGTAAGACCTAAGGTTACCGAGGAGGGACCGCAGGAATTACACCTGCAAGGCAAAAGAAAAACCTGAGCGAGAAGTCAGATGCGAAGATAAAGCATATGACGAAGATAAGCAGAGGTGAATACAGACCGAGGCGGGTATCCGGTATGCAGTAAGCCGATGTGTAAGGCTTAGACGGTATCATAAAAAATACGGGGCTCGGATAAAACTAAGGTTTGAGCTTATCGCGAAGATAAGTGTCCCGAACAAAACGGGAGAGCACAGATCAAGTACGTAGAAAACTTCAGAAAACCTCAATACGGCCTTCGTTCCGAAATAACGAATAGAATTAATGAGATGGATTAGACGAAGATGTGATTGAATATGCGTAAAAGGGTAATTAAAACTGAATAACAACTGAATAATAAGATGATCTTTAAAATAGATTTAAGCAGGTTTTTCGCAGTATCGTAGGAAAGGACCACCCGCATGAAAAACGTGAAAAACTTTATAAAAGCTAAAATCTAAAGAGCGGAGGTACACTCCAATGAACACGTTAAACTAAAACTCAGACAGTTTATAAGCTACAGAGAAAAGAAAAAGTATAGTCCGGTGAACTTACCGGCTTGAACCTAAGTCAAATAAGAATATCCGAAAACGATAAGAAACAGGTATGGACCAATGAACGGTTAAAACTAAACTTATAAGTAAGATACCCGAACAAGTGGACAGATAGGTATACACCAATGAACAGTTAAGTTAAACGGATAAAAGTTATAAGTAAGTAATTCGGAAAAAAGGTACAGACCCATGAACTGATTAAGTAAAACCTAAATATCATCATCTAAGGACAGACGGTGGATCGATACCGTCAAGGAAAAACTCAGATAAAGGTACAGGCCAATGGAAAAGTAAAGTTCACACAAGAAAAAATAATCGGTTGAAGATCACGTAAGCGATTCTTTGGGAAAAGAAACACAAGCAAAAGTAAAAGCGGAATAACCGAAATATATGTTAAATTAAGTAATTTTTCATGCCTCACATGATAAAGGTAAAATTATTAGCGTTCGCTTCAATGATCGTGGACCGAGATAAGAGAAAGGAACGTAAAGGACTATATAAAAATATATGTAGAGATAAACTCGTCAGATAATAACAGGCGAAATAAGTAAAGTAAGAAACACAACAGAATATAGGGTGACGAAAGTCAGGAGGATATCCAATGGACAATCAGTTTTGACACCCCGGCCGTGATGAGGTCGGGGTGTTTTTATGCTTTCGTCCATCTTCAGCGTACTGTCTGCCGTCAATATGAAAAAGACGCGAACCCTGAATCGGTCCGCGTCTTTTGAATTTACTTTACTGTGGGAGCTACGTGCTCTTTCAGAACGACCCACGGACGGTGAAGTACCCAATTCTCGGGATCGTATATATCGTCCTTTACGCTTGCCCAATATGATTCGTTGAAGGAGTTACCCTTGTGCGATGTGACGTCAAAGCTGCGGGAGATACAGATGAACTGATCGTGCGCTGTCTTTTCGTCGCTGTTTATGGGCTTTCCTGTAAAGGGATTTACGGGATCTTTGATAAGACCGCTCGCTGCCAGCGTGGGAACGTCTGCGTTTGTCATAAACTCATTTGACGTGACAAACTCACTGCTGCCGATCTCTTTTACCATAAGGAGGGGATAGTAAGCCTCTGTGTTTCTCAGGTCCTCGATGTGAGTCATCTCGTCCTCGTATTCGTCGAGCCAAAATCCTTCCAGATGGTTGATGTTCTGGCTTCCGTGGTCGGAAACAAGAATGATCTTGGTGTTGTCGTAGACGTTATTATCACGGAGGTAGTCAAACCAATCTGCAAGACGGAGAAGAGCTGATGTTAGCGTGGTAATGGAGCATCTGATACTGCGTCTCAACCTTCAGCGTTACGCCGTCCACCGTGAATCTGTCAGCGTGTTCTGCGTCGTACTCCTCGTTGTCTACTACCTGAGAGGGTAAGTAGTCGGGGGTCTGCAGAAGGATGGGGTCATGGGTGGTATCGTTTGAGAGGAAGAGGAACGTGTTCTTTTTGTCGGATGATATTTTTGTCATCTGAGACATATTGGCGAGCACGTTATAGGGATTCATGAAGATGGAGTCAAGGCCTGTCGCGTGGGAAAGATCCGTGCGCTCCTGACCTGCGTATTCTACGACTGCCGAGCTTGACTGCAGACGGTTGTAGGTTCCGTTGTCATAAACGAATCTCTGAAGAAGTGTGGGCATGGACTTCATAATGCCGAAGCAGAAGAAATTTCTGTGATTGCTGTCTATGGCTGACTGCTTCTGAACAGGATCACCGAAGACGCCCTTGGTGATGTATGCGTCAATATCGGGATACTCGTCGAATATGGAAAGATCGGGTATCCATGAGTAGTTTGCATATGTGGGGTCGCATACCGTTACGTCAAAACCGTTTTCGGAGAACAATACCGGCATGACCTTCAGCGCCTCGTTATGCTTTGAGACAAGGGATTCTGTGTCTCTCTTGTTGATCTCAACGGGAGTGTACTCATATCCGCCCAGAAGTGCGGGGATCGCCATATTGGTCTTAGGCGCGAAGGATATCGTATTTTTGTAGTAGGTAAATCCTGCGAATCTTTCCGCAAGCTCAGGCTTTTCGGAGAAGATATAGGGTATATATTCACCCATTGCACGGTCAAGCATTATGACCACCACGTTTTCACCCTCCGTGCTGAGGTCGAAGTTGGGAACTCCGTTTGACTTCATACTTTCTGCGGAGGTGAGGGTATTGACTGATGAAGTAATGGTGCTCACGTTGAGAACAGCCATGCCGAAAACTGCAACTGCCGCGGTCAAAAGCACCGTGGTGCAGACCTTCGTCCATTTCATGGAGATGAAGAGGAATACTGCGATGACTGCGATGATCACGAGAAGGTTGACAAGATGCTCCTTGCCTGAGAAGCTGAGTCCCGTTTCGTACTGAAGCTGAGCGGAAATGGTACCGAGCTTTGTGCCGAAGAACATATAGTTTACGATGGAGACACCGCTGAGTATCCACATAAGTCTTGTGAAGAAGACCTTGCCGGCGGGATTTGCAAGCCAGTAGAACACGCCGAACCAGACGAGGAAGAAGCCCGCGCTCATGGCAGCAGTGCTTGCGATATACCACATGGGATTGTGGAAGTAGGTGACGTCGATGTATTCAAGGGTAGATGCTGAGATATAAGCTGACGGGATGAGCACACCTACGAGGACTGTCATAAACACTCCGCCCAGGATGAACATTCCGGTGTTCGGACGGTATTCCTTCTTCTTTGCGCACACACGTACCTTTGAACTGATAAGATTCAGTATCAGAGGAAGCATGAGAGCCGCACCCAGAAGTACGATGAAAGCCTTCTTTAAAACGGAAGCGTCAAAGAACACCGCACCGAATACAACACCCACGGCACCTACGGCAAAGGTGAGTATGCGAAGGACCTTCTGAGGATTCTTTATTTTGTAGAAAATGTTCTTTACAAGAGAGAAAACGTTATTGAGCGTCCAGTAGAATACAAGACCTGCGGGAGACGTCCAGAGGAAAACAAGGAAGAAAAGGGCGATTCCGTAAAGCTGGAGCTTGGTCTTGAGCGGGAAGCCTTTCAGGTAGATGGCACTTGAGATAACGTTGATAAGTGTCATCAGCACAGGGAGCAGATTGATGGCAAAGCCGCCGATGACGATAAGTCCGTCGGGCGAGCCAAGGTCTGCGATGGGACCGAATGACACACCGTTCAGTATGTCTAAGTGGGAGAGGAACTGATATGCCGCCATAAAGAAGGGGATCTCCAACAGGAGCGACACCGAGCCGTTCAGCGATGACGTAGGCTTATAATTATTCTGCTTGTAGTACGCCTGAAGCATCATCATTCGCTCGTCGCCGGTGAAGGTCTTTTTGATGTGGTCAACACCTGCCTTCAATCTGGCTTCGGTATCACGGGCCTCTTCCTGCATTGCATCCGCTCTTTTGTAAAGCGGAAGAACGAGGATGTTCATTGCAAGGCTCAAAAAGATTATGGCAAGTCCGGGGTTTGAGACGAATCTGTTGGCGATGCCGAAAATGATCTCAAACACAAGCTTAAGCGGACCGATAAACAAGGTACTTAATATTGAAAGAATACTCATGCTTTTCTCCTTGGTGAAAAATATCGTAAGAGTATGCAGGTATTGCAAAAGCGTTCTTGCAACACCACTTATAATGATAACATATTTTGAAGAGAAAATCAAGGAGTTTGAGTAAAAAGAGAACTGTACGGAGTATGATATAAGCGTCTGCTCTGCTTTGTAAAAAACAAAACAGGGCAGACGCTTTGACTATTTTAAAGTAAGATACAGATAAGTCCCGAAGCTCCTTCGTTTATTACTTTTGAAAGGGTTTCTCCGAAGCGCTCGCGGGCGTCCTCAGGCATATGCTCAAGCTTTGCATGCAGACCGTCGCTTACAAGCTCGTATATGGATCTGCCGAAAAGATTAGTGTTCCAAATGCTGTGGGGGTCTTCCTCAAATTCCGAGAGAAGTGAACGGACAAGCTCCTCGGACTGCTCTTCCGTGCCTACGATGGGGCTGAGCTCCGTTTCTATCTGTGCCTTTATCATGTGTATGGACGGGGCGGTGGCGCGGAGCTTTACTCCGTATCCTCCCGAATGCTTTACTATCTCGGGTTCGGCTAAAGTGAGGTCATCCATCCGTGGCATAACGATCCCGTAACCCTTGCTTTCCGCATCACGTACCGCCGAGGCAAATCTGTCGTAATCCTTTTTTGCCAGAGACAGGGACGTGAGATTTCTGACGATGTCGGACTCGTCGCTGATATCAAGACCCGACAGCTCCTGCAGAGTTTTATAAAACAGCTCCTTCGGTAGCTCCACGGAAAGGTATGCGTTGCCGTTACCCATGTTTACCTCACGGGTAGTGCACTCGCCCCCTCCGAGAGTCTCGCACAGGCTGTCTGTGAGTATCTTGCGCATACGCTTTACGTCTCCCATGCGGGATATCCCCGAAAGTGAGCTTTTCAGCATATCGGTAACACTTCGTCTGATAAGATGTCCGCTGTCAAGGGCTGAAGTCCAGCATGGCAGAGATACGCTTAATTCCTTTATTGGAAATTCCGTGATAAGCAGCTTCATTATCTCGCATACGTCTGCGCTGTCAAGCTCCTGGCAGTTGAGCAGAGCCACGGGGGCTGTGTATTTTCCTTCAAGCTCCAGCGCTAATGCCTCGGCTTCAGGGGTGTGGGGTTCGGCTGAATTTACCACTATCACAAATGGCTTGCCAAGCTCCTGAAGCTCTCTGACGGTGCGGCTTTCGGCATCCACGTAGTTTTCACGCGGGATGTCACCCACGCTTCCGTCGCTTGTGACTATGATCCCCACGGTGGAATGCTCTGCGATGACCTTTCTCGTTCCTATCTCCGCCGCCTCGTTAAAGGGAATGGGCTCGTGGCTCCACGGAGTATTGACCATTCTGACCTGTCCGTTTTCCGTGTCTCCGATAATGTCGGGGATTATGTAGCCTACGCAGTCGATGAGCTTTACCTTAGCCGTGTTTCCCTCGCCGAATGTGACTTCCACGGCTTCGTCGGGGATAAACTTTGGCTCCGTTGTCATAACCGTCCTTCCGCCTGCGCTTTGGGGAAGCTCGTCAGCCGCACGGATGCGGTCCTTTTCGTTCCTGATACCGGGAAGGACGGTGCTTTCCATGAATTTTCTGATAAAGGTGGATTTGCCGCTCCTGACCGGACCTGTAACGCCTATGAAGATCTCGCCGTCCGTTCTGGTTGAAATATCCTTGTAAATACTCTGACTCTTTGTCATATCGGTGAATTCCTTTCCATGCTGAAGCTTGGTAAAGGATATGCGGGGAGTGAAAAAAATATGCACGGCGGATGCCGTGCATATTGGTAGCGTCAGATACCGTAGATATCGGAATACTTCTTTTCAAGATAATCGGTATAGAACGTGGGGTCGAAATCTGTTCCGAGAGCGTTCTTCAAAAGCTCGGAGGGCGTTTTCATGCAGCCGTGACGCCATATATTTTGGCGGTTCCACTCGTTAATGGCAGTGAAGTCGCCGCTTGCGAGGCAAGCATCAACGTCAACGGTCTTTCTCATCTCGGCGAGAAGCTGTGCGCCGTATGCACTTCCGAGAGCGTAAGAGGGGAAGTAGCCGATGCCGCCGCCGGACCAATGGCTGTCCTGAAGTACGCCGTGACGGTCGTCGGGAACGTCTACGCCCAAATATTCCTTGTAAAGTCTGTTCCACTCGGCAGGGAGATCGCACACCTTAAGCTCGTCTGTCATAACGCGGCGCTCAAGCTCGTAGCGGATCATTACGTGAAGACAATAGGTGACCTCGTCTGCCTCGGTGCGGATGAGAGAGGGGGTTACAAGATTCACCGCGCGGTAAAGATCCTCTGCGGTATATCCTCGGGTCTGCTCGGGGAAGCATTTTTGAACGGCGGGGAAGATGAAGCGGCAGAAGGGAAGGCTTCTTCCGATAAGATTCTCGTAAAAACGGCTCTGGCTTTCGTGGATACCCATCGAAACGCCGCCGTCAAGAACGGTGTATGCGAAGCTGTCATCTGAGTTCATGTCATAGAGGGCGTGTCCTCCCTCGTGGATGACGCTGTACATGGAATGGGTGAAGTTATCTTCCTTATAATTAGTGGTGATACGTACGTCGCGGTGTGAGCCGATGCTTGTGGTGAAGGGATGCTCTGTGGTACCGAGACCGCAAAGATCGGTGTCGATACCAATGGTGCGCATCAGTTCATAAGAGAATTTTTCCTGCTCGTCTGCAGGGAAGGTGCCGTGTGCGATGGAGTCGTCTACCTGAGGTGCAGACGTGATCTTTGCAATGAGGGGAACAAGACGGCTTCTGAGAGCGCTGAAAAACTCGTCGCATTTTTCACAGGTGAGACCCTCCTCGAACTTGTTAAGACAATAGTCGTAGGGCTTCATGTCGGGGGCGCAGTACTTAGCGAAACGCTTCTGCGTTGCAAATATCTCCTCAAGCACGGGTGCGAAAAGAGGAAAGTCGTTCGTTTCCTTCGCTCTGTGCCATACGTCGTCGGCTTTTACGAGAAGCTCCTCGTATGCCACGTACTCGTTCATGGGGATCTGCTTCATCTCCTTGATGTCGCGGTACATAAGCTCCACTACGCGGCGGTCCTTTTCGCAAAGCGCTTCCTTTTCGCCGTCAAGCTCTTCGAGAAGACTTACCACCTCGTCGCTTGTGGAGATCTTGTAGCTTTCCTCGGAAAGTATACCGAGAGCGTGAGCGCGGTTCTCCGCGGTCTTCTTAGGCGCAGTTGTAGCGCCGTCGTAGAAGATGAGGGACATAGCATGGCTATACGCGCTGAGGCGGGACTGCACGGCGTAAAGCTTTTCCATTTTTTCTGTCAGATTCATTTGGTGTTTTTCCTTTCTGCAGTGAGTAGAATAAGGGTCTGCCGTATTAAGGCGAAAAACGTACAAATTACTGTAGGGACCGGCGTCACTGTTTGCAGAGCAAACAAAACGGTCCGTTTCGTTAGGTTAAGACTTACTATATGTCTTTGATCCTTCGCTACGGACCGTCGGGGACGCCGGTCCCTACGTTTATTTGGCGTTTGACGATTATTCTTTTAAATACGACAATCCCTTAAAAAATCTGATTAAAGCGCGGAAACGATAGCCTCTGTATCGGAAGCGATCATGAGCTCCTCGTTTGTGGGGATAAGGTAAACCTTAACCTTGGAGTCCTCTGTGGAGAGAACAACAACGTCGGACTGATGATGTGCGTTAGCATTTACCTCGGTGTCGATCTTGATGCCGAAGAACTCCAGGTCACGGCAAACTCTCTCTCTGAGCTCGGGGTTGTTCTCACCCATACCTGCTGTCCAAACAACAGCGTCGAGACCGTTCATAGCGGCGGTGTAGGAACCGATGAACTTCTTGATCTGGTATGCAAGAGTTGTAGCTGCAAGCTCAGCTCTGTAGTTACCCTCGCGGATAGCAGCCTCGATGTCACGGCTGTCGGAGGAGATACCGGAGAGACCGAGGAAGCCGCACTTTTTGTTCATGTACTCATCCATCTCAGCGGGAGTGTAGCCCTCCTTGTCCATGATGTAGGTAACGATAGCTGGGTCGATAGCGCCGCAGCGAGTACCCATAAGCACACCGTCAAGGGGAGTGAGACCCATGGATGTATCCATTACCTTGCCGCCCTTTACAGCGGAGATAGAGGAACCGTTACCGATGTGGCAGGTTACGATCTTGGTGTCCTCAGCAGGCTTGCCGAGAAGCTTGATGCACTCTCTTGTAACGTATCTGTGAGATGTACCGTGAGCACCGTAGCGGCGGATCTGATACTTCTCGTACATGTCGTAGGAAACACCGTAGGTGTATGCCTGAGCGGGCATTGTCTGATGGAAAGCGGTGTCGAATACGAGAACCTGAGGCTTCTCGGGCATTACTGCGAGACAGCCCTTGATACCCATGATGTGAGCGCCTGTGTGGAGGGGAGCAAAGCTGCGGCAAAGCTCCAGCTTCTCAAGAACCTCGTCTGTGAGGAGAACGGACTCAAAGAAGTAGGGACCACCGTGTACGACGCGGTGACCTACAGCCTCGATCTCGTTCATATCGGTGATAACACCGTGCTCGGGGCTTGTGAGGTATTCGATAACGTACTTTGTAGCAACTGCGTGATCGGGCATGGGAAGCTCGACCTTAAGCTTTTCGCCGTCCTCACCCTTTCTGTGCTCCAGCTTACCGTCGATACCGATTCTCTCGCAAATACCCTTAGCGAGTACGGATTCGGTAGCGGTGTCAAAAAGCTGATACTTGAGGGATGATGAACCTGCGTTTACAACAAGAACCTTCATTTTAAAAGTCTCCATTCCGCCGATTTGGGATCGGCTTTATTAATTGAAAATTGAATAATTGACAATAAGCGCAATATCATATATAATTATATATGATATTAACTATAATTACAAGTGCAATTATCTATTATTGGAGGAATTTACAAATTATGTGTGAAAAAATAGCAATAATATGTGAATTTAATCCACTTCATAACGGGCATAAAGCAATTCTTGAGTATGCACGTGAGGCGGGCGAGTGCGTTATCGCGGTAATGAGCGGCAATTTCACACAAAGAAGCACGCCTGCGGTATACGATAAATACAGAAGAGCTGAAGCTGCTCTGCGCGCAGGTGCTGATGCGGTGTTCGAGCTGCCCATGCCCTGGTGCTCGGGAAGCGGTGAGTTTTTTGCGACCGGTGCCGTTGCCATAGCGGCGGGGCTCGGCGTAAAAAGTTTCGTTTTCGGAAGTGAGACGGGGGATACGGAGCACGTAATAAAAGCGGCATCTGTCGCTGACAGCGAAGAGTACAGGGCGCTTCTCGGATGTGAGGCGTCTGATCACGTAGGTACTGCGGTGTTTCACGACGGACTTATGGAAAAGTTCGGTGTAAAGCTCGGCAGTAACGACAAGCTTGCCGCGGAATACGTGAGAAGTGCCGCGAAGCTTGGACTTGATGCAAGGTTTTCCGCCTACAAGAGGATGGAGACGGACGGACTTTATAAAAGTGCCACGGAGCTTCGTGAGATGCTTTACAGCGGGGCGGATGACGTTTTTTCGTACGTACCCCGTGACGTATACGAGGGGGATGACATGGTGCCCCACGTGAAGCGCGGTGAATACGAAAAGCTCCTTTTTAACTATTTCAGACTTTTGAACGGTGTGTCGGGCGTGAGTGCCTTTGACGCAGGCGGCGGAGTTGCCGAAAGACTGTGGCATGCCGCCGGAGAGGCGTCGTGTGCCGAAGAGTTTTTCGAAAAGGCGGCGACGAAAAGGTATACGGATTCAAGACTTCGCCGCGCCGCACTTTATACCGTCCTGGGGGTCACGGAGGATGAACTCAGACAGCTGCCTCTGTTTACGGTGCTCCTTGGTGCAAACGAAAAAGGAAGAACATTCCTGAAGAAAACGAAAAAGACGAGAAGCATCAATGTCATCACAAAGCCGTCGGAATTTTCTCCTGCCCGTGAGGTGGAAAAAAAGCAGTATGAGACGTGGAAAAGGGCGGATGAGCTGTATTCATTATGCCTGACGGACGGAGTGCGGAGAGGTGAATATTTAAGACGCGGTCCCCATATTATATAATGTAGGATCGTGAACTTTGACGAGCAGAACAAAATATGAACAAAGTGTAAACTCTCTGAACATATGTTTACACAATTCAAATATTGTGGTATAATACTATTGTAAAAATGCACATAAATGATATTTATACAGTTTGTAATTTGACCATAATAAGACAAACTGCACGAATTGACAGTTCGCACAGCGGATATGTGGCTCTGCGGAAGGTATTTCCGTGTTATTTGGCAGAAAGGCGTGGCTGAAATGACGGGTTTAAGCGAAAAAGAACAGGTCATACTTAACTATATAAAGAGTGTTATAGCGGAAAAGGGCTATTCACCGTCGATCAGAGATATCAGGAGCGATCTTGGTATCAAGAGTACGTCTACGGTCCATACATATCTTGAAAAGCTTGAGAAAAAAGGATATATTCAGAAGGACGGCGGAAAAAGCCGCTCTCTCAGAGTTGATACCCCCGATGCGTCATCTTCAAACACGCTCATTCCCCTTGTGGGCCGTGTTACGGCGGGTGTGCCGATCCTGGCAGTTGAAAATCATGACGGGTACGTTGCGTATCCCTTCGATAAAAAGGGTATGCACGGACGAGTTCTCTTTGCGCTCCGCGTTATGGGAACCAGCATGATCGAAGCAGGTATACTGGACGGAGACATCGTTATCGTTGAGAAGACGAGAGTCGCCGAAAACGGGGATATTATTGTTGCGCTTATCGATGATGAGGCAACGGTGAAAACATTTTATAAGGAAGACGGTCACTACCGTCTGCAGCCGCAGAACAGTACGATGGAGCCAATTATCGTTGACTCCCTGTCGGTTCTCGGCAAGGTAATCGGTTCGATAAGGTCTTATGAATAAGACCGTGGCATTACGGCGTGCATCTGCACGTCAACCCCTGTGGCACCGGACTGCACCTCTTGATCTTTTGAGATGTATATTTTATTATAAAATAGTAAGTTTACGGTGACACGGTTATTGTGTTGCCGTATTTTGTTTATTTGGCCTCCCTTTCGGAAATAAAAACGGTACGGCGCGACAGCAAGCGACACATTATTTACCCGTTGTAAGTATATAATACTGTGTCAGCCAACTCATGAAAAATAAGTTAAATCGGCGGTGTCGGCTGCCTTCTCGGCGCTGATGCCTGAAGAAAAGGACGGTGAAAATATTGACGAAAAGAAGCGAGTCTGATGCTTTTCAGGCGTATTTGTTTCATCAGGGTACCAACTTCGCTTCATACGAATACCTGGGCGCACATGAGACGTTCAATAAAACGTCGGGTGAATACGAATGCACCTTCAAGGTGTGGGCTCCCAATGCGATAGACGTGACTCTTGCCTCTGATTTTACGGGGTGGAACACTCCTAAAATGATGGAGAGAGAAACGGAAGCGGGTGTGTGGAGCGTAACGCTTGCCTCTGAAAACAGCTTTCAGGGAATGAAGTATAAATATGCGGTGACAGGACGCGACGGTATCACTCACATGAAGGCTGACCCGTATGCTACGTCTTCTGAGACTCTCAAAAATACCGCATCCATCGTGTGCGACATAAGTACTTTTAAATGGAACGACAGAAAATGGCTGAACAGACGCCGCGGCAGACCCGAGCGCGACTGGAAAAAGGGACATTTCTATCCCGAACCCATGAATATCTACGAGGTACACCTTGCCTCATGGAAGACGGAAAACGGTGAGAGCACCGAAGAAGGTGAAAACTACATATCCTACAGACGTGCGGCAGACGAGCTGGCACCCTATCTTACCGAGATGGGGTACACTCACATCGAGCTTCTGCCCATCATGGAGCATCCCTTCGACGGCTCGTGGGGATATCAGGTGACGGGTTATTACGCGCCCAGCGCAAGATTCGGCGAGCCTGCGGATTTTGCATACTTTGTAAACAAGATGCATGAAAGCGGCATCGGCGTTATCCTTGACTGGGTACCTGCCCACTTCCCCAAGGACAGAGCGGGACTTTTCGAGTTTGACGGACAGCCTCTCTATGAGTATCAGGGAGCAGACAGAATGGAGCACAAGGGATGGGGCACGAGATGCTTCGACGTTGCGCGCAACGAAGTTCAGTCCTTCCTCATATCAAACGCGCTTTTCTGGATGCGCAAGTACCACGTTGACGGACTTCGCATAGATGCGGTAGCATCAATGCTGTACCTTGATTACGACCGTGATCCGGGCGAGTGGATACCCAACAGCGAAGGCGGAAACCACAACTTTGAGGCGATGGCTTTCTTCCGCAAGCTGAATTCTGCTGTATTCGGAGAATTCCCCGATATGCTGATGATAGCGGAGGAATCTACCTCATGGCCTATGATCACCAAGCCTGCTTACGAGGGCGGTCTCGGCTTCAACTTCAAGTGGAACATGGGTTGGGCGAACGATATGTTCGAGTACGTTGAGCTTGATCCCATCTACAGACAGTATAACCACAGTAAGCTGACCTTCCCGCTGATGTACGCCTTCGGCGAGAATTACGTGCTTCCCGTATCCCACGACGAGGTGGTACACGGTAAAAAGTCGCTCATCCACAAGATGCACGGCGAGTATGATACCAAGTTTGCCGGAATGCGAGCGTTCCTTGTGAATATGATGACCCTTCCCGGTAAGAAGCTTACCTTCATGGGTACGGAATTTGCGCAGTGGCGTGAGTGGGACTTTGCAAATCAGCTGGAGTGGTTCATGCTTGAATATCCGAGACATACGGAGATGCAGCGGTTCGTGAAGAAGCTGAACCGCGTATACGTTGACTCTCCCGAGCTTTGGGAGATAGACGACGGTTGGGACGGCTTCAGATGGATATATGCCAACTCAGACGACATGAACATGGTAGCCTACGCCAGACGTTCAACGTCGGGCAGTGAGATCTTGTCGGTGGTGAACTACTCACCCGTTACCCGCGGAAACTTTATAATCGAGGTGGACGAGGCCGGCGTTTACGACGTTATCGTAAACTCCGACAAGCCTGAATTCGGCGGCAAGAATATCATGCCTTACGAATACATCACTTCAGAGGTGCGCGAGGAAGACGGACGAAACGTTCTCCGCTTCGACCTTCCCGAGATGTCCGGCGTGATGCTCAAGAAGAGAGTCAAGAAGCGCGGCAGACCCAAGAAGAGCGAGGCGGACGGGGCTGATGAGCAGGTTAAGAAAGCTCCTGCAAAGAAAGCTCCCGCAAAGAAGACCGGGACAGCAAAGGCCGACGCCGCACCTAAAAAGAGCGGCGGCAGACGCAAAAAGACTGAAGCCTGACGGCAGAGACACAAACAACGTTTAAAGTTTTACTTTAATATAAATTTATATAGAAAGAGCGGTAAATATCATGTACAAGAAACAGCAGTGTGTTGCTATGCTCCTTGCCGGCGGTCAGGGAAGCAGACTTTACGCCCTCACCGAGAAGACTGCAAAGCCCGCAGTTCCTTTCGGAGGCAAATACCGTATTATAGACTTTCCCCTTTCAAACTGTGTAAATTCACACATTTTCACAGTAGGTGTGCTTACTCAGTATCAGCCCCTCGTTCTTAACGAATACATAGGTAACGGACAGCCCTGGGACCTTGACAGAATGCAGAGCGGTGTTACCGTACTTCCTCCCTATCAGGGTAAGGACGGCGCTGACTGGTACAAGGGTACGGCAAACGCAATTTATCAGAACCTTAACTTCATTAACAGATATGACCCCGACTACGTGCTCATCCTTTCCGGTGACCACATCTACAAGATGGACTACAATGCAATGCTTCAGGAGCACATCCGCAAGGGTGCCGATTGTACCATCGCTGTCCTCAACGTATCTCTTGAAGAGGCAAGCCGCTTCGGTATCATGAACACCGACGCTGATATGAAGATCACAGAGTTTGAGGAAAAGCCCAAGCATCCTAAGTCAACCAACGCTTCCATGGGTATCTACATCTTTAACCGTGACCTTCTTGAGAAGTACCTGACAGAGGACGAGGCTGATCCCACATCCTCCAATGACTTCGGTAAGAACATCATCCCCAAGATGCTTGCTGACGGCAAGAACATGTTCGCTTATCCCTTCGAGGGTTATTGGAAGGACGTTGGAACCATTTCTTCTCTTTGGGAAGCTAATATGGACCTTATCGGCGAAAAGCCCGTGTTCGATCTGGGTGACAAGAGCTGGAGGATCTACTCCCGCAATTCATCTCTCCCGCCTCAGCACGTTGGAGAGAAGGCTAAGGTGTCCAACTCCCTTATCACAGAGGGCTGTGACATTGAAGGTGTTGTTGAAAACTCCATCCTCTTCAGCGGCGTAGTCGTTGAAAAGGGCGCATACATAAAGGATTCCATCATCATGAGCGGTGTTCGCGTAGGCGCAGGCGCTACCGTAAACTACAGTATCATTGACGAAAACTGCGACATCGGCGAAAACAGCGTTGTGGGCAGAACCAAGTCTCAGGGTGACGAGGTCACCGTTATCGGTGCCGGTCTTAAGGTCGCAGATGAGAGCAACATCCCCGGCGGAGCTATGGTAAATCAGGATTGGCTTGACGGCAAAAAATAATTTTAAGCGTAACTCAGAAAAATATAGATTTAAATTGCCGCGGCAAGTCGGCAGAATGGAGAATAAAATGTCAGCAACAGGTATTATTTTTTCTAATATACATGATGCAAATCTGCCCGAGCTCACGAGAATAAGAACTCTTGCTTCCGTGCCCTTCGGTTGCAGATACAGATTCATAGATTTCGCTCTTTCAAATATGGTAAACTCCAATATTTACGATATCAGCGTTATCGCTCATTACAACTATCAGTCCTTAATGGACCACGTTGGAAGCGGTAAGGACTGGGACCTTGCCCGTCGTTCAGGCGGTATCAAGATCCTTCCTCCCTACATCACCGCTCACGCAAATACACAGAATTCTCTCTACACCACACGTCTTGAGGCTCTCAAGAGTGTAAGCTACATCCTTGAAAGACTTACTGCAGACTACGTAGTGCTTTCCGACTGCGACGTTATCTGCAACGTTGACTTCAACGATCTTATCAAGTTCCACAAGGAAAGCGGCGCTGACTTCACAATGGCTGTTAAGACAGTGGAGCTTGACGAAAAGACTGCTGAAGCAAGCACGGTATTCTATTCCGACGAAAACGGAACAGTCACCGACATTCTTGCATTCCCCAAGAAGTTCAAGGGTACCGCAGACGTTTCTCTCAACATCAGCGTTGTTAACAGGACCTACCTCCAGCAGATGGTAATGGATGCTATCGCACACGGCTACACCAGCATGACAAAGGATATCATCCTGCGCAACCTCAACACCAACAAGTTCTGCGTATACAAGTACGACGGTTACTTCGCTTGCATCCGCTCCTTTGCAGACTACTTCAAGTATAACATGGATCTCATAAACGATCCCGAGGCAAGAAAGTCTCTCTTTAACGTGCGCAACCGTCCCATCTATACAAAGGTGCGCAACTCCGTTCCCACCTACTTCAGTACGGATTCTATCGTGAAGAATTCCATGATCGCTGACGGATGCCGTATCGAGGGTACAGTTGAAAACTCTATCCTCTTCCGCGGAGTTAAGGTAAGCCGCAACGCGACTGTTAAAAACTCCATCATTATGCAGGATACGTACATCGGAGAGGGATCATACATCAACTGCGTGGTAAGTGATAAGAATGCATTCGTACGCGACGGCAGACTCCTGTCCGGTACTGAAGAGCAGCCTTACTTTATCTCAAAGAAGATGACACTGTAAGTTAAATAAACCCCTGTCACGAACCGTTTCTGCGGAAACGGTTCGTGCTGTTAAGGTGTATTTTTTGATAAATCGATGATTTTGTGAATTTTAGCGGCAGACTATTTAGTGCTTTAGCAAGTTAAAGTGTTAAATTTCAATAAAACCCTTGATTTTTTGGGATTTTACTGCTATAATGAATTTTCTAAGAAACTAAGAAAGGTTAACTGATATGAAAATTTTATATGTTGGCTCTGAAGCCCTTCCTTTTATTTCAACAGGCGGTCTTGCAGACGTTCTCGGTTCTCTTCCCGCGGCAGTTCGCCGTGCTACCGACGGTGACGCTGACGTTCGTGTCGTTATTCCCTTGTTCCCTAAGATAAAGGAAAATATGGATGATTCCTTTGAGCTTGTTTCTGAGGGTGAAGTTTATCTCTCATGGAGAAAGCTTTACTGCGCTATCTGGAAGACAGAGCGTGACGGTGTTACCGTTTATTTTATAGACAACGAATATTATTTCAACCGTCCCTCACTCTACGGCAGCTTTGACGATGCCGAGAGATTTGCCTTCTTCGGCAAGGCGGTTATGTACCTTATGATGAACACCGGCTTCGTTCCGGACATCATGCATGCCAACGACTGGCAGAGCGCACCTGCTGTTCTTTATCTGAAGCGCCAGATGTGCCACATCGAGACATACCGTTACGTAAAGGTACTCTTTACAATTCACAATATCGAGTATCAGGGCAAGTACGATATGGCTATCCTTAAGGACGTATTCGATCTTGACGGCGATGACCGTTCCATCGTTGAATACGACGGATGCATCAATCTCCTTAAGGGTGCTATCACCGTTGCCGATATGGTAAGCACGGTTTCCGAGCGTTACTCATGCGAGCTTATGACTGAGTACTATGCAGCAGGTCTGCACGGTATCCTCAGAGACTCCAAGGACAAGCTCACAGGTATCACAAACGGTATCGACGTGGATTACTACGATCCTACCACCGACCCCGACATCAAGGCTAACTACACCCCCACAAAGATCGCAGGTAAGGCTGACGACAAGGCAGACCTTCGTGAGATCTGCGGACTCGAGGGCGACCCCAAGGCTCCTCTCATGGTCATGGTATCCCGTCTTGCGGGACACAAGGGCTTTGAGCTCGTTCGCCGCGTAATGTACGATCTGCTTGAGCAGACAAATCTTACATTCGCTATCCTCGGAACAGGCGAGGCTGAGTACGAGGAATTCTTCAAGAAGGCTCAGGCTGATTATCCCGGCAGAGTTTGCATCAAGCTTGAATACAATAAGGCTCTCTCCAAGAAGTTCTATGCGGGCGGTGACATGTTCCTTATGCCCTCTAAGAGCGAGCCCTGCGGTCTCTCTCAGATGATCGCATCAAGATACGGAACAGTTCCGATCGTTAGAGAAACAGGCGGTCTTTACGACACTATCAAGCCCTTTAACGAATTTACGGGCGAAGGAAACGGTTTCTCCTTTACAAATTATAATGCGCACGACATGATGGCAGTAATTAAATACGCCATTGAAGTGTATAATAAGAAGCAGAAGTGGGCAGCACTCAGAAGAAAAGTGATGAAGGTAGACTTCTCATGGACTGCTTCAGCTAAAAAATACGTTAAACTTTATGAGGATATGTTAAACTCATAAAGCAGTGAGGTTTTCATGAGCACTAAAGCACAGACTAAAAAGCAAGTCAAGACAACTAAGAAATCAACAAAAATTACTGAAACTGTAGATAAAGCACAGGTCAAGGCATCTATCGAGGGTAAGCTTATCAGATACTTCGGCGTTGAGCCGGATGAAGCATCCCCCGAGCAGATGTATAAGGCTGTTGTATACAGCGTTAAGGATATCCTTCAGCAGAAGAGAGGCGAGTTCCGCGAGAGGACGAAGAAGGCAAAGGGTAAGAAGATATATTACCTTTGCATGGAGTTCCTTGTGGGCCGAACACTCAAGAATGCTCTTATGAATCTCGGTGTTGAGGATGAATACAGAGCAGTTCTTGAAGAAATGGGGCATGACCTGAACGTGGCGTATGACTCCGACCCTGACCTCGGTCTCGGCAACGGCGGTCTCGGCAGACTTGCTGCGTGCTTCATGGATTCTCTGACCACGCTGGATTATGCGGCGACAGGATTTTCTATTTGCTATGAATACGGCTTCTTCAAGCAGAAGCTTCTTGACGGAAATCAGATCGAGCTTCCCGATATGTGGATGGAGAAGGGTGAGGCATGGCTGAACCCCAGAAACGATAAATCCTTCACGGTACGCTTCGGCGGAAACGTAAAGGAAAACTGGGAAGGCGAGAAGTGCGACATCATTTACGAGAACTACCAGGAGGTAAAGGCGCTTCCTTACGACCTTCTCATCTCCGGTTCCGGTACGGATGCCGTAAACAATCTCCGTCTCTGGAAGGCAGTTGATACAACTACCTTCAACATGAGCCTGATCTCTCAGGGTCAGTACGTAAAGGCTATGCAGGAGACCTCCAACGCTGAGATCATTTCCAAGGTTCTTTACCCCTCCGACGATCACGACGAGGGTAAGCTGCTCAGACTTTCTCAGCAGTACTTCCTCGTTTCCGCGTCTCTCCAGAATATCATCGCCGATCATCTTGCGGCATACGGTACCCTGAGCAATTTCGCAGATAAGGTTGCTATCCATATCAACGATACTCACCCCGCTCTCTGCGTACCCGAGCTGATGAGGATCCTCATCGACACATATTCTTACACGTGGAACGACGCATGGCGTACCGTTACGAGAGTTATCTCCTACACCAACCACACCGTACTTCCCGAGGCGCTTGAGAAGTGGAACGTTGACCTGTTCAGACTTAAGCTCCCCAGAATCTACATGATCGTTGAGGAGATCAACCGCAGACTTTGCGCTGACCTTTGGAAGATGTATCCCGGTGACTGGGACAGAATCTCCCGTATGTCCATTATCGCGTACAATCAGGTACGCATGGCTAACCTTAGCGTAGTTGCGTCTCACACCATCAACGGTGTATCTGCGCTTCACTCCGACATTCTTAAGAAGACCGTATTCCACGACTTCTATAAGGCGTATCCCAATAGATTTACGAACGTTACCAACGGTATCGCTCACAGACGTTGGCTCAATTACTCCAACCGCGGTCTGGCAAGCCTCCTTGACGAGACTATCGGTCCCGACTACAGATGGAATCCGGAAAAGCTTGCCGATTTCAAGAAGTTCGAGAATGACGCTGCTGTTGCCGAAAGACTTCGCGAGATCAAGGCAGAGAATAAGCTTGCTTTCTCTAAGCATTGGTTCAACAAGACCGGTGTTGCTCTTGACGTAAACTCTGTATTCGACACTCAGGTTAAGAGAATGCACGAGTACAAGAGACAGCTTCTTAACGTGCTTAAGGTGCTCGCACTTTATGCTGAGCTTAAGAACAATCCCAATGCAAATATCACTCCCACCACCTTTATCTTCGGCGGTAAGGCTGCAAGCGGATACCAGATGGCAAAGAACATCATCCGCCTTATCTGGAGCCTTGGCGAGGAGATCGCAAAAGACCCCGTTGCACGTGATATCCTTAAGGTCATCTACGTTGAGGAATACAACGTGACCGAGTCCGAGCTCTTGATGCCTGCTACCGATATAAGTGAGCAGATCTCACTTGCAGGTAAGGAAGCAAGCGGTACCGGCTGCATGAAGTTCATGATCAACGGTGCGCTTACTCTCGGTACTCTCGACGGTGCTAACGTTGAGATGCGTGAGGCTGTGGGTGACGACAATATCTATATCTTCGGTCTTACCGATCCTCAGGTCGAAGACCTTTGGAGACGCGGATATGAGTCCGTTAAGTACTATATGCAGAGCGACAGACTCCACGCTGCAATTGATCTTCTCTCACAGAAGACCTTCGCAGGCAACGATTTCAAGTCTATCGTAAGCTACCTGCTTTATTCTCACGGCGTATCTGATCCTTATATGTGTCTTGCTGACTTTGATTCCTACATCACCACCTTCGACAGAATGATGAAGGATTATGCCGAGCCCGATAAGTGGACCAAGAAGTCCCTCATCAATATCGCCGGAGCAGGCTATTTCGCTGCAGACCGCAGCATTAAGGATTATGCTGATAAGATATGGCACATAAACAAGATAAAATAAGAGAATATAAATATATTCTTCCCGACAATAAAGACGTATCTTTATTCGGTGCTCTGCGCGGCGGCTCTGTCTGCCGCGCGGAGATCCGCGTTCCGAAAAGCTACAACGCGCAAAGCGCTGCCATCCGTATTCATTCAGATGGATACGAAGGAAACGTTAGGCATCTGTCTTATCCCCTTGATCGAATGGATGATAAGGACGGCGATGACGTCTTTTCCGTTATTCTCGATACGGATGAGCTGTGCCGTGAGCTTGCAGACTGTGGGTACGGGCTTTTTTATTATGAGTACGTAGTTTCCGTGGGCGAATACGAGCTTCACTTAGGCGGAGAATGTCCCACTGAGCTTGCAGACGCATGGAAACACGGTGAGAGACAGCTGATGGTTTACTCTTCCGCCGCATCCTCATCGGAGAGGATGAAGGAGGGTATCATCTACCACATATTCGTGGACCGATTCAAAACAAGCGGAAGCTGTCCCGTAAAGCCCGGTGAGATACTTGACCCCGACTGGGACCACGGTATTCCTCAGTACGGAGAATACCCGGGCGCTGAGGTGAAGAACAACGTGTTCTTCGGCGGTGACCTTTGGGGAATTGCCGAGGAGCTTCCTTATATCGCCTCTCTCGGTGCGTCTACCATATATCTCTCGCCCGTATTCGACGCGGCGTCCAACCACAAATACGATACGGCAGACTATCTTACCGTCGACAGTATGTTCGGCGGAGACGACGCTTTGCGCAATTTGTGTGCTGAGGCCCGAAAATACGGTATCTCCGTTATGCTGGACGGCGTGTTTAACCACACGGGAAGCGACAGCCTTTACTTTAACAAGGAAGGCAAGTACGACACCGTGGGCGCATATCAGTCAAAGAAGTCTCCCTATTACGACTGGTACTGCTTCAAAGAATATCCCGACAAGTACGATTCCTGGTGGGGCGTTCAGATACTCCCACGCGTCAACAGCTCAAACGACTCCTACATCGACTTCATCTGCGACGAGGTCATAGAAAAGTGGATGGATGCAGGCGTTTCCCATTGGCGTCTTGACGTTGCCGACGAGCTGTCCGATAAATTTTTGTCTTCCCTTGAGAAGAAGGTTCATTCCATATCCCCCGATGCTCAGATCATCGGTGAGGTGTGGGAGGATGCCTCCGATAAGGTCAGCTACGGCGCGCGCCGCCATTACCTTTCATCGGGTCAGCTTTCCTCCGTTATGAACTATCCTCTCAGGAATTCGGTAATTGCATATATCAATTTCGGAGACGTTCTAAGTCTCAGATACGCGACGGAAACTCTTTACAGACGTTATCCCAAGCACGTGTCCGACTCGCTGATGAACTTCCTCGGTACCCACGACACGGAAAGAGCTATCACCGTTTTCGGTGACGACGGATATTTCGATCTGACCAACGACGAGCTTTCCGTCAGACGTATGACGCATGCGGAGAAAGCCGCAGCAGCGAAAAAGCTGATAGAAGCATACGCCATCATATGTGCCCTTCCCGGAGTACCCTGCGTATTCTACGGAGACGAGGCGGGACTTGAAGGCTACAGAGACCCATTCTGCCGTATGCCTTTTCCATGGAACAGTGTAGATGCTGAGATCTCCAAGGCTTATCGCGAACTTGGTATGATTCGAAAGAATGAAAAGCTTCTCCGCGACGCATATTTCCGCATAGTTGAGCTTTCCCACGAAAGGTTCGTATTCGAGCGTACGGCTGTAGACGGCAGTGAGTCTCTCACCGCGGTCATCAACAATACGGATGCGGATATGACCTACACCTTCGAAGGCGTAAAGCGTGACGTACACGGCGAGAGCCATGACGGAAGCGTTACGTTGTCTCCAAGAGGTTGGGTATATTTGAAGGACTAAAATTTACAAAACGGTAATCCCTCGTGTCGGGTTTGTTTACACCCGATTACGAGGGATTACATATATTTACTTTATAATGATAGTACAGTATGAGAGACCGAACAAAATAATATATGGGAGAGAAAAGGAATGAATATTGCGCTTTTATTGTCGCCTAAGGTCAACACGTCCTATCTGTACTATGATTCAACGGTCAGGCAGGGGATCGAGAAATTTAAAGCTCACGGCTTTACCGCAGTTCCCGTCCTTGACGACGGGGGCTTTTACGTGGGTACTGTGTCTGAGGGGGATTTTTTAAGGTATATTTTGTCGGTAGGTGAGCTGTCATTCAAAGGTATGGAAACAGTACGGATACGTGACATAATGGTGCGGGACAAGAACCCGCCCCTGGGTATCGACGCCTGTATAGACGAGCTGACGCAGAGACTTTTCAATTGCAACTTTGTACCGATAACTGACGCAAGAGGTGTGTACATAGGTATCGTCACGAGAAAAAGCCTTCTTGTTCACCTTGGCGAAAAGAAGGCATAAAGCCTGTGAAGGTACTGGCTGCAGCGTTTTTGTAAAAATGCCCGCAAACTTATAAAACTCAGTTTACAAACGGGGGGAAATGTGCTATTATATAAATAGCACGTTCCCCCCCCGTAACGTAAAATACCTACGGGGATATCAGGACCGTAGGTATCATGTTGATATTCTATTTTATTCGTCTAAATTATCCGCTGATGTCAAATCGAAGTCCGAAGACTCACTGATCGCACGTGCTGATTCCTCGTCGTACGCTTTAAGAACCGCCTCTTCGAGAGCTGCGCGGAAGTCCGCGGTGATGGGATGAACGATATCACGGTATGTTCCGTCGGGGTTCTTTCTGCTGGGCATTACAATAAAATGCTTCTCTCTAACGTTTATTACTTTAATGTCATGAAGTGCCAGCTGTCCGTCAAATGTAACCGAGACAATAGCTTTCATGGGACCATCCTCAAAAAGCTTTCTTACTTTGATATCACTTATTTCCATAGCTTTTCTCCAATCTTTATTAGATAGAATGGTTTCTGTCTATAGTATAACGGAAGATTGTTACAAAAATACTACCATTTTATGTATAAATTATGAATTTAATAGTAGTTTTTGAGAAAAATAGCGACAAATTAATATAATATGTCTAAAATTACATATGAATGTAATAATCAATATATATTATTCCGAAAGGAAGATTTAATATGGCATTAGAAAACACACATTTCGGCTATGAAGCCATAAAAAAGATCATGGGCGATGGGACGCGTAAGGTCTATTTCGCCGGTGTGGGCGGCATCAGTATGAACTCTCTTGCAAAGGTTTGCGTTCATAGAGGCCACGCGGTATCAGGCTATGACAGAGTCAGAACTCCTATTACCGAGTCTCTGGAGGAGCTTGGCGTTACAATGTACTACGAGTCATCCGCTGACAACGTGAAGGACGTTGACGTGTTCGTGTACACCGTTGCTATCCCCGCAGACGACCCTGCGTACGTGTACGCGGGCGAGGCGGGTATCCCCAGAATATCCCGTTCCGATTTTCTCGGATACATAATGAAGGGCTACGAAAGCCGTATCGGCATTTCGGGTATGCACGGAAAGAGTACCACTACGGGTATCACAGCCTCCGTATACGCGGCGGCGGGAGTCTGTCCCACCGTATTCGGCGGTGCTACGCTTAACGGTACGGGCTCGTCCAATATCCTGGGCGGTGAGCGCGCCTTTATCTTCGAGGCATGCGAGTACATGGATTCGTTCCTTGACTTCTATCCCTCCACCGCCGTCGTGCTTAACATCGAAATGGACCACGTGGACTACTTCAAGTCCATGGATCATATAAGAAGCTCCTTTGCCGCGTTTATGAAGAAGGCGGACAGAGCTGTTGTTAACCTTGCCGACGAGGACGTTATGCGCGCCGTCAAGATGGCGGGAGTTCCTGCGGTGACCTTCGGTCCCGAGGGAAGCGGGGCGGACTATACCTCCCGCGGCGAGAGATTCGTACACGGTTTTGCGGAGTTTGACATCCTCTTTAAGGGCGAGCTTCTCTGCCACGTAAAGATGCGTGTGCCGGGACATCATTTGGTAACGGACGCCATTGCGGTAGCCGCGGCGGCTCACACAGACGGCATCAGCGGCGAGGATATTGCGGCGGGTCTTGAAGCCTACGGCGGTATCGGCAGACGTATGGAGCTGAAGGGTAAGACCTCAGCGGGCGCCGACGTGTTCGACGACTACGCTCACCATCCCACGGAGCTTGTGACCACGCTGAAGACCGCCTCCGAGCTTGACTATGAGCATACGGTTTGCGTGTTCCAGCCTCACACATATTCGAGAACGGCAGAGCTTCTTGACGGATTTGCCAAAGCTCTCGGGGAAGCGGAGGTAGACGAGATAGTTCTCGCTCCCATTTACGCAGCAAGAGAGGTCAACACGTATGGTATTTCATCCGAGGTACTTTGCCAGCGTATAGGTGAATACGGGAAAAAATGTACCGTTATTGATACCTTTGAGGGTATTGCTGAATATCTCGAGAAAACACTTGGAAGTGATGACTGCGCATTTATCGTAGGCGCGGGAGACATTATTAAGGTAACGGCATTTTTAGTGAAGTGAAATGGACTTACATGAACGGAAACATCCTCGTATAAAGGAATTTGATTATGGTGCAGCAGGCGCGTATTTTGTGACGATCTGTACGTATAACAGGCGATGTATATTATCTCGTGTTGTAGGGCAGGGGTTTACTCCTGCCGAAAATGGGGTTGAATATACAACGTTTGGGAAGATTGCAGAAAAACAATTATTGTTACTTACAGAACGCTATCCTTATCTTAGGTTAGATAAATACGCAATAATGCCAAATCATATTCACGCTATTTTAATCCTTGGTGATAATACGGCGGGAGCAAGCCCCCGCCCTACATTAATGGATATAGTTTGCGCGTATAAATTATTAACAACGAGAGAGTGTAAGAAAAACGGGCTTTTGGATAAGTTATTCCAAACATCATTTTACGAGGATATAATACGAGGGCTTGACGATTATAATGAAATTGCAAAATACATCTGCGAAAATCCTATCAGATGGTATTACGATGAATTATATATAAAGGAATAGTATGTTTTAACGCTGAATCAAAACACTACCGCCGCGGCTCGTGCCGCGGCTGTTTTGTTATTCACTTTTCCGTGCCGACGGCACAACTCATGATGCTGAGCATTAATTTACGAAAGACACTTTCAATTCATGCCGCAAAGCGGCAATTCACGCGAAGCCTTATGTATCTCAGTCGTTCTTAACGTGAACGTCAAGCTGAGGATAGGGAATGGAGATCGCGAACTTATCGAGAACCTTCTTGCTGTCCTCCGTAAGGTCGAACCTAACGGTCCAGTAGTCTGCGTTAAGAACCCAAACGCGGAGCTGGAGCTTGATGGAGGAATCTGCCTGCTCGGTTACGAATACAACGGGAGCGGGATCCTTCAGTACAAGGTCATGGCTCTCAGCGCTTGCGAGAAGTACCTTCTTTGCAAGGTCAATGTCAGCCTCGTAGGAAATTGAGAGGCTAATGTCAACTCTGCGCGTAGACTTTGCAGAGTAGTTGGAAATGGTGGAGTTGGAAAGAGAGGAGTTAGGTACACTTACGGAGATGTTGTCGGGAGTTGTAAGCTTGGTGTAGAATACGCCGATCTTGGAAACTGTACCGTCTCCGAGAGGAGTGGAGATGTAGTCACCCTCGTGGAAGGGCTTGAAGAGCATGATGATAACGCCGCCTGCAAGGTTGGAAAGACCACCCTGAAGAGCAAGACCTACAGCAAGACCGCAAGAACCGAGAACGGCGATGATGGTTGCGCTGGGAACACCGAGAAGCTCTACGACAACGATCACTATGATGGTGTTGAAGAGTACCTTGATGGTGTTCTTGATGAGTGACTGAATGTTGGTATCAAGCTTCTCGAAGAAGGGAGCCTTGCCAAGCTTCTTGACAAAGACCTTTGTAAGCTTGAAGCCTACGAGGAGGATCAGAGCAGCGCAGATGATTCTGATCACGAAGGGAACGGCAATGCCGTTCACAAAGCTTAAGAGGATGTTCCAAAATTTTTCCATGATGTTTTAACCTTTCTTTATATAAAAATTTTTGGGTTACTTGGTTGTTTCCAGAATACGTATTCTGTCGCGGAGGAATGCCGCCTCCTCGAATCGAAGCTCTTTCGCAGCCTTCGCCATTTCTGCCTTGAGCTCTTCGATCTTTTGGAGCCTGTCCTCTGCATTTTTCGGCACGTCCGCCGTGGGGGTGGGACGTCCCTTTTTCTTTCCCTTTGAGTCGGGAGACGCGCCGATGCTGATAAGCTCGCGCACCTCCTTTTTGACGGTCTGCGGAGTGATTCCGTGAAGCTCGTAGTACTCACGCTGTATCTTGCGGCGGCGCTCCGTTTCGTCTATGGCGGCGCGCATTGAACGGGTCACTCGGTCGGCATACATGATGACCTTACCGCCTGCGTTTCGGGCGGCGCGTCCGATGGTCTGGATGAGCGACTGCTCGCTTCGGAGGAATCCCTCCTTGTCCGCGTCAAGTATGGCAACGAGCGTTACCTCGGGCAAGTCGATACCCTCGCGGAGCAGGTTGATACCTACAAGCACGTCGTAAAGTCCGAGACGCAGATCGCGCAGAAGCTCCGTTCGCTCCATAGCCTCGATATTGTGGTGGATGTATTTAACGCGTATCTCCTGCTTTTCAAGATACTCCGTTAAATCCTCCGCCATTTTTTTCGTAAGGGTGGTGACAAGTGTGCGTTCGCCTTTGTCAGCTCGCTTTTTGATCTCGCCGATAAGGTCGTCAACCTGTGTTTCGACGGGACGCACGTCGATCTCGGGATCAAGCAGTCCCGTGGGACGGATGATCTGCTCAACTATCTGCTCGCTTTTCGAAAGCTCGTAGTCGCCGGGGGTGGCGGATACGGTTATCACCTGGTTAAGCTTTTTCTCAAATTCCTCGAAGTAAAGGGGTCTGTTGTCGTATGCCGAGGGAAGTCGGAAGCCGTATTCCACCAGATTCTTCTTTCTGGCAAGGTCTCCGCCGCTCATACCTCTCACCTGCGGAAGGGTGACGTGGCTCTCGTCTATGAACATGAGAAAGTCGTCGGGGAAGTAGTCGAGAAGGGTATAGGGAGTGGAGCCGGGGGCTCTGCCTGCGAATATGCGTGAGTAGTTTTCGATACCCGAGCAGTAGCCCACCTCGCGGAGCATTTCCATGTCGTATCTGGTGCGCTCCTCGATACGCTGAGCCTCGATAAGCTTGTCCTGAGAGCGGAACCAATCCACACGCTCTGCCATTTCCGTCTCGATCTCCTCGATCGCCTTTTCCTTGGAGTCAAGGTCCACCACGTAGTGGGTAGCGGGGAAGATGGCTACGTAGTTTAATTCCTCTATTACCTTGCCCGTCAGCGGGTCGAATTCACACACGCGGTCGATCTCGTCGCCGAAGAATTCAACACGGACAGCCTTTTCGGAATATCCCGACGGGAATACCTCAAGAGTGTCTCCGCGCAGACGGAAGTTGTTTCTCGTAAGGCTGACGTCGTTTCTGTCGTAATTTACTGCGATAAGCTTTGAAGCAAGCTCGTCGCGGGATATTTCAAGTCCCGGTCTGATACCGATGACCTGACGCTGATACTCCTCCGGGGGACCGAGAGAGTAGATGCAGGACACGCTTGCCACGATGATCACGTCCCGCCTTTCAAACAAGGCAGAGGTGGCGCTGTGGCGGAGCTTGTCGATCTCGTCGTTGATGGAGGAATCCTTTTCGATGTACATGTCCTTTCCGGGGACGTACGCCTCGGGCTGATAGTAATCGTAGTAGGATATGAAAAACTCAACGGCGTTGTTTGGGAAGAACTCGCGGAACTCAGAGCACAGCTGAGCGGCGAGGGTCTTGTTGTGTGCAAGAACGAGGGTGGGACGGTTTACCTCGGCGATGATATTAGCCATGGTAAAGGTCTTTCCGCTACCCGTAACGCCGAGAAGAGTCTGATTTTTCATGCCCGCAAGAACTCCCGAGGAGAGCTTTGCTATGGCATCGGGCTGGTCGCCCGTGGGTTTATATGGGGAAACAAGTTCAAAATGATCCATTATTTTCTCTTTTCGGTGAAAGTGGATTTATCTTATATTCTTTCAGGGTAAAAGGATACTTTTCCGTCATAGGGTATCTTCCGATATCTTACGCCGAACACGCGGGGAAGCACGTCGGTTACCAGCACCTCATCGGGCGTTCCGGTGAAGATCACCTTTCCGTCTTCCATTACGGCAAGGCGGTCAGATATCGCAAGGGCATCGGACAATTCGTGCATAACTGCCGCGACGGCGCGTCCCTCGTCTGCAAGAGACCTCATAAGATCTGACATTGCATATCGGTGGGGTATGTCAAGATGGGTAAAGGGCTCGTCAAGGAGAATGTGGTCTGCATCCTGTGCGAGAGCCATTGCCACGTACGCCTTTTGACGCATACCTCCCGAAAGCTCGGCGAGGGGGACGTGTGATATGCTTTCAAGCCCGAGCTTTTTTATTGCAAGCTCAGACGCCGAAATATCGTCAAGGCTGTAGCTGTGCCCGAAGGACAGATGGGGAAAGCGTCCTTTCAGCACCAGATCTGCGACGGTCATCTCGGGTACGGGTCTGTCCTGTGGCAGATATGCCACGCGCACAGCACGGCTTTTCCTTGTAAGTGTGGAAAACTTTTCGCCGTCAAGGAGAATTTTGCCCGAACTTGGCTTGATTATTCCCGACAGAGCTTTCAGCAAAGTACTTTTACCGCATCCGTTGGCACCGACTACGGAAAGGATACTGCCGTTTTTTATATCAAGCGTTACTGAGTGAAGTATCTCCTTTTTACCGTAGCCTGCGCGAAGGTCTCTTATTTCTATCATGGCCGCTCACTCTCCTTTCCGCGGAATAGCAGAATGAGGAAAACGGGTACTCCGAACACTGACATGATGATGCCCACGGGGATCTCGTACGGTGCGAAGGCAGTCCTTGCCACAAGATCGCAAAGCGTAACGAAGCCTCCGCCCAGTATGGCGCAAAGGGGCAGAAGCATCTTCCCGTCGGTGACGTGAAGCCGTTTTACCGCGTGCGGCACGATGAGGCCCACGAATGACAGCAGACCTGCCATGGAAACGGCACATCCCGCAAGAAGTGCGGCGGCTGTAAGATACAGCATACGTGTAACGCCTGCGGAAAGTCCAAGGCCTTTTGCCACGTCGTCGCCAAGGGTGATAAGATCAAGTCTGTCGGCAAAGACGGTAACGGCTGTGACGGTTACGGTGATGATAACCGCCGCGGGGATAAGCTTTGAATAGGAGGATGAGGAAAAATCTCCCACGCGGAACTGCGTTGTCATATACGCCGTGTCGGGAACGAAGGTGACTATGGCGTCGGTCACCGCTCCGAACAGGCTGTTCATTGCGATGCCGAGAAGTATAACAGCTCCTCGGGATGCTTTAAACTTAACGGATGCGGCAACAACGACGCATACAGATAAAAACGCACCGAGGAAGGCGGCGAGGGACAATGTCCATCCGCCCCAGATACCTAAAGACGTACACAACGTTACAGCCGCCACACTGCCCGAATTTACTCCTATGATACCGGGAGATGCCAGCTTGTTTGAAAGAGCGCGCTGAATTACGGCGCCCGACGCGGCGAGCGCCGCACCTGCGAAGAAGCATGAAAGCGCTCGGGGCAGACGCACGTACTTGAATATAGTATAGTCGACGCTTTCCGCACCGTTTACAAGACCCGATAAAACTGCGCCCGGAGATATTCGGCTGCTGCCGAAAATAATACTGAGGGCGAGTACGATCGCTACCGAAAGAACGGCTGAACAAATCAGACGGGCAGATTGCCGCTTATTCTTTGAAAATATCACAGAGCTGTTCATAAGACGCCCGCCATTTCGCATTAGGTTTGATATTGAACAGTTTTCTGTCCATAAAATGTATTCTGTTCTGACGCACGGCGTCGAGAGACTGCCATGCGGCATTTTCGTTTATCATAGCGTTGAAGTTTGAGACGGCCTTTTCGGTGTCGTCACCCATAGTAACTACGAATATACGGTGGGGAGACGCACGGAGGACCGCTTCAACGCTTAAGTCTTCAAGGAGAGTAGTATCGCTGTCGGCAATATTGATGCATCCGATATCAGCGAGCATTTCACCAAGGACGGTGCCGCTGCTTCCCTTTGCCTTGATAAAGCCTGAGGAGGCGCGCAGAAGAAGAACGGTACGCTCGCTTTCGGAAAGTTTTCTTTCGTTAAACGCTTCCTTTATCCCGTCTATTTGTGCTTTAACGTCAAGACCGTTCTTTTGGTAAAGATCCGCTCTGCCTGTGATATCTGTACAGATGCGGAGCATTTCAAGGTAATCCTCAAAGCTGTCCACGTCGAAATACGCCACAGTAATATCTGCCGCCTCAAGTGTCTCAAGAAGCTTCACGTTCGATGCGGTGGAGGCACTTGCAAGAACCAGCTGGGGGGAAGTGGCGATAAGTTTTTCTGCATTTGTCGAATGAGCTGTGCCCACGTTTACTGCGTCCGGAAGAGAAAGGTCAAAATCATCCCACGCATCCTCGGAGGTGGCGCACACGGTACCGCCTGCAAGCTGCCATACGTCTGCAAAGCTACCTATGAGTGCCGCCACTCTTTCAGGTGAACGCTTTGCGTTTACCGTCCGCCCGAGGGCGTCGGTAAAGGTGACGGTGTCTGCTCCTGTGTCATTTTCGGACTGTGTGTCCGAAGCGGCGGGATCGGGGCGTGAGCAGGAAACGGCGGTGAACATGAGAAGCAATATGGCAAACGCTATGAACAAAAGCTTACCTGTCCAGAATCTTTCGCTGTGCATAATCAAAACCGAGTCTTTCTACGGTGTCTGCGAATCGCTCTCCCTTTACGCCTTCGTCGCGGAAGAAGAGTATTGCACGTTCGATCGCGTCAAGAACCTCTTCCTCAGATGAGAAGAGCACGGAGAGAGGCTTTGCAACGGCACACTTTTTACCCCAGCGGCCGCCGATACAAAGCTTATATGCAACCTCAGCCTCACCGAATACGCCGAAGGGACATTTCTCAAAGCATCTTCCGCAACGGTTACACATGCTGTAGTCTACGCATATCTTTCCGTCAGTGAGCTTTGCCGCCTTCATGGGACAGGTCGTCTCTATCACACATTTTTTACATCCGCGGCAAAGCTCCGGGGACAGCTTTACTACCCGCTGACCGATAACACCGATGTCGTTTGTATCGGGCTTTACACAGTTATTGGGACAGCCGCCTACCGCGATCTTGAATTTGTGGGGGAGGGCTGTGTCGTGATATCCCTTGTAGAATCTTTCATGTATTTTAAGGCTGAGTCCCGCGGTGTCGATAAGACCGAAAACGCAGGTGGTACCCTTACATGCAACTACGGGACGTACTTTTGCACCCGTACCGCCTGTTTCAAGTCCGTGGGATGCGAGAAATACCATGAGGGGTGCGATATTGTCGTAGGGAACACCCTGTATTTCTACTGTGAGACGGCTTGTCATTGCAACCTCGGATGAGCCGAAGCGGTCTGCCGCCTCTGCGATTGCTCTCTGCTCGTCTGATGAAATTCTTCCGTTTCGTGTGATGACTCTTACGTTGAAAACGTCGTCGAAACGCTTATCTCTGAGGCATCCGTAGGACTTTACCTTTGTAATCTGCTCGCTTGTAAGCTTGCCGTTTTTTGGTGTAATGCCAAGTGCTTCTGTGGTGATCTTGTTATCCATGATGTACTCCTTATGTAGTTGTTCTTTTTTGTCGTAGTAGGTAGGAAAGGGTGGAATCTGTAGCCACACATTCCCACAATACTATGATAACACAATTGCCCACTTATGTCAATGTGGGTGACGTTATTTGTGTCTTGTCTGTCTCTTTTTAAGTATAAAAAACGACCGTCCGAATACGGCGTACATACTCGGACGGATACATTTTCCTATTTGTGACTTAGTCGATGTCCTCGTCTGCTTCATCAGCATCATCAACGTCATCGGCATCATCGCAGAGCTTCTCGCCGCATACGGGACAGAAAGTACATTCCTTTGATATCTCAGCAGAGCAAACGGGGCAAACGTTGGTCTTCTTGAGCTTTGCGGCCTCTGCCTTCATGCCTGCAATATCGCCGGCAAGCTTTTCTGCCTGCATGACAAGAGTCGCAGCCTCGCTCTCACGGTCAACACCGTTCTTTCTGATATCAAACCAGATCTTACCCATTTCCGCGTAGATGCGCTCCAGCTTCTTTTCGGATGAGTGGATGTTGTATTTCAGCTTTGCAAGGTCGCCAAGCTCAGTTGTTTTCTGAACTGTGAAATCGGTAGCCTCGCTGAGGGTCTTCTGAAGATCGTCCCAAAATGACATAATTGCCTCCTGTATATTAAGGTTTACTTTATTTCTTTATCTTATTATAACAAATTATGCGCGAAATGTCAAATGTATGCGCGTTTTTTTACGCGATAACGAAAAAACTACATTGAGAGCATAACGGACGCGATGGCAAAATAGATGAGAAGTGACATTGCATCAACAATCGTGGTGATAAAGGGGCTTGCCATAACTGCGGGGTCAAATCCGATGGTCTTAACGAGCAGGGGCAAAATTCCGCCCACGAGCTTGGATATGATAACTACGGCACATACTGTCAGAGAGACTACGATAGCAGTCTGAATGGTAACGTTGTCGATAAGCAGCATCTTGCCGAAATTTACTACAGCAAGGGAAGCGCCGCAAAGCACGGACACGCGCATCTCTTTCCAAATGATGCTGAAGATGTCGCGAAGCTCGATCTCGTCAAGGCTGAGACCGCGGATGACCGTTACGGATACCTGGCTTCCCGCGTTACCGCCCGTACCCATCAGCATGGGGATGAAGGCGATCAGCGCCGCCTGCGCCGCAAGTGCCGTTTCGAAATGCTGAAGTATCTTACTTGTGAAGGTGGAGGATATCATAAGGAGCATGAGCCATGGGATACGCTTCAGCCATGTCTCGAATACGCCCGTTTTAAGATAGGGCTTGTCGGTAGGCGTGATAGCCGCCATGATCTCGATGTCCTCGGTGTCCTCGCTTTCGATAATGTCCATAGCGTCGTCGTAGGTAAGGATGCCGACGAGACGGTTTTCGTTATCAACGACGGGAAGGGCGAGAAGGTCGTATTTAGAGAGCATCTTAGCGGCAGATTCCTCGTCCTCCGTTGTGGTGACGCTGATTATCTGCGTTTCCATAAGTTCAGCTACCGTTGCCTCTTCGTTTTGGCAAACGAGAAAGTCTTTGACCGTTACGACGCCGATAAGATGACGGTATGAGTCGGTGACGTAGCAGGTATAAATGGTCTCCTTGTCAACGGCGGTACGGCGGATTCGCTTGAACACGTCCTCGTAGGTCATGTCAGCCTTAAGCTCCACAAACTCGGTGGTCATGACCGCACCCGTGCTTCCCTTTGGATAAGCGAGTATCTGATTTATAGCCATACGCTTATCGTGAGGAGTCTGGCTGAGTATTCTTTTAACGACGTTTGCAGGCATCTCGTCGATCAGGTCGACGGTATCGTCGACGAAAAGATCCTCCATCACGTCGCTGAGCTCACGGTCACTGAAGGATGAGATAAGAAGCATCTGATGGTCGCTGTCCATCTCAACGAAGCAGTCGGACGCAAGATCCTTCGGGAGTATCCTGAAAAGGAGAGGAATATCATCTTCGTCTATCTCGTCGAATATTTCCGCAATATCTGCAGGCTCGAATGCACTGAGATAACTTCGGAGAACCCTATAGTCCTTTTCTTCAAGCAAGTCTTCAATTTTTGAAACGGGTTCTCTGATATCGTCTATCATAGCCGTAATCTCCTTTCTTCAGTAAAATTTGTATCCCGGTTCAGTTCATATTTTCTTCTGCGATGCGGCGGAGCTTTGCAGTGTTCTCGAGTCTGTCATCTGTCTTAAAGAATGCGGTACCGACTACGAAGTTGTCCGCGCCCGCTTCCGCCACAAGTCCGATGGTAGCTTCCCCGATGCCTCCGTCTACCTGTACGGAGATGGGGTGATCCGCGGCGTCAGCGATGAGCCGTGCCGCTTTTATTTTGGGAAGCATGTCAGCCATGAACTTCTGACCGCCGAATCCCGGCTCCACGGTCATGATAAGAAACATGTCACAGATGTCGGCATAAGGATCAAGCTCGGATGCGTCGAAGCAGGGACGGAGAGAAAGTCCCGCCTTAAGGCCTGCCGCCTTTATCTGCTCAAGAGTGCTTCTGACTACGTCGGGAGTGTCGAAATCCGAGTGGACGGTAACTGACCAGACGCCCGCTTTTTTGAGAGTGTCGATATAAGCGTAGGGCTTCTTGATCATAAGATGAGCGTCGACGGGAATGTCGCTTACGCTGACGATGGATTTTATAATATCAAAGCCGAAGCTGATGTTGGGTACGTATACGCCGTCCATAACGTCGGCGTGGAAAATATCAGCCCCTGCGGCTACGGCACTTTTCACCTCGTCCTCGAGATGAAGAAAATCACAGGCAAGAAGGGAAGGGGCGATGATCGCTTTGTTTTTCATGTTTATCTCCGTTTTAGTCGCGGCGGGACGAAGCCTCCGCTGTGTCAAAGGTGGTGGGGTATTACATATTCTGTAGTTGAGCGGTATACGCTCCCAAAACAGTATCCGCCGCAGGCAGGGGAGGAAGTTTAAAAGAGGGGAAGTGTGATCGTTTCCCTGTGCCCTGGGGCTTTATATAGATGTGACTTATTCGTCAAGAAGGCAGACTGCGTGAACGGCGATGCCCTCGCCGCTTCCCGTGAATCCCAGCTTCTCTTCGGTAGTCGCCTTAACGTTTATTCTGTCAACCGGGACGTCCATGGTCTCACTGAGACATTTTCGGATGCTTTCGATATGGGGAGCCATTTTCGGCCTTTGCGCTACCACCGTGCAATCGGCATAGCTGAAGCGGAGACCCTTTTCCGCGGCTTTTTCAAGCGCGGCTTTAAGTATTATACGGCTGTCCATATTGAGAGTGTCCTCGGACGTGTCGGGAAAATAGTATCCGATGTCCCGCAGTCCCGCGGCACCGAGGATGGCGTCTGCAAGAGCGTGGATGAGCACGTCTCCGTCGGAGTGAGCTTTAAGTCCGAACTCGCAGGGGATGGTGACCCCTCCGAGAACGAGGCGGCGTCCCGCTTCCGTTCTGTGTACGTCGTAACCGTGTCCGATTCTCATTATTATCACCTGATACCTTTCTTTGAACTGCGGCGTTTACACGTCATTTTTCTCAGTCTGCTCTCTTGCGGTAAGTATAGCCTCTGCTATTATCTTATCCGTAGCGTAGGTCAGCTTGATGTTTTCGTGTCCGCAGTCGACTGCGTGTACCTTGAAGCCCAGTCTTTCCACCAGCATACAGTCGTCTGTTACCGAAGCGCCGTCCTTCAGGGCGGTATACACTCCCGCACGGTACATATTTGCGTTAAAGATCTGAGGTGTCTTCATAAGCCATACGTAATTTCTGTCGATGGTCTTTTCGATAACACCGTGGCTGTCTGCGTATTTGACGGTATCCACTGCCTTTTCCGCGGCTGCGGCGGCACCTGTGTCATATGCCTTCAGCAGTACGTTTTCTATGATGTCGCATGTGACAAGACAGCGTGCTCCGTCGTGGATGGCAATAAATTCGCTTTGGGGCGATATTTTTTCAAGTCCTGCCATGGCGGAATCCTGACGGGTGGCACCGCCGGGGATAACGCAGGTGAGCTTGGTTATCACGCCCTCGAGAAGCGTACGGGTATATTCCACGTCTGCCTCTCCCGTGACTACGATTATCTCGTCAATGAGAGGACATACTTCAAATGCAGTGACCGTGCGAAGAAGGACGGGCACACCGAGGATGGGAACGAACTGCTTTTTGATTCCCGTGAGCTCTCCGCTTCCTGCGGAAAACCTCTCACCGCTTCCTGCGGCAAGGATGACAGCGGACGTTTTTCTCTTTGTCCTGAGTGCGTCTGCTACGCGGCGAAGTAAGCTTTTATCCTTCATTCCGTACCTCCGTCTTGTGCTTTTTTTGCTTTGGAATTACTCCTAAACTACATTATATCACAACTTGCCCGATTATTAAATATCTAAGTGAAGAAAAAATAAATTTTTACAAAATATTACGGCAAAGACGCGGCAGGGGGACAGTAGAAATATTTGTTAAAATACCGCGAAATATTTGACTTTCACTATGTCTTGTGATATACTTAAAATAGCGGATTTTGGGCGTTTTTAAGTGGGCGCAAGATCCGACGAACAGAACTTAAACGGAGCTATTTATGGTATTTACAAGCGAAGAATTTCTTCTCTTTTTCCTGCCTCTTTTATTTCTCATATATTTTGCCGTTCCCGCAAAGCTTCTTCAGGTGAGAAACGCGGTGCTTTTGGCATTCAGTATCGTTTTCTATGCTTGGGGCGGTGTCAGGTATCTTGCCCTTTTTGTACTCTCTTTGGCGGTAAACTATTTCGGCGGACTTGCGGTAGGACTTTTTAAGAACAGGACGCTGAAAAAGCTGTCCCTTGTTCTGACCCTTGCCGTAGGGCTGGGACTTCTCGGCGTGTTTAAATACGCAGGCTTTTTCACGGGGATGCTTGAATCCGCGGGGATGATAGACAGGGCTGTGAGCTTTGCTCTGCCCATTGGCATCAGCTTCTACACCTTTCAGGGACTCAGCTATGTTATCGACGTATACAGGGGGGACGCGGCTTGCCAAAAAAATCCCCTTGCGGTGTGTCTGTACGTTGCCCTTTTCCCTCAGCTCGTTGCGGGACCCATCGTAAGATACACGGACGTTGAACGTGAGCTTGTGTGCCGTACGCATTCCTTCGGGGACTTTTCCGACGGTGCGGTGCGGTTTATGCTGGGATTCGGCAAAAAGATGCTCATGGCTAACCCCATGGGTGAGGTGGCGGACAAGGTGTTTTCCCTCACGGGAACCTCTTTACTTACTTCACCTGCCGCATGGGTGGGCGCGGCAGCATACGCATTCCAGATATATTTCGACTTTTCAGCTTATTCCGACATGGCGATAGGCATCGGAAAAATGTTCGGCTTTAAGTTCAACGAAAACTTCAATTATCCGTACATATCCGCCTCCGTTACCGAATTCTGGAGACGCTGGCATATATCCCTGTCCACCTGGTTCAGAGATTACGTATACATCTCCCTGGGCGGAAACCGCTGTTCGGCAGGACGACATATCTTCAACCTTTCGGTGGTGTGGTTCCTCACGGGAATGTGGCACGGCGCGTCATGGAATTTTATTTTGTGGGGCGTATACTACGGCGTGCTTCTCATACTTGAAAAATACGTCTTCGCAGGCTTGATGAAGAAGATACCGAAACCGCTGTCGCACCTGTTGACCATGCTCATCGTGCTGGTGGGCTGGGTGTTCTTCCGCGCGGAGACCCTCGGCGACGCTGTTATTTACCTTTCTGCCATGTTTGCGGGTTCGCCCGACTTCCGCGAGGCGGAGTATCTTGTAAGACAGTACCTGCCTGAGCTCGTTCTCTGCTTTATAGGCATATTCCCCGTAAAGAGACTCATAGGCAGCTTCTTTGAAAAGAGAGGGGACAGGGCAGTATGGGTCGTGACAGGCGAGGTATTCGGAAAAGTATTCGCGGCGGCGGTGTTTGTGCTGTCTTATGCGAAGCTTGTTTCGGGAAGCTTTAATCCGTTTATATATTTCAGATTTTGATCGGGAGGGAAATTGACGTGAACAGAATAAGAAAGATCTCCTCCGTTCTGATGACTGCGGTATTCGTAACGGCACTTTGCGCCGCGATGCTCATCTTCATCTTTTCGAAAAAGGATGACGTGAGCTATTACGAAAACAGAAGTCTTGCAGACCTTCCCGAATTCACGTGGGACGGAGCTCTTGACGGCAGTCTGTTTGAGGAGCTTGGCTCTTACGTGAAGGACCATGCTCCCGCAAGGGATGGGTTTCTTGCGGCAACGACGTGGACGGATATCAACGTACTGCGCCGTCCCGTGGTGAATGATATATACTTAGGTGACGGCGTGCTTCTGCCGTATTTTCCCCATGAAGAGATCGACACCGTGGAAATAGCGGAAAAAGCGGCGGACGCGGCGGACAGGTTTTATGAAAGAGTCCGTCTTGCGGAAAGCTTCGGCGGGGAATACTACTTTGTGGCGATGCCGTGCCAGTATACCTGCTACGCGGACAAGTACCCCTCTTACTTAAATAACAGAGACGAGTATTTGACCGCAGCAAGGGATGCTTTCCTCGGTGAGCTTGCAGAGAGGGGAGTCACTACCCTTGACGCAGGCGAGCTGTACGGGACCATGGGTCGTCCCGATTATTTTACTTCAACTGTTGACCACCATTTCGGCATCATGGGTGCGTACGAGACCTACAAGGCTATGCTCTCCCTACACATGGAAAAGACGGGGGACGTGCTCGACGTTCTTGAAGAAGACGAGTTTGAAGTTGAAAGTCTTCCGAATAAGTACGTGGGAAGCAGGCTCCGTAAAATATTCGGCATGTGGGAAAGTGACGAAAAGCTGGGAATCATAGTGCCGAAGGACGACGTTCCCTACACCCGTTACAACAACGGGTACAATGTAGCATCCACCGTCGTCACTCTTCCCGAAAGCGAGGAGGACGACGTGCTGTACACCGCATACATGGGCGGAGACATTGCACATACTGTTATCGACACGGGAAGGGACGAGCTTCCCACCGTGCTCATATACGGCGAGAGCTTTACCAATGCCATCGAGACCTTCGCGTGGCACGGCTTCAACGAGATGCACTCTCTTGACCTGAGATATGCTGAAGAGGGCGCGTACGAAGCCCTGATCGAAGAAGTCAAGCCGGATATCGTAATTTGTATAAGAGACTATTCCGTGCTTCTCGAAACGGAAGGCTACGGACACTGATATAAGACGAAACGAAAGGAAAACAACAATGACACCAAAGGCAGTAATTTTCGATCTTGACGGAACACTTCTTGACACTCTGTCAGACCTTACCTATGCAGTAAACGTAACTCTTGAAAGACGCGGATATCCTACCCGTACCTCCGCCGAGGTGAGAAGCTTTATCGGCGACGGAGCTGAGATGCTCATCCGCCGTGCTCTCCCCGCAGTCACAGATGAAGCGGAGGTAAAGGCGGCAACTGCGGAATATAAGCAGATATACCTTGATAATCTTCTCCGCGAGACTGCACCCTATGCGGGTATTCCCGAAATGCTGGCTGAGCTTAAGAGACGCGGCATCAAGAGCGCGGTCGTTTCAAACAAATACTACAAGTCCACAAAGGAGCTGTGCGACATCTTCTTCAAGGATATCGACGGCGTGATGGGCGAGATGGAGGAGTGCGGCATCAAGCGCAAGCCCGCGCCCGATATGCTTCTCCGCGTTATGGACGAGCTGGGAGCCGCGCCTGAAAACACACTTTACTCAGGCGACTCCGACGTTGACGTTATTACCGCGGGAAGAGCCGGTGTAAAATGTATTTCCGTCACGTGGGGCTTTCAGGATGAGGACAGACTTCGTTCTGCGGGAGCCGAATACGTGGCGCATCATCCCTCTGAGATCATAAGTATTATCGACAGCATCTGAGCTTCTGCTTGTTTTGATTGGAGTTAACTGATGGTATTTTCGCATCCGTTTTTTGTGTACGCCTTTCTGGCGGTGCTTTTTGCAGCGTTCTTTGCGGTGAAGGGAAATGCCGTAAGACGCGGCATCCTTATCGCGTTCTCCCTTGTTTTCTACGGCTGGGGAGAGCCGGTGTACGTATTTTTGATGATCCTGACGGTAGGCTTTGACTACCTGTTCGGCAGACTGATAGACGTATATCGGGATCCTAAAATGAAAAAGCTGTGGATGGTGCTCTCCGTTGCGGTGAGTCTTGCGATACTTGGCTTCTTTAAGTATACGGGCTTTGCGGTGGAGACTGTCAACGCCCTTATCGGCACATCCATACCCGTGCCGAAGATAGTAATGCCCATCGGCATCAGCTTCTTCATCTTCCAGGCTATGTCCTACGTTATCGACGTATACAGAGGGGACACTCCCGTGCAAAAGTCCTTTACCAGACTTCTTTTGTACGTATCCCTTTTCCCTCAGCTGATAGCAGGTCCCATCGTCCGCTACAAGGACATCGAGGATCAGCTTGACGACATGAGCGTGCGTCCATTCGAGATTAACGACGGTATCTACCGTTTTGCGGTGGGTGCCGCGAAAAAGCTGCTTATTGCAGATACCTGCTTTGCGGCGGCTGAGTCGTTTTATGCTTTGACGGACGTGACCGTCATGGGCCGATGGATCGGCGCAGTATTCTTCGCTTTGCAGATATACTACGACTTCTCGGGATACTCCGACATGGCGATAGGCCTTGGCAAAATGTTCGGCTTTAAGTTTAACGAGAACTTCAACTACCCCTATGCTTCGCGCAGTGCGACGGAATTCTGGAGACGTTGGCATATCTCACTTGGCACGTTCTTCAGAGATTACGTGTACATTCCTTTAGGCGGTAACAGACGATGCCACATAAGAAATATCGTGGTGGTCTGGTTCCTGACGGGTCTGTGGCACGGTGCGTCATGGAATTTCGTGCTGTGGGGACTGTTCTACGGTGTACTTCTCATTTTTGAAAAGAAATTTTTCCTTGGCTTTATGGAAAGAATAAATCCTGTAGTCAGTGAGATAATATCCCGTGTATACGTGGCGTTTATCACTGTGTTCGGCTTTGCGCTGTTTTACTTTACCGACGACACGGCAAAGTCCATCGGATACCTTTTCGGTATCGGTGTGGACGGCTTCAGCGATATTTTTGCAAGATCGCTGTTTATGGGTAACTTGAACCTGCTTATTGCAGGTATCCTGTTCTCCCTGCCGACGGTACCCTTCATCGTAAAGCTGTTCCGTTCCCGCTTTAAGGTATCCTATGAGGCGAGACGGTACGTTATGACGGCGGTGTCGATAGCTCTGCTTCTGCTGTCAACGGTCAGAATGATCGGCGACACGTACAGCCCGTTCTTATACTGGAATTTCTGAGAGGGGTGCAGGTATGAACAATAATTTTAATAATAACAGCCGTCCTGCATTCCGCAAAGGACAGGTGAATGACAGAAGCACGGCGGGCATTAACCGTCCCGTGATGACTCCCGAGGAGCGAGCGAGACGGGAGAGGCTAAAGAGGGAACGCATCCGCCGTGAGATGATCCGCCGCAGAAAGCGTGCGGACTTCATATGTCTTGCTGTGGTGGCGGCAGTGTTCGGACTTATCGCTGTATTAAATATGTTTCAGCTTGACCGTCCCACCGAGTCCGAGGTGGAAAAGCGCAAGCTGGCTGAGTTCCCACGCATTACGTTTGAGTCTCTCGTGTCGGGAGATTTTACCGAGGGTATAAACCTTTATTTTGCGGATACGTTTTTGTTCCGTGATTCTGTGGTGTCTCTTTCAAAGAAGCTTGACAGCCTTAAAGGATATGAGCTTGACCTTGGAGACGGCGGGTTTGAGGTCCTTGACCCCGGTACGTCAAAGGATGAGGACGATTCATCCGTGGGCGACATTCTTGCGGGACTTGAGGATAATACCCAGGCTGACACCTCAAAGCCTGACGAAGAGCCTGTGCCCGAGGGCGGTATACGCATCAACAAAACTGCCCTTACCCTTACGGTGGGCGGCGGTGCCGTTCTTACTGCTGAGCTTGACGAGACTGTAACGGATGACGTCACGTGGGAGGTCGATAACGCAGACGCAGTTGAGCTGACCTTTGACGAGGACGGCGCAAAGCTTAAAGCAAAGGCTTCCGGTGAGGCGGTGGTGACCTGCAGAGCGGGGGACGCCTCGGCGGTATGTAAGGTCAAGGTAGAGAGCATTGCCTTCGGCGGTGTCGACAACGGCGGTACTGCAGACTTTATGACCAACGGTCTGTTCATATACGGCGACGCTGTGTACACACAGCCGTGGTATCTTGAAAACTACGCTTCCGAATACGGTGACACGCTTGCGTATTACAAAAAGATATTCCCCGACTCCCGTGTCAGCGCGTGTGTTATCCCCACCTCGGCGATACGCATCGACAACGGGGAGATAAGGGAGAAACTACCCGATCAGGCGGAGATATTCACCCGTCTTGACGAGCTTATCGGCACCAAGGTCAATTTCGTAAACACCTATGCCGAGATGTACAACCACCGCGACGAGTATATCTACTTCAAAAGCGACCACCATTGGACACAGCGGGGCGCGTACTATGCGTACAAGGCGTTTGTGGAATCCGTGGGGCTTGAGGCGGCTGAGCATGATGACTTCAACATCAAGGTGCTCACCGACAGCTACAGCGGTTCGATGTACGAATATACCAAAAACGACAAGGTGAAATCCTTCAAGGACACTGTTGAGGCGTTCATGACAAAGAAGAAGCTGACCATGACCGTTACCGACAGAAGCGGTGCGGTCACCGTGTACGACACGGCGATCATGGAAAGCAGTAAGACCTATTCGGCGTTCCTTTGCGGAGACAATCCCTACACGGTCATAAACGTTCCCGAAAACCCTCAGGACAGAAATATTCTGGTGCTGAAGGACTCATACGGAAACGCATTCGTTCCCTTCCTTGCGGAGAACTACGGTAACATCATGGTAGTGGACACAAGATATACCACCATGAACGTGAAAGAGATGTTTGCTGACTATGACCTTACCGACATTCTGTTTATAAACAATCTGGAGGCGGCAAACTCACCCGCGTGGGCAAAAATGTATCTGAGAGCGGCGGGAGTTGCGGTGGACTGATATGGAATCACAAGTACTACCGATCCACAACCGTCACAGACAAAGACTCAGAGCGAAATTTGAGCGAGATGAGGCTACGATGTGTGACCACGAGATGCTTGAGCTGTTTCTCTTTGACGCGGTGCCAAGGCACAACACAAATACCATTGCTCACGCTCTGCTTGACCGATTCGGCTCCCTTCTCGGAGTGTTTGCGGCAGATAAGGCGGAGCTGATGATAATTCCCGGTGTTGGCGAGGGTGTTGCTACGTATATCAAGGAAACCTATGAGGAATACTGCGGCAGTATGCACGCGGCATTGCCGAATGGGGAACCTGTCAGCTTGAGACAGGTGCGAAACTTCATGATATGGCACAGAATGCATGAGACAGTCCGACGGGGCGGCGATGCTTACGTGACGGTGATCGCGTTATCCTATGGCAATGCGGTATCGGATATATACGATACCGACGACGAAGCAAGCGCCATAAAAAGCGCCATAAAAAACGAAAAGTCCTGCGGTACCCATGCCGTAATTATCGGCATTGGCAGCGGGACGGAGGATGCTGACGTTCTTCGGGACGACTGCTTCGTTACAGATGTGATCTGCGTAAACGGTACGGTGGCGGAGAGTCTGCGCTGCGAGGATCTTACAAAAAACAAATAGATAAAAGGCTTCATGAGATACTCTCATGAAGCCTCAGCTTTTATATATCATACCGTTACTCTGCGGTGCAGAATCGGAAGATGATGACTGCTACCTCTTCGCGTGTCGCATCATTCTTGGGTGCAAGAAAAGATTTGTCACCGGAGGACTGACCCTTGATGAGTCCGACTCCGTTTGCCCACGCAAGCGCGTCTTTGGCATAGCTTCCGACGCTGCCGGCATCGGGGAAGGAGGAGATGTCGTTTTTGACACCCGACACGTCAACCTTAAGATAGTTAACGGTATATCTGTAAAGGAAAGTGGCGATCTGTTCGCGTGTTACCTCGGCGTTAGGTGCGAACGTCGCAGCGCTCGTACCCGTTACGATACCGTTCTCATATGCCCAGACAACCGCGTTGTGATACCAGCTCTGTGCGGGGTCAAGATCGGTGAATGGGGACGCAGACAAAACGGTGGGTGAACCTGCCAGTCGGTAAAGGACGGTCACGAACATGGACCGGGTCATCTTTCCCGTTTGCTTGAAATCGCCGTTGCCGGTGTCGCCCATAAGCCCGTTGGAGCTTACAAAGTTGATACCGTCCTCGGACCAGCTCTTGGACACGTAATTTTTGTAGACGTCCTCTGCATGGACGTAGGGTATGGAAATGCGTTCACTCTTAGCACCGCAGACAAGACAGATGCCGGATTTCTCTCCGCTTTGTACGGATGTAGCATATCGGTTGATACGAAAAGCTCCGTCTGAAATATGTCCTACGTCCTTTAACTTATAGCTGTCGGTGGAGATGGGATATCTTGACGTGAACTCTGCGGTGAGGAAGCTTTCGTCGGCGATGTGGTCGTCAAACTCTTCGCTTCCGCAGAATATGTAGGCATATTCCCGATCTGCACGGATCCTCTGAGCATCCCATGTTGCGTCGAAAAGATAATAACGTCCGTCATCACCGCGGATGATATTCCAGGCGTGCGCTCCTCCGTTACCGATGCCGGAGATGATACGGCAATCGATCCCGAGCTCAAGAGCAAGCCTGTAGATGAGATTTGCGTATCCCTGACAAACCGCAGTTTTGTTTAACAGCGCGGCATAGGCGGAATACTTAAGCTTGTAGCTGCTGTTGTTCAGGTTCTCGTTGTCGTACTCCGTATTGTTTGTTACGAACCTGTATATTGCAATGGTCTTTTCGTAGTCGGTAGTGTAGTTTTGCTTGATTATTTGGACGATCTTTTCTACGGCACGGTCGACAGCAGCCTCTTGTTCGGTATTTGTGTAGTATTTCAAACTGAATGTAAATGTGTAGTAACATATACCGCTTCGCTTGAATCCTTCATAGGAGCATTTATAGTTGCTGTATTGGTAACGCAGATAATCTCCTCCGCGGGGGTCCCCCGTGTGCTGAAAGATGCGTTCGAACAGAGTGTCGAAAAATCCATCGTCGACAACGCTGTCGCGGGAGTATTTCAAAACAATGTGCTCTTCCCGTTCCTCCATGCGGCGTACGATCTCACGTACGAAATCGTCGAAGGTGTCTATATACTCTGATCCTCCTGCTTCGGCGGAAACGCTTAAAGCGTATGGATCAGAGGTATGTGCTGTGATCCCGCCCTCATTCTCTACCGTGTAGGAACCGAGATATTCGGTGCCTGCGTCCAAGTTCGCAGCGGCAACGGGGAAACAGAGTGTGAGGCAGAGGATTAACGAAAGTGTGACTTTTGAAATTTTGGTCATTAGGATATTCCTTTCCGGTATGTCAGCCGTTCTTCTTTGGAAGGATAATACGTGTAGCTGCGGGGATTATCTCGATCTCGGGATTTTCCATGACCTGAACTTCACCGTCAAACTGGATCGTTATGGGCTTGTCGGAGATCATTTTGATCTTCTTGCATCTTTGGTATTTGACGAAGGGCATCTTTTCGATATGTTCGCCTTTTTTGTATATGGAAACGTATTTAAGAAATTCGAGACGGGAGATGGTTCGGATCGTTATGAAATCCATAAGTCCGTCGGAGATGTCAGCATAGGGTGTGGCTTTGAAGCCTCCGCCGTACCATTTTCCGTTACCCGCAACGGCAAGTGTGATATAATCACTGCCAACGGCAAGAGGAACACCGTCAAGCTCGAAGCTTATCTTGTTTTTCATAGCCGTCATAAAGGATAGTCCGAGGGCCACCTTATACGCCATGCCTCCTGAGATGCCGGGTACCTTTTTGAACGTCTTCTGCCTTGCGCCTACCACCGCGTCAAGACCCACGGAAATGATGTTTACGCTGTAATAGTCTCCCGCGCGCATCACGTCGCAGGGGATAGTGTCGCCGCGGATACAAGCGGATATATCGAGAAAATCCTCTTTTTCGTATCCGTCGAAGCATCTGACGAAGTCGTTTCCGCTTCCGACTGGTACAGGGCATACGGATACGTTTGTAAGACCTACGGCGGCACTTACGACCTCGTTGATGGTGCCGTCGCCTCCGCATGCGTAAATACGGACCTCATCCGCGTCGTCAGCGGCGGCTTTCGTAAATACGCCGGCGTCGCCCTTTGCGGCGGTGGTCTTTATCTCAAAGATATTCGTTTCGGGATCGAGCGAGGCAATAGCTTCGTATATTTTGCGGCTGAGAGTGTCAAAGGAATTTGTTTTTCCTGCTACGGGGTTAATGATAAAAAGGTGCTTTGTGATCATAACTGCTCCGTTCTGTGTCCCGTACGGTAGAGGGTACACAATTACTCATTATACTAAGTATATTATAAAACATTTTTTGTCGAATGTGAAGTGCTCTCCGCGAAAAAATGGTATTTTGAGCGTTTTTTTTACCAGCGTTGAAGGTTTTCAACAGTGTCATGGGAAAAGAAAAACAAAATGAGCCGTATAGTAAGAAAAAATTGAATTATTACCCCCCGCATGGTTGTTTTACGTGAGAAAATATGTTATAATATTATATTATAATGGTATAGTTGTATGTACATGCCGTCGGGCTGTACGGATAACGTTTGGAGAAGCGATGAGAATTTTAGGAATAGACCCCGGTATCGCCATCGTGGGTTGGGGAGTTGTCGACTACGTGGGCGGGAAATTCCGTCCCGTGGCATACGGAGCCATCCGCACGGAGGCAAACACTCCCACCGAGGACAGACTGAACTCGGTATACGAGGACCTTACCACGGTGATAGAAAGATATAAGCCGGATACCCTGGCGATAGAGGAGCTTTTCTGGAACACCAACCAGAAGACGGGTATCATCGTAGCGGAGGCGAGAGGCGTCATTCTGCTTTGCGCCACACGCCACGGGCTGGACATAAACGAATACACACCTCTGCAGATAAAGCAGGCGGTGGTCGGATACGGAAGGGCGGAGAAAAAGCAGGTCATCAGCATGGTCACCATGATGCTTGGGCTGACAAAGCCTCCCTCACCCGACGATACGGCGGACGCCATTGCCGTGGCAATATGCCATGCGCACAGCGGATCGTCAAGACTTAGGGATTTCTACAACAAACCTACGACCATGAAAGGAAAGATCGATTGATATGTGGATTTGCGATAACTGGAAGGATTACGAGCTTCTCGACGCCTCCTGCGGTGAGCGTCTTGAAAGATGGGGAGATTACATACTGATACGTCCCGACCCGCAGATCATCTGGAATACACCTAAGAAGGATCCCCTTTGGAAGAAGGCCCACGGTGTTTACAAGAGACGGGGAGGCGGCGGTGCATGGACTGTCGCAAATATGCCCGATATGTGGACCATAAATTACGGTAACTACAAGTTCCAGATAAAGCCTATGGGCTTTAAGCATACGGGTATCTTCCCCGAGCAGGCGGCAAACTGGGACTGGGCATCATCCATCATCAGACGTGCTATCGAAACACAGCCCGAAAAGTACGAAAACGGCAGACCCTCCGTGCTGAATCTTTTCGCATATACGGGTGGTGCTACGGTTGCGTGCGCCGAGGCGGGAGCCGCCCTTTGTCACGTTGATGCATCCAAGGGTATGGTTGCGGCGGCAAAGGAAAATATGCGTCTGACGGGACTTGAAAATGCTCCCTGCAGATACATAGTCGACGACTGTAAGAAATTTGTTGAAAGAGAGCTTCGCCGCGGCAGACGCTACGACGCAGTTATCATGGATCCCCCCTCATACGGCAGAGGACCCAACGGTGAGGTGTGGAAGCTGGAGGAATGTGCCGCTGAGCTTATATCCCTTGTGGCGCAGGTGCTCACGGATGAGCCTCTCTTCTTCCTTATCAACTCATACACCACGGGACTTTCCCCCGCTACCATGGGTTATATGCTCATGAGCAGTCTCGGCGAGCGAGGACGCAGCGGTGTCCTTGAAACGGGAGAGACGGGTATCCCCGTCAGAAACAGCGGACTTGTTCTGCCCAGCGGAGCAAGCGCAAGATGGACGTCAAAGAGCGTTCTGTAAGGTTTTGATATTCAGTAAGACTGTAATGCTTGAAGAAAGGGTTCCGATGGAAAATACGATCGAAGTTAAAAACTTGTGCTTCACATATGAGGGCTACGGCGACGTGCCCGACGTTGAAGCTTTGCATGACGTGAGCTTTACTGTGGAAAAAGGCTCCTTTACCGCGATCCTCGGTCATAACGGAAGCGGTAAGAGTACGCTTGCAAGCGTGCTGTGTATGCTGAGCGAGCCCGCTTCGGGTGAGGTATATATAAACGGTAAGCTGATGACGGGAGAGGACGTCACCGACGAGGATGTGTTTGACGCACGCCGCCGCGTGGGTATGGTGTTCCAGAATCCCGACAACCAGATAGTTGCCTCCGTAGTGGAGGAGGACGTTGCCTTCGGCTGTGAGAATCTGGGACTTCCTCCCGCAGAGATAAGACGCAGAGTGGACGACGCCCTTGAATGTGTGGGAATGAGAAAGTACGCGAGACATTCGCCCCACAAGCTGTCAGGCGGACAGAAGCAGAGAGTTGCCATTGCGGGAGTTATCGCAATGAAGCGGGACTGCATCATTTTCGACGAGAGCACGGCGATGCTTGACCCCATGGGACGCCGCGAGGTCATGGAGACCATCGAATACCTTAACAAGGTGGAGGGCGTGACGGTGATCCTGATCACCCACTATATGGAGGAGGCGGCGAGAGCCGACCGCGTCATCGTCATGAACGGAGGACGGGTGCTGACGACGGGCACTCCCGGAGAGGTCTTCTCCGAACCTGAGCTTTTGTGGGATGCCGATCTTGACGTGCCTCAGACCACCGAGCTTCTCTACCGAATGAAAAAGGCGGGACTTGACGTCCGTCTTGATATATTCGATTTTGAGGAATGCGCCGCTGAGATCGCACGCGCCGTTAAAAAACGTCAGAGTGAGGTGAAGTGAAATGGCTGAAATAAAACTCTGTGACGTAAATTATATCTACAACAAGGGTACGCCCTATGAGGCGCACGCCCTGAAAAACATAAACCTCACCATCGGTGAGGGTATCACGGGCATCATCGGACATACGGGAAGCGGTAAGAGTACCATGGTACAGCTTTTCAACGGACTTGCAAAGCCTTCATCGGGAAGCGTGCTTCTGGACGGGCGTGATATCTGGGAGAAGAGCGAGAGGGTGAGGGAGGCGCGCTTTCGCGCAGGCCTCGTTATGCAGTATCCCGAGTATCAGCTCTTTGCCAATACCGTGTACGAGGATATAGCTTTCGGTCCCCGCAATATGGGACTTTCCGAGGACGAGGTAAACAAACGTGTCATAGACGCTGCAAGATTTGCCAAGGTGCCCGAGGGCGTGATGAACCGCTCACCCTTCGACCTTTCGGGAGGTCAGAAGAGAAGAGTGGCTCTTGCGGGCGTTATCGCGATGAGACCTGAGTTTCTCATTCTCGACGAGCCTGCGGCAGGTCTTGACCCGGGCGGCAGACGCAGCATCCTCGGCGGTATCAAGGAATTCGGTAAGGCAAGCGGCACCTCCGTTATCGTGGTCAGCCACAGTATGGAGGATATGGCAAGCTATTGCGACCGCATTATCGTTATGGCATCGGGTAAGATAATCATGGACGGCACTCCCGCTCAGGTGTTCAGCCGCTACAACGAGCTGATCGGAGTGGGACTTGACGTGCCCCAGATAACCCGTGTGGCATCTGCACTGGCAGAGCACGGACTTGATATCGGACGCGACGTTTACACCGTGGGATATGCCGCAGGAAAGCTCTCCGAGCTTTTTGATAAGTAAGTTTTTTCACTTGAGTTAACGAAGGAATGGTTTAACCGATATGAAAATGGATATAGCCTTTGGTCAGTACTGCGAGGGAAATTCCATCCTCCACAGACTTGACCCGCGGGCGAAGCTGATCATTTCTATAATATATATAGTAGTGCTTTTCCTCGCAAAGAACGTTTTTACCTTTGCGCTTCTTACGCTGACTACGATGGCACTCGTTATCCTGTCGGGTATATCGCTGAGAGTCATCGCAGGGGGACTTAAGCCAATACTGTTTATCGCGCTGTTTACGGCGATAATAAATATTTTCTTCTTCACGGGAGACACGCTTTTAGTGGACCTGAAGATCGTGAAGATTTACCTTGAGGGACTGTTTAATGCGGGACTTATCGTGCTCCGTATAGTCTTACTGATAGTGTCGACCAGTATGTTCCTCACATATACGACCACGCCCCTTGCTCTGACGGACGGCATGGAAAGACTGCTTTCCCCTCTGGCGAAGATCGGCGTGCCCGTACACGATTTTTCAATGATGATGACCATTGCTCTGCGCTTCATTCCCACCCTTATCGAAGAGACGGGAAAGATAATGAACGCGCAGAAGGCGAGGGGCGCTGATTTTACCTCAGGCGGACTTATAAAGCGCGCCCGTGCCATCATCCCCATCATCATCCCGCTGTTCGTTTCCGCATTCAGACGCGCGGGCGATCTTGCCACCGCAATGGAGTGCAGATGCTACACGGGAGGCGCGGGAAGAACGCGAATGAACGTGCTTCACGCCAAGTGGTACGACTTCGCATTCGTTCTTGCGGTCACAGCCCTCGGTGCGGCGGTGGTGCTTATGAATATATACCTCCCCGGCTACACGGTAACGATGTAAGGGGAAGTGTTCCGAGAGGAAGGTTCTATGAAAATACTTTTGAAGCTGATGTATCACGGCGGTGCATACCACGGCTTTCAGATACAGCCTGAAGTTGTGACCGTACAGGGTACACTTATGAGGTGTTTTGAGAAGGCATTCGGCTTTCCCTGTAAGGTAACGGGATGCAGCAGGACAGATGCGGGTGTTCATGCAAGAGGCTACTGCTGTACGGTGGAGCCTGACGAAAGTGCTTCTGTGCCGCAGGTGTGGTGTACCGTGCCCGCAGGGAAGATACACAGGTTTCTCGGTATCCACCTGCCCGAAGACATATCGGTGGTGGGTGCATGCTACGTAGATGACGGATTTCATCCCCGATATAACGCAAAAAGCAAGGAATACGTGTACGTTATCCGCGACAGCGCGGTGTGCGACCCGTTTCTTTCCGACCGACAGTATCAGGTGAAGCATTATATAGACGACACGGCTGTCGCGAAGATGAACGAGGCTGCCGAAAAGCTGCTGGGATATCACGATTTCGGTGCCTTCGTGGCAAGCGGCTCGTCTATTGAGGACACAAGACGGACCCTTCACAGACTTGACGCGCGCCGTACGGGTGAATTTGAAGTTACCGTTACCGCGGCGGCGGACGGGTTCTTATATAATATGGTAAGGATACTTACGGGCACGCTTTTAGAGGTGGCTGTGGGGAAACTGTCTCCCGATGATATGACGGATATTCTTGAAAGCTGTGACAGAAGACGTGCCGGATTTACGGCACCTGCCCACGGTCTGTATTTAAACCGTGTGGATTACGGAGACCTTATAAAATTTGCCGCTGACTGACGGCGGTGCATTACCCGAATAAGGAGTTGAAAAAATGCCTAAGAAACAGCCACGCGAAGTGGAAGAAAAGATACGGGTAGACAGTGAGATAAAAAGAAGGAAAAACAGATATTACGAGAAGGTCTCCGACCGGTACAGGACTGTGGGAGTTTTGATAATTCTCTGCCTTGCGGTCTTCGGCGGTGTTCTTCTTCTGAAGTTCGGCGAGTATATTACTTATGACAATTTCGTGTATCTCATGCGTGACTTCAGCAGCGTAACTGAGAGCGCATCGGACTTTACCGAGGTGTCGTATCAGGCGCAGGACTCCGACGTTTTCGTCCCCTTCAGAGACGGCTTTGCCGCCGTAGGCAACAGCCGCGTTCAGATATTTGACGTGGGCGGTTCGTCTCTTCTTACGGACTCGGTGTCGCTGTCATATCCCGCCGCTGCTTCAAGCGAGAAATATCTCCTTGTTTACGATATAGGCGGTACGACTTATTCGATCTACAACTCGATAACCAGAGTCGTGAAATACGAGACCGATATGCCGATCGTCTGCGCATCCGTTGCCGACGACGGCTCGTACATTATCGTGACAGAGGGTAAGGAGTCCAAATATCTTGTAAAGTATTATAACTCCGCCTTCAAGCTTAAGATGACGGTGCGTAAGGATAAATACGTGACCGACGGAGCCATAAGCCGCGACGGTGAATACTTTGCCGTGTCCTCGGTATATGAGGAGGGGGCGCTGTTTATGGGCGAGGTCTCCTTCTATAAGAGAGGCGCGGACAGCGAGGCGGCATCATACACGTACAGCACGTCAATGCCCGTTTCGGCGGTATCCCACAGTAACGGAGGCTTTACCGTGCTCTTTGACGACGCGGTGAGATTCTATAACGAAAAGGGCGAGAGCGCGGGAGAATGTGCTCTTTCAGGCGAGAAGGTGACGTACTTCGACGCCCGCGAGGACGGATGTGTTCTCGTATGCGAGACAAACTCCATCGGAACGGAAAACCGTGTTTACGTTTTTGACAGCGAGGGCAAAATAACCTTTGACAGAATGGTTTCGGGCAGAGTATACGGCGTGTGTATGTCTGTCAGCAACGGTGATGCTGCGGCATACGTCATGACCGCCGAGAGTATAAATTCTCTTGCTCATAACGGGGAGGATATCACTTATCCGCTCTATGCGGGAGCTGTTTCCCTTGTTGATACGGCATCAGGTCCCCTTTGCTTCACTCCCGACAGAGCGTTCCGCTTTGCTTTTGAAAAGGCTTCTGACGGTGAGAGCGAAGACTCATCCGTTGATACGTCGGCGGAAACTGAAAACGGAGAAAACGATACCGAAGACACGGGGAAGACCCCCGCAAAGTAAAAACGGAGGTATACAGTGGGTTACGTAGTTGATTTAATAATAGTGGTCATAGCGTTCTGCGTTATCTTTAATGCGTGGAAAAAAGGATTCGTCAAGTCTGTGGCGGGACTTGTAACGGGAGTCGTTGCGTTTATTGCGGCGTATGCTTTTACTCCCGTTTTGGGAGAGTATATCTATAAGAACTTTGCCCTCGAGACCCTGTCGGGAGGTATCGCAAAGACTATCGGCTCTCTTTCACGAACGGATGCGGGCAAGTTTGATCTGGCATCCATGTTCCAAGACATGCCCGATGCGCTTAAACAGATAATTGAGAGATATTCCGTGAATACGGAAAAGTTCGGCGAAATGTGTGCGGGCGTTACCGAGGGCACGGAGGCTACCGTTGAAAAAGTTTCCGAATATATAGCGGCTCCCATCGCGGACACTCTTTCTTCTGCGGCGGCGTTCATCGCTATATTCGTAGCCGCGCTCATTGTGCTGAAGCTTCTCGTATTTCTCATTGACCTGATCTTCAAGCTTCCCGTGCTTAACAGTACCAACAAAACTCTCGGACTTCTTTTCGGCGTGGGCGAGGCTCTTGTGCTGGCGGTGCTCATCAGCAGTGTGTCTGCGGCAGTTATTACGGCTCTCGGGTCAGTTGATCCCGAAGTTTTCGGTGCTTCCGTTGTAGAAAGATCGTATATAATGAAGGTGCTTTCGTCTATTGACCTGTTCGGTCTGCTTTAAGACGGAAAGACATTTTGACATAGCATAAGAAAGGCAAAGCAAAACCAGATGATAATGTGTTCCAGATGCCATAAGAGAATGGCAGTAGTATTTTTGACAAAGATAGAAAACGGCGAGTCCAAGCAGGAGGGCCTGTGCATACAGTGCGCCAAGGAGCTTGGTATCAAGCCTATAAACGATATTTTGGCTCAGACGGGAATGGACGACGAGACCATTGAAAAGCTGGGCGAGGAGATGGAAGAGCTGATGGGCAATCCCGATATGCAGTCTCTGATCGAGAGTGCAGAGTCCGACGAGGGCGCAGAGGGCAGAGCACCTATGCTTGACTTTAAAAAGCTGATGAACGAGGGGCTTTTCGGCGGTAAGCGTGAGGAAGGTGCCGACGCGTCAGAGAGTAAGAAGAAAAAAGGCAAGGGAAAGGACGCAGACGGAAAGAAGGCGTCGAAATTTCTCGGCACGTATACACAGAATCTGACCGACAGAGCAAAGGCGGGCGAGCTTGACGAGATCGTGGGCAGAGACCGCGAGCTGGAGCGAATGATGCAGATACTCTGCCGCAGACAGAAGAATAACCCGTGCCTTATCGGTGAGCCCGGTGTAGGTAAGACAGCTATCGCTGAGGCACTTGCCATAAGGATCGCAAAGGGACAGGTGCCCTTCAAGCTGAAGGGATGCGAGGTGTGCCTGCTTGATATGACCGCGCTGGTTGCCGGCACCCAGTTCAGAGGACAGTTTGAGTCCCGCATGCTGGGGCTTCTCGGTGAAGTGAAGGAGAGGGGCAACGTTATCCTTGTTATCGACGAAGTACACAGCATCGTGGGCGCAGGCGACGCTGAGGGAAGCATGAACGCCGCGAATATTCTGAAGCCCGCACTTTCAAGAGGCGAGATACAGATAATCGGCGCCACCACCATGACCGAGTACCGAAAGCATATCGAGAAGGATTCAGCTCTTGAGAGACGCTTCCAGCCTATCGTTGTGGCTGAGCCTTCCGTTGACGACACCGCAAACATCCTCCGCGGTATCAAGGGATACTACGAAAAGTACCACGGAGTACAGATACCCGCTGCGGTAGCGGAAACTGCCGCAAGACTCAGCGAAAGATATATTACCGACAGATATCTGCCCGATAAGGCAATCGACCTTATCGACGAGGCGGCGGCACACGTTTCCATGAACTCCCCCTGTATCGGTGAGAGACATGAGATCGTTATCCGTCAGCGTGCTCTGAAGGATGAGAGAGAACGCCTTGAGGCTGAGCAGCCCGAGGAGGGCCGTGAGGCGGAATATTATCACAAGCTTGCGGAGCTGAAGAGCGAGGAGCTTCGCATCGACGAAAGAATTTCCGAACTGGACGCAGAATGTGAAAAGATATATCTTACCGAGTCCGATCTTGCCGACGTTATCGAAATATGGACGGGTATTCCCGCGTCCGACATTTCCGAGACGGATTTTGAGCGTCTTGAAAAGCTGGAGGAGCGCCTTTCCCTCCGTATAATCGGTCAGAGTGAGGCTGTAGGTGCGGTTGCCCGTGCGGTAAGACGCGGCAGAGCCGGCGTGTCCTACAAGAGAAAGCCTGTGTCCTTCATTTTCGCAGGACCCACAGGCGTGGGTAAGACCGAGCTTGTAAAGGTGCTCTCCCGTGACCTCTTTTCTTCCCCCGAGACACTTATCAGACTTGACATGAGCGAGTTCATGGATAAGTTCTCCGTGTCCCGCATTATCGGTGCGCCTCCCGGATACGTGGGATACGACGACGCGGGTCAGCTTACGGAGAAGATACGCAGAAGACCTTATTCGGTAGTTCTTTTCGATGAGATCGAAAAGGCTCACCCCGACGTTATGAACATCCTTCTGCAGATACTTGACGACGGCAGGATCACGGATGCTCACGGCAAGGAGGTAAGCTTCGAGAATACGGTCATCGTTATGACCACCAACGCCGGAAGTTCAAATTTCACCTCTCCCGTAGGCTTTGCGGGAAGTGCCTCCGAGGCGGCAAGTGAAAAAACGGCTAAGGCGCTGTCCGAATTCCTCCGTCCCGAATTTATCAACCGAGTTGACGAGATCATAACCTTCCGCGCGCTTTCAAAGGATGATTTCACGGAGATCGCGCGTATCATGGTGTCCGATATGAAGGAGCTTCTCAGTGAAAAGGGTATCGAGCTGACGGCAACGGATGCACTTTACCGCCACGTGGCTGAGGCGTCCTATTCCGTAAAATACGGCGCACGCAATATGAGAAGATATATTCAGCGGGAGCTTGAAGACAAGGTAGCCGAGCTGATAATTTCCACCAGAGGAGCTGTGAGAAGCATCTCCGCCGATGTTGAAAACGGGGAGATAATTCTGAGAACTGTGTAAAACCGAAGCTTTACGGCAGGTGCCGTAAGGTCAAAGAAAGGTATGGGCAAAACAATGGCCGGATACAGTAACGAGTGGCATCTGCGAGACCCCGAGGCGGTAGCATCGGTGCTGAAAAGCGATATTTACAGAGGACTTGGCAAGTCCGAGGTAAAGCGCAGAAGCAGACGCGACGGAAAAAATAATATATGGCACGTCAAGCATACCTCCGCGTGGGAATACGCGGTGCGCAGTATGGGAGACCTGACCTGCGCCGTGCTGGTCATTGCCGCGCTTACAGCCGCACTTTTTGAAAGAAGCGTTATCGCCGCGGCTGTATGCGTCATACTTCTTGCGGGTATCGTGTTCCGCGTCATGACCTACGTGAAGGCGCGGCACATCCTTGAGGCATTGGCTGACGAGGCTATCCCCAGCGCGACCGTCATCAGAGACGGTACGGCATACGTTGTACGTGCGGACGGCATCGTGAAAGGTGACGTTGTAGTCCTCGGTACGGGTGACATCGTACCCTGTGACGGCCGTATCGTATACGGTGAAGAGGTACGCATCAGCGAAAAGGGTATAACGGAGAACAAAAGCTCCGTTATCAAGAGAGATACAGTAATACTTACGGATACTCCCGGTGCCGAGATACCATGTGAATACAGAGTCAATATGCTGTTTGCAGGCTCGGTTGTCCTGGCGGGCGAGTGCCGTATAATGGCGACTGCCTGCGGAGACGACGCTCTCGTATCCATGAGACGCGGAGGTCTCCTTATCCCCTCGGGTGAGGACGTGCCCGTTATGACGTCTCTCTCCGAATGGTGCAGAAGAGGAAGTGTCATAACCTTGCTTCTCGTGTTCTTAATAAGCGGTCTGTCCATCGGACTGCATATGCTTCGCGGCGGTATATTCAGCCTGACGTCTGCGTTTATCGATGCGATGGCACTGGCGGCGGCATCCCTCAGCAGTTATCTTATGACAACGGGGTATATCGCGCTTACGGTGCCCGTCAGACGTTTGGCAGAGGGCAAGAAGGGCAGGGCTATAGTGAAGGATATCGCCTGTATCCACAAGATAGCCGACGTCCGTTGCGTGATCGCCTCCGATGTCTCTGCGTTTAAGTCGGGCGGTGTTACCTATACGTGGTATTTTGCGGACGGAGAGATGCACCGCGTGAAGAAAAACGATGAGGGCGCGGGCAGGATCCTTGCCGACATTTCACGGACGGTAGTGACCTCTGACAGCAATACCTCCCTTGCGGGCGGTGCGTATAATACGGATGAGACCGAGGCGCTTCTTGAAAAGCTTCGTGTCGGTGCTAAGGAAGAGTATTCCATTGACGTGGCAAAATACGCGCCTGCGGAGGAGTATCCCGTTGACTATAAATGCGATAAGACTGCAGAAGGCGCAAGTATACATAACGTTATCGTCAGGTGCGGCGCGGATTTTATGATACATCTGAGCGGCGGCATCCGCGAGGTACTGGGCTTTTGCGACAGGTATTCGGTGAACGGCCGCGAGTTAAGGCTCAGCGATGAGATGCGCGGTAAGATACTTTCACAGGCTGCAGTCATCGAGGCGCGCGGCGGAATAATAATCGCAAAGTCACACAGGCAGTCTATATATACGACCCTTAAACGGCTTTCCGTGCTTCAGAGCAATATGTGCTTCGATGGCTTTATAGTTGTTGAGGAGGCTCTTGAAGACGGTGTTGAGGATCTGTGCAAGAATATCGGAGACGCTGCACTGTCCATCGCGGTGCTTTCGTCAAATACGGTCAGAGACAAGGGATATCTGGTCAATGCGGGACTCATACCGGCTGACGCACCCGTTATCACGTGTCGTGACGTGCTTGAAGGTAAGCCTGTCCCGGACGGCAGTATCGTGATAGCAGTCCCTAAAAAAAGCGAGGACTCCGGCGGAAAGATCGATGCGCCCATGAAGGTGCGTATAGCAACGGTCATGAAGCTTGCGGATAAAAAGGAAAACTCTGTCGTCATAAGCTCAGACCCGTCGGAGGCGGGAATGATGACGGACAGCGCGGTAGGTGCGGCTGTAAGTAAATCGGACAGACGTCCCATCCCGCAGACGCTGAAAAGACGGGCGGAGATATCCGTATATCCCTCTGCAGTTTCAGGCTTCGGAGGATTCTGCGAGACCGTGAAAACGGTGTCGGCGGCGGTATGCTCCCTTGAAAACCTGAAAAAAGCGGCGCTTTACACAGTGACGTCACAGTTTGCAAGATTTGCATGTATGCTTCTCTCCGTTATCTTCGACGTTGAAGCGATGAACGCGGCGACCATACTGCTTCTCGGTATGATATTCGATTTTGCGGCGGTGCTGGTCCTCAGCTTCGGCAAGGAAAGAACAAAACTTCCCGACGGAAACGTATCTTTGCGCCTCGCGCCCACGCTCAGAGAGATGATGGTGCGCGTTGGCTTGGGATGTGCTCTCGGTGCGGCGGCGTTTGCTTCTGCGGTGGTGCCTGCTTATGTGATACACGGTGATGTGCATTTTGAGGTAGGGATCGTTTCGGGCGTTACCATAGCATTTATTCTGATGCAAATGGTGCTTCTCAGCGAGAGCATCATGGGTGAGAGGAGTATGCTTCGTTCGGGAGAAGCCAGCACGGCGTATTTCCTGTACGCTTTGCTTACAGCGGCAAGCGTGCTTGCAATAATGTTCGTTCCCGCAGTATCTGCGGTTTTCGGAGACATTGTGCCTCATCTTGGAGTATGCATAACGGTGGTAGCTGTGTCCGCTTTGAGCTTAGCGGTGACGGAGGCTTATAAGTATATCCGTAAAAAGAAATAGATAAAAAGAGGATGCGGCGTAAAGCTGACATCCTCTTTTCGCTGCCGTAGAATGAAAAGAACGGACACTGAGAACAATCAGGCGACAAATATTTGTCACAGTCTCGGTCGTTGACAACCTTTGTCCACTGTGTTATAATAAAGGTAGAAACCAAACGTAAAAGAGGTACGTATATGAAAAGAACGTTATCCGTCATTGCTATGCTCATCGTAATACTTACGATCATCTCACTGTGTTCCTGTGTGTCCGTTAAGGATCCTGCGAAAACAAACGGAGACAGAGAACAGACAGCCGAAAGCGGCGGCGAGACGGCAGATGCTTTGAAAGACGTTTCTGCGGAACTCTCGGCTTACGAAAAAGCGTCTCAGGCTTTGCTTGAGGCAGACAAGCTCCACATGGACGTACAGATCAACCGCAAGGTAGAGTACGGATGTGACGTTTTTGAAACTTCCGTTTTCCGCAAGGCTGATTATACCGGCTTTGGTAAGGAGAATTGTATAGCGGTGATCGAAGACAAGAATATCGTCGGCAAAAAGGTATATAACACCACCGAGGTATACAGCGGAGGGTTGGAATATCTCTTGATATCCGACGATTATACATCGGGTTATTACGCCGAGTCAGACTTGCAGAGCTTTATGGACAGACAGGTTCCGGTCATCCTTATTGATCCTGAGCTTTACGGTGACGTACGTGCCGATGAGAAGGAAGACAATACGGTGATATTTTCTTCTCCCTCGGCTGTTGAGACCTTTGCCGTAAACGACAGAGGAGTGATGATGTCCGCCGAGGGCAGGCTTACTTTAAGTGACCTGGGGACTATCGAGAAAATGACGTATACTCTGTCTTACAAAAGCGGCCCTGCAGTAATTACGGAGGAATATACGTCAAAGGTCACGGCAGGCTCATCCGATGCAGATGCTTACGACGTGCCCGTTAAGGATAACTGCCTGAAGGTGGATGACGTTACCGTTCCCGATCTTATGTACTATTCCATGACAGCGGCTTCGGATACGACTGCGATGAATGCAACCAATACCATCAATATAGCCAGCGAAGCGGGTGCGATATCAAAAATACAGCAGGAAAGTATCACGCGTTATGAATCCGAGAGGGTTCCGTTCATGGGTATGAGGGAAATAAATCTTACCGTGAACTACGAGGGTGAGACAAACGAGTATATTTCAGCCTACCGTTTTGAGGACGGATTATCAACTTATACCGACTATGACGGAAAAACGGAAACTGTGGACATGACTGCCGACAGCTTCAAAGGACAGCTTGACGATGCTGTTGAAGCGGTCGCTGATTTTTACAGCATCACGTCCGTTGACAGCAGCACTGTCGGAGACTATATGATAATTAATTACGAGCTTGACGACAGTGCAGCCGACGGATATAAGGATATGGTCTGTGAACATTTCTTCGGAGAGGCGGACTATCTTGATTCTCGTGCCGAGGCGTACGAAAAAACGGTTATGGGCGGATACGTTACTATAGACCTTGACACTTTGCTTCCCGTGTCGGACACGGTTGCCTACAGCGGTACACATACCGTGGAGGGACAGATTTACGCGCTTGTCTATTCCCGTGAGATAAGGCTTTCGCTTGCAACGGAGGATGCATACGTTACGTTTTCAGATGAGGTCGTGCCTGCGGATGCTCCGGAAGAGAAGCCCAAGCCTCTGTTCTACGAGGTGACCTCTCCCGAAGGAAATAAGATGTATCTTCTCGGCACCATACACGTGGGAGACGTCAGAACTTCTTATCTTCCCGATGAAATATACGATGCTTTTGGGGAGTCCGACGTTCTTGCGGTGGAAAGCAATATTCTCGATTTTGAAGATGCTATTGAAACCGACGAGAGTCTGATGGAGGTAATTGCTCAGGCATATTATTACACCGACGGTACGTTGTTAAGTGACCACGTCAGTGAAGAAAACTACGAAAAGGCGGCGAAACTTGCAAGTATATACGGCCTCGGGTCTTATCTTGATCTGTTGAAGCCTGCGGTCATAGCGGGTGAGATCGACCGCGTGAGCATAGATATGGGCAGAGACTTCAGCTATGATCGCGGAGTTGACGTGACCCTTTCAAGGCTTGCGAAAAAGCAGAACAAGGATATTATCGAGGTGGAAACGCCCTCGGAGCATTACGGCGTGTATAATAAGTTTTCCGAAGAGCTTAACGAATATCTCCTTGAAGAGAGTATGAATACTCCGAGAAACGAATATATCGGGGAAACTGCAGAGCTATTCGAGCTTTGGTGCGAGGGAGATGAGACTAAACTTCGTGAATATTTGAGCACTTCCGATATTCCGGAGGATGCCGATGAGGATGAACTGAAACTTTACGGTGAATATAAGAATATCATTCTTGAAGAGCGTGACGGTATAATGATAAATAAGGCAAAAGAGTATCTGTCAGACGAGAAGGTCGAGTTCTTTGCCGTGGGTATAGCCCATCTGCTCAGTGAAACAGGTCTCGTTGATACTCTGCGTGCAGAGGGTTACAGCGTGGTACCTGTTGAGTATAAATAATACTTACAAATACTAATGACTGAAAGTCGAGAGACGCTTTGGCTCGGAAACGTCTCTCAGCTTTCAGGTGTGAATTTATATCTGTAAAAAGAAATAAGACGCGACCGATGCGCGGGGATGCCTGAGTATCGGTCGTTTTTTATCTCTCCGCGGTTACGGATGAACGAACGCTTCAATAAACCTTCCCCAGCGGGTAGCGAAGCGGCGACGCGGTAGTGAATGACAACCTCAAACGGTTGTCAGAGCCGCGGCGTGACCGAGCCCGCAGGCGAGACAAGGTGTCGCCGCACTTCGCATAGCGAATGTGCCCGCGACGGATGAGGAGAAAACGAACGCTCCGCACCGCCCGTGTGGCTACGGATGAACGAACAACCCCAGCAACGCCGTAGGGCAGGGGCTCGCTCCTGCCGAAAACGAACGTCCCGCACCGCCCGTGTGGCTACGGATGAACGAACAACCCCAACAACGCCGTAGGGCAGGGGCTCGCTCCTGCCGAAAACGAACGCTCCGCACCGCCCTCGCGACTGTGCATCCTCCAACGTAAGAGATTCTTCGCTTGCCGATACTTCGGCGCTCAGAATGACACATTGGGGCGCGGCATACTACGGGGGGATCCTGAGAAATCCGCTTGCGGATGACGAAGGATCTCATACAGACTAACGTCCCGCACTGTCTAACGGCGGGAGATAAACCCCCGCCCTACGGTGTAAAAAACGCACCATCCCAACGGCTGCGGATGAACGAACGCTTCAATAAGCCTTCCCCAGCGAGACAAGGTGTCGCCGCACTTCGCATAGCGAACGTGCCCGCGACGGATGAGGAGAAAACGAACGTCCCGCACCGCCCTCGCGACTGTCCATCCTCCAACGTAAGAGATATTTCGCAAAGCTCAGAATGACACATTGGGGCGCGGCATACTACGGGGTGTCATCCTGAGAAATCCGCTTGCGGGTGACGAAGGATCTCATACAGACTAACGTCCCGCACTGTCTAACGGCGGGAGATAAACCCCCGCCCTACGGTGTAAAAAACGCACCATCCCAACGGTTACGGATGAACGAAACGCTTCAATAAGCCTTCCCCAGCGGGTAGCGAAGCGGCGACGCGGTAGTGAATGACAACCTCAAACGGTTGTCAGAGCTGCGGCGTGACCGAGCCCGCAGGCGAGACAAGGTGTCGCCGCACTTCGCATAGCGAACGTGCCCGCGACGGATGAGGAGAAAACGAACGCTCCGCACCGCCC
>JAFSGU010000025.1 GCA_017440665.1 Clostridia bacterium
CCCCGCGGTGGGCCGCGCGCCACAACGGGGGGGGTGTCTTACTTTATTAACTTTTCAAGCTTGCGCACGGCATCCTCGACAAGCTCAGCCATCGAGCTGACCGTAACACCTGCCACGATATTATCGCATTTGTTCATGGGAAGCAGTATACGCACGGCATCTGCCTGTCCCACGGCAACTGCCATCGTGGGCGTCACTTCTCCCATGAGAGCATCTGCTATAACGATACCGATAGGGCCCATGATCACGTCTGCTTTTCTGCAGGCGACGATTACCGGGTTTTCGCCCGTTGCCGCTTTTGCCGCACCCGCTTTTATCATTGATGCAGTTGCCACGGCATTCGTTCCCACCGCTGTGATATCGCACTCCGGGAATCTTGCAGATATCGCACGGATGAGTCCGGCACCGAGCTGACCGCCCTGCCCGTCGATTATAAGTATCTTCATGCTTATACCTCGGGAATTACGATCTCAACTTCACGTCCGAGTTTGGAAGACTTAACGATACCGTCGATGATCGCCTGATTGTAGATGATCTGAGAGGACGGAACGATCATTGCGTCCTCCTTGCCGTAAACCGCACGGTCGATGACGCCGCGGAGCTTTCTGTAGAAGAGAGTGGGCTCGCCCTTGGGAATGTAGGGCAGGGGAGTTTCCACCATCTTGCCGCATACGTCGTGATACAGCTTGAGTCCCGGCTCGATCGTGCCGTTCCAGCAGTCGCATGAGGGGATGCGGAGCGCGCCCTCCGTACCCATGATGATGGTGTCACCGGGAGTGTCGGGATGCATTGCCCAAGCAATTCTGAAGTCAAGGATGATACCGCCCTCAAGACGGATAAACGCCGCGCCGAAATCGTCAACTGAGAAGCGAGCCGCGTCTTCCTCTCCGCTATACTTGGGACTTTTACCGAAGAAGTCTGACACGTATCCCGTAACTGTAAGAGGCTTCGGATAGTCGATAGCATTCAGTACAAGGTCAAGAGCGTAGCAGCCGATGTCACCGAGAGCACCGATACCGCCCGTTTCCTTTTCGATGAACGTACCGCCCGGGATACCGCGGCGGCGACCACCACCCGTCTGAATGTAGTAGATCTTACCGAGCACGCCTGACTGTACGATGTCACGTACGTACTGTACGCTGTAGTCGTAACGGGGCTGGAAGCCGATGGAAAGTACCTTTCCGCTTCTCTTTTCAGCCTTCATTACTTCGATGGCCTCTTCAAGAGTAACTGTAAAGGGCTTTTCAAGAACCACGTTGATGCCGTGGTCAAGCGCGTAGATCGCAGGTCCTGCGTGCTGTGTATTGTACGTACAGATGCTTACGACATCAAGATCGGGTTCGCTATCGATCATTTCCTCATGGCTTTCGTAGCAACGGCAATTTGTAAGACCGTGGCAATTTTTCATGATGGACTCAGCCTTTGTGGGTATGATGTCTGCGGCGGCTACGATCTCAACGTCGGGCATCTTCATATAGTTTTCGATATGGCTGAATGAGATTCCACCCGTACCGATAATACCTACCTTTACTTTTCTGTCAGCCTTTATTTCTTCAGCTTTTTCTTCCTGCTTGAACTGGCTGAGTACCTTATCTGACATAACAGTCACCTCGCAAAATTAAATTTCGGGAATAACTACCTCTACCTCGCGTCCGAGCTTAGCAGAATCAAGGATCGCGTTGATGATAGCCTGGTTGTAGATGATCTGTGAAGAAGGAACGGTATCACTGTCAAGTCCGTAAACTGCCTTGTCAATAACACTGCGTATCTTCTTGTAGAAGAGAGTTTTAACCGGATCATCATCTGTGAGGTGGGGAAGCTTTGTTTCGGTCTGCTTACCGCAAACATCGTGGTAAAGAGTGATGCCGTCGGGAATGGAGCCGTTCCAACAGTCAGTGGAAGGTATTCTGAGCGCACCTTCGGTACCCATGATTATGGTATCACCGGGAGTGTTGGGATGCATTGCCCAAGAGATTCTGAAGTCTAGGATAATGTCGCCCTCAAGGCGGATAAACGCCGCACCGAAATCGTCTACCTCGAATCTTTCAGCGTCTTCAGGGAATTCATTATATTCGGGACGCTTGCCGAAGAAATCGGATATGTAACCGGAAACTGTGAGAGGCTTGGGATAACCGATAGCGTTAAGGACCATGTCGAGGGAATAGCAGCCGATATCACCGAGAGCACCGACAACGCCCTTGTCCTTTTCGATAAACGTACCTCCGGGAATACCGCGACGGCGACCGCCACCCGTCTGGATGTAGTAGATCTTACCGAGAATGCCGGACTGAACGACTTCCTTGATCATTTTCATGCTTTCTGCATATCTGGGCTGGAATCCGATAGACAGCACCTTGCCGCTTCTCTTTTCGGCTCTCATAACCTCAACAGCTTCCTCAACGGTAGCTGTAAAGGGCTTTTCGAGAACAACGTTGATACCGTGGTCAAGCGCATATATCGCAGGCTCTGCGTGCTGAGAGTTGTAGGTGCAGATACTTACAATATCCAGGTCAGGCTCGTTGTCGATGAGCTCCTTATGTCTGGGGTAACGTCTTACGGTATCGGGAAGACCGAATTCATTTGCCTTTGTTTCCATCTGTTCGGGAATAAGATCTGCAATTGCAACGATCTCAACGTCGGGCATCTTAAGGTAATTATTGAAATGAGCGTATGAGATTCCGCCGCATCCGATAACACCGACCTTTACTTTGCGTTCCGTTTTGATTTCTTCTGCAGTTTCTTCTTGCTTAAACTGACTAAGTACTTTA
>JAFSGU010000026.1 GCA_017440665.1 Clostridia bacterium
TACGACGAATACAGGACATACGACTTGTTCAAGAAAACGGAAGAAATGCGATTTGCTATTATAGAAAAATACAGATAAGGGCGGAAATATTTATGTTTGAGAGAATGAAAGAAAAAGCACGTCAACGACAGGAAGAAAGAGAACGGCAAATAAGAGAAGAACGGAACAGATTATTATCTATGTCTGAAAAAGAATTGCTTGTTGAAATCCTTTTAGAATTAAAACGTGTTGAAGATAGAATTAAAGATGTAGAAACAAGCGTTAGGATTTATAGCAACTAATACTATTGAGGGCAACAATCATAGCAAACGGCTTGACCGATTTGGTCAAGCCGTTTGTGTCAAAACAACGTTGTCACCCAATACACAACCCCATACACCACTCCTGCGGAGATGCCGTACAGGATGACGGGGCCTGCTATCGTAAATATCTTCGCGCCAACGCCAAGTATAAATCCTTCGGACTTATTATCGATGGCACAGGATGCCACCGCGTTTGCAAAGCCCGTTATGGGTACGAGCGTTCCTGCGCCCGCGTGCTTTGCCACGTCGTCGAATTTACCGAGACCTGTCAAAAGGACCGCGGCAAACACGAGTGTTACCGATGCCATCATTCCCGCATTTGTGTCTCCGAGTCCCCATGCTGAATAAAGCTGTTTTAAAGCGTGACCGAGAGTGCATATTCCCCCTCCCACGAAGAACGCCCACAAGCAGTCCTTCAGGAGGGGGGATTTTTTCGCCCTTTTTTCTACGTATTTCTTGTATGATTCGTTGTCACGGTTCATAAATACCTCTGTTTTTATTTTTCTTTTGCATTATTATTGCCGCTTTCTTCGGTAATTATGTACGGTGATAAATTTTCGGTTTATTCTCCCCGTTCGATAATTTTAAGATTCACGGGAAGGATGCCCGCCGCCTCGTATACTATCTCGCTTATCTGCGCTGTCTCGCCGGGAGTCAGAGTGTCACAGCTGACGATCACGTTTGCCGTGTCACCGTTTACAACTGCTACGCATTTCTCAAAGCCCTTTGCGGTGACCATGGTCTCGATATTGCTTTCCCTCTCGATGTCAAGTGCGATACGGTTGATATCAGCCATCGCGGCTTCCCTTGCGGACGCCTCCGCACTGTCGTTTTCCGACACCTCAAGAAGTACGTCCACCGCTTCGTCGCGGGCTTGCTGTCTGCCGAGAGACACAGTTGCAAAGTATTCGTCAAGGGTAAGATCATCCTCAGCAGACGCACCCGCCTCTACGCTGTCTCCGGAAACGTTTTCATCGGTGATGCCCGTAAGATCGATCGTAGGTTTAAGTCCGCCCTCGTCCACAGCTCCTCCGTCTCTGAACAAGAGGAAGTTTAGCGCCACGGCACAACCCACAAGCATCACCGCGCATACTCCCGCGATGGTACGGGAGCCTATCTTGTTTTTCAGGCTTTTAAACCATTCGAGTATCTTTTTTCCCTTTTCCTTAAGTCCCTTAAATCTTTCGCTTTTCATTGGTTCTCCCTTCCGCCTTTCGGCATGACAAATATGATTTTAAACTGTGTCTGTGATACAGACCAAAAACACCTGTGCAACAAATCCTATGCACCCATCCCCCGCGGTATTCCTCTATGCGGAAATTCTTATCTTACCCGCCGAGATACCGAGGGCGGCAGACAAAAGCTCCGTCAGCTTTTTCTGCACGGCAGGCTTGTCCCCGCCGTTGCATACGACCGCCACGCCGCGTATTTTCGGATATATCTCGCACGTGACCACGGGAGACGTGCCGTCATCCTTTTCTATTATGATATAGTCGGAGGTATAGCTCCGTCCGCCTTCGCGGCTTTCGTCCTTGATATTGTCGGCGTACACAAACTCGCTCCCCGACTCAAGAGTGAGGAGCACGCTCACTTCGTTTACACCTTCAACCGACAGACAAAGCTCACTTACCCTGTTTTCAAGCTTTTCCGTATAGCTTACAACAGATCTGTAGTCATCGTTATCCGTCTTTTTCTCAGCCCCGCCTCCCGAGAAAAGAAGCAGGACCAGCCCTATCACAGCGCATATGACCGTTATCACCGTCACGCGGCTCGGTTTGAATCCTTTGAGCTTACCCTTCATCTCTGCCTCCTTACTCCTACTCCGAAAACGTGAGCTTCCGCGCCGAACAGCTCACTTATGTATTTTTCCGCAGCGGAAAAACTTGCGTTGTCCCCCACCGATGTAAACACCTGTATCTCGCGGATCGTGAATTCCTCTCCCGTCCCGTCAAGGATCAGCTTCACCTCTGTCCCGTCTCTGTCAAAGCCGTACTCACTGCACAAAAGCTCCACAACGTAACGGCAGACCACCGTTTCCGCAGTGTCGGATCCATCATCTGCCCCGGCGGTATCACCGCTGATCAGGCTAAGCTCATCTATACTGTTTTTTACGGCAAATATGATATCCGACATTTTCGACAGCGGTGACAGGATCACCGCAAGTATCAGAAAAGCGGAAAGCTGTTTTACGTGCCGTCCCGCACCGTCTGCGTTTTTAGGGAGCACGGATACTGCAAGGGACGCCGCCACTCCTACTATGATTATGTTTCTTACGTAGTCAGCCATAGCTAATACATCCCCACCCCCGTATTCATGAACAGCACCGTGGCAAATATGAAAAACATTCCCGTCAGCACCGCAAAAGCAAGAAACAGCGACAGCACCGACTCAGCGTCACCGATTATAACTGCAGCACTGTCACATTCCACCGCTTCCGCGACGGTCTTACACATAAGAAGTGACAGCCTGCCAATAAACAGGCTTATAACTGCGGGAAGCACCGTCAACAGAATAATGATGATGCCCAGACTGCCCGCAAACCGTTTTATTACCGACAGTCCCGCCGTGACGGTGGCAAGGGCGTCGGAAAGTGCTCCGCCCACGATGGGTACGTACGTGCCGATGGCAAACCGTGCAGTTTTCATGGAGAGAGAATCTGCACTCTGAGCAAGCGTCGACTGTATCCCCATGACAAAGGAATAAATGAGAAGCGAAAAGCCCATAAGGGTCATCACGACCTTTCTTATTCCCGTAACAAGGGAGGATATATTCACTCCGCGAAAAACGCCCGTCACCGAGCAAAGGGACAACAGTACCCCCGCAAGCGGTACGAACACCGCATCCATCAACTTTTCCGTAGCGGTAACGTACAGCATAAGCCCTGCCGAACCCACGCCCGCGCTCGTCAGCTCGCCCGAGGTGATGAGTATGGCGTTCATAACGGGTAGCATCGCCGTCATCACAGCGCTTATCCGTGAGATAAACACAGCCGCCGTGTTAACGTATGTCACAGTCACTCCGCACACGGTTACCCCTGTAATAACGGCGACCGTAAATTTTCCCACGTCGGAGAGGGTACCCTCGGACAGGTATCTTCTTAAAAGTGCGCTGACTGCTATTATACACAGAAGCGGTGCACATGAGGTAAATCCGGGAAGCAGAGCATTTTTCACAGCATCAAGCACGTACATTATCCAGTAAAATACGTCAAGCTTGTCTCTTACGGCGGACAGCCTGTCCCCGTCGTTTTCTGCCGCAAGAAAATCTTCAAGCTCCACTTTCACTTCCTCGGGAAGTGAGTCAAAAAGCCCGTCCATTTCCTCCGACGGATAAATGCCTCCGCGCCCGCCCGTCCCGGCAGACACGGGGACGGTAAGCCAAAGCGTCAGTACCAGGATAACGGTTAAGATCACAGCCTTCTTCATAAATTCAAGAGTCCCATAGACAGCTCAAGAAGACTGCTTACCACGGGAAGTGTGAGAACGATCAGTTCGAATTTACCGAAGGTCTCAACGTACGAAGCAATGCTTCCCTCACCCACACTTCGGCAAAGCTCCGATGCCATGTCAACGGTAAAGGCAATGCCTGCCGCCTTCAAAAGAGTACTGACGTACTCCGTCACAGAAGTACCGTCTGCCATACGGTCGATGAACGAAGCTACAGTCTGTGTATTCGTAAGCACACGTCCCATTACAAGCACGGCAAATACGGTACAAAGTGCCTCGGGATGCGGTGCTCCCGCATCTCTCAGGATCACCGCTACCGCGGCGGCAAGAACGGCCGCACCGCATATCTGCAAAGTCGTCATAATCCGAATACCGTACGTATGGTGCCGAAAAGCTCCCCGATCTTTTCCGCAAGGAGAACGAGTACGATCACCGTTCCCGCCACGGAAAGGAGCATCGCCTGCTCGTCCCGTCCCGCTCGGGTAAGTATCTGCGTACAGGCGGCTATAAGGAGACCCACTCCCGCTACTTTTATTATAAGTGATACGTCCAAAATTTACGCTCCTCCGTTTTTTTCAGATAAGCAGTATTATAAGCGAGACCGCGCCGAGGGGAGGCAGCAGTCTGTACAGTCTGCCGTTTGTCGAGACGTTTTCACGTTCCGCTTTCAACAGGTCTTCGAATACGCCTGTGTAATACTCGCACCTCTTTACCTCTCCCTCGGTATAATCACTTCCGAGACGTGAGGCAAACTCAGCAAACTCCCGTTCTGCTTTCCCCGACAAGGTCAGGTACCCGCCCTCTATCGCCTCCGAGAGACCGTCTGCGCGCATAGCCTCAAGAAATCCCGTAAGCTCAAAATGCTCCGAAGTATATGCCGTGACCATCTCGCCGACGGGCATACTGAAGGATTCGATATTCCGCTTTATATATTTTATAAAGTCAGCCACCGCCTCGGTAGAAGTAACTCTTCTGCTGTAAACGTTTGCTATGTACGTCCCCATCACGGCAGATGATACGAGTATCATAACGGCACCCACCAGCTTAATTATCACAGAACACACGCCCCCTGCTCCGCCTCCTCGGTATCACCTGTAAAGGTGATCTCAGTTTTATATCCGCGCCCATGTCTTTCAAGAAGTCCCGCGAAAAGGCTGAAAACGCCCTTCTTCTGAAGCCGCTCAAATCCCTCTCTTGTCATAAGTTCTGCGTATGACCTGCCGTGGGCAGAGGCAATGATGCGTACCCCGCTTCCGACGGCATGTCTCAGCGCCGCCAAGTCCTCATCGGTGCATATCTCATCGCACACCACGTAATCCGGTGAAAGCGTTCGCACCGCTGTTTCTATTCCCCTTCCTCTCGGGTAAGACGACAGCACGTCCACTGCCGCAGTTCCGTCAAGCCCCGCCGCAAGCTCGCATCTGCTGTCCACTACAGCCACGTTATAAGCCGATTCTCCCGAAGCAAGCTTTTCCACAAGCTCTCTCAAAACGGTGGTCTTCCCCACTCCGGGAGGTGAATATACAAGTAAGCTGTCTGCAAATCCGCGTCTTTCAAGCAGGCGGTATATTCCGTCCGCAGCCCCTCTCACTCTGTGAGGGATACGGATATTTAAGCTTGTTATGTCGGTCACGGCGTCTATCCCTCCGCCACGGACGACAGCCTTACCGCAAAGTCCCGCACGGATACCGTGCACGTAAGATATATATCCCTCTCTTATAGTATCAGCGTGTGAATAAAGAGAATTACCGCACAGCTTTCTGAGGGTCAGCTCAATATCCTCCTCGGTACACTGCACCGTACGTGAGTAATGGTTTTTTCCGTTCGACGTGATCGTGAGAGGTCTTCCTCGTCTGAGTCTTATCTCGCAAAGGCGTATTCTTCCGTTCACAGCCATATTGACCGTCTCAGATGCAAGTCGGTAAGGTAATGCTTCAACCGCTGCTCTTTCTGCATTTGTAAGTTCCGTCATTTTGTAAACGTTCCTTTCTTTTCATGTGGGGCACGCTTTACATCATGCCGTGTATTCAATTTATACGGGGCACGCGTGTGATGTATGACAGAAATTTTGGGGAATAACCTATGGAGTATGAAATCTTTGGTTAATTGAAAAGGGAATGTAAAAACTGTAGCTAATATGGATATTTATATTTTTGTTATATTGTTTAATGTATGACGGCGGGAGCAAGCCCCCGCCCTACAAGAAAA
>JAFSGU010000027.1 GCA_017440665.1 Clostridia bacterium
CGTTACCGGTCGCGGTGACGGACGCTTCTCTCCTGCTGACAACATCACGAGAGCCGAGCTTGCGTCTATCCTCACAAAGTTCGTGACCTACATGGATATAGACCTTCCGGACAACTCCAAAATCGACAGCTTCAAGGACGCGGACACCTTCGACTCATGGATGAACGCTCCCATCGAGGCTGTACGCAAGAACGGACTCATGCAGGGCACGGACGGTAAGTTCAATCCCCGCGGAAACGCCACAAGAGCCGAGATCGCTCAGGTTATCAAGAATCTTCTTCCGGACGTTGGAAGACAGAATGTTGTAGAAAACGGCAAGTCCGATTACGTGATCGTAATTGACGAGGGTAACACCGCAGCAGTTGACGCGGCGGAAAGACTTCAGTATCAGATCAAGTACAGCACAGGCGCTGAGCTTAAGATCGTAGACGACAGCACAAAGGCTACCGCCAAGGAGATCGTCATCGGCGACGTGAGAAGTAACCCCATCGGCAAAGCAAGCCTTACGGGGGACGCTTATGAGGTAGCAGTCAAGGACGGCAAGGTATACGTCAACTCTGCAGATGCTGACGGACTCTACCGCGGTGCGGTAAGATTTGCAAAGGCGGCGATAAACGGAGATGATGCAAGAATCACTTCCAAGACCGCCGAAAGAGAAGAGTTCAGCTATCCTATTGGAAAGCTTACAATTAACGGCAACGATATTTCAAAGTACCAGATCCTCTATCCCGGGGACGCATCTGAAAACACCATGATCGGCGTAAACGACCTTGCGGAGTACATCGGAAAGGCAACGGGAGTTAAGCTTAACACCAAGATTGGTACAAGCGGAGACTACGCCATCATCGTCAAGGAAGAGACACTGAAGCTTAAGGACGCAGGAAACGACGTCGACAGCTTCTCCGTAAAGTCAAGCGGCAACAGCATCATCCTCACAGGCTCAGCCGAGCGCGGCGCTATGTACGCCTGCTACGATTTCCTTGAGGACGTTATCGGCTGGTGCTTCATGACCGAAACACAGGATTATCTTGAGCCTGTGGAAGAACTTGACATCACAGGACTTGACTACTCCGAAAAGTCCGTATTCATGCACCGCGAGGACTATTGGGGCACATACATAAACAGCAGTGACATGGAAAACAAGCATAAGATGTGGCAGATCCCTCACACGGGAGGTAAGCAGCACACATTCCAGAGTCTCACCGACGGTCAGTACGATCAAAGCACACAGCCCTGCCTCAGCGACCCCGCTATTCGCGAGCTTATGCTCAAGAACGTGCGCATACTTCTTGCGGCCAACCCCGACGCACAGCTCATCTCCGTTTCACAGAACGACAACTATGACAAGTGTGAATGTGACAAGTGTCTCGCAAGCTACGAAAAGTACGGTTCCCCTGCAGGCATCAACCTTGAGCTTGTAAACTACATTGCAGAGGATATCGAGGACGATTATCCGAACGTACTCATCCACACCTTTGCTTACATCTACTCTCTCCCCGCGCCCGTTGGCATCACACCTCACGAGAACGTTATCGTTCAGGTATGCAGCCTTGAGCAGTGCTTCAGACATCCTCTTACAGCAAGCTGTAACGATGATGATTTCGCAGTACATCTTCAGGACTGGGCAAAAATCGGCGCTAAGATGTACATTTGGGACTACACCACAAACTTTTCCTACTCCCCTGTTGGTATGTCCAACTTCAGCTATGACGTGCTCGCAGGTAACATGAAGCTCTTTGCCGACAGCAATGCAATGGGTGTGTTCGCTCAGGGTAACCATTGCGTAGTCGAGGAAAGAGGCGAATTTGACAGACTTCGCGCTTACCTTCTCGCAAAGCTTCTTTGGGATCCCTATATGAGCGAGGAGGAATACAACGCTCATATCGAAAAATTCATGAAGGGATATTACGGCGAAGGCTGGGAGGACATCAGAGACGTTCTCTTCGAATGGATCGCTACCGACAAGCAGTGCCACCGTATATTCGATACCCTCACAGGAAGATACATGCAGTTCTTCGGCAAGAACATCACCACAAAATGGGTCGACACATTTGCCAATGCTGAGCTTCTCACAGAATCAAAGACCATTTTTGAAAACTGTGACCGCAATCAGCTCATGTTCGACCTTCTTGAGGCATCCGTTAGATTCGGTACACTAACAAAAAGCACCGACGAGGTTGACCATGCGCTCGCGCAGAAGCTTTGCCGTAACGTTCAGAACAAGATGCTTTACTACAACGTTTCCTACGGAAACGTGGTTTACATGTTCCCCAATATGGAGACATTCGACACCAACCCCGCACTTTGGAAGCAATTAGAGGAGCCTGACGTCGTTTGGAGCTATAGTGACGTGACCGTTGATATACCCACAAGTCCGTTCTGGGATTGATCCCAAGCCTAAAAGGAGTTTAAAATGAAATTAAGGCGTTTGTTGACAGTAACCGTTTGTGCTGTTCTTCTTACAATATTCCTTATCGGAGCTACAGTAGGTGCCGCAGACCTTCCCTTCACTGACGTGCCCGATACGTGGTACACCTCCGCTGTTGAATGTGTTTACAGCGAGGGCATCATGAAGGGTAAGACCGAGACAACCTTTGACCCCACCGCTAAGATCACAAGAGCCGAGGTAGTGACCGCCTTC
>JAFSGU010000028.1 GCA_017440665.1 Clostridia bacterium
GCGTGGGATGAAGATCATACGTATTATATGGTCGCGTATATGGAGGAGCGTTTTGACAGCAACGTGAATAGCTACGAGACGCATTCCTATACGACCGGCGTTTTCCAGGACTGGGAGAATGGCATTTATGACGGCGACGGCGTTCTGGACTACTATTACAGTATGGGTCTTGAGATCGTCTACGGTCAGTCACTTGCTACCTGCGGTGCAGAGGTTGTCTACAGCAACGCCGTCTATGACAGCGAGCCGGTACTGACCTTCAACGACGCTTTCAATGAAATGAAAGTGAACGGAACTGAAGTTTATCAGTGGCAGGTTCTTGAAGGCAATGAGTGGGTGGATCACGGAAATTACCAATACTCTCCCGAACTGGCTATACAGGGGCTTCTTAAGCATCGGGGCCTTACGGGCAAGCAGGTGCGTCTGAAGATCACCCCCGAGTACGGCGATAAGCGCCCGATCTACTCCAACGTCTGCACGGTGCAGAAGGATCAGAATACGAGATGGCCCGACTTGGGCAACTTTACCTGGGAAGCAGACCCTGACCATTCCGGAAAATATATTTTAAACACGAATACCTTTAACGACTGGCTCGAGTTGCTGATCTACCCCTATGACTCCGACCGCGATCTTTCCACGTTGGATTGGAGCAAAGCCATAAGCCCGTCCGAAGCCGGACCTGTTGTATTCGATGATCTGGAGGTAGGCGTCTATACCGTTTATGCGCGCTTCAAGGAAACGTCAGATTACGAAGCGGGTACCGAGATCGGATACAGCAAGGTAGTTGTCGGTCCCTACGCAGAGCCTAAAGGCACAAATATTCTCTATGACAATAAGCCTGTTAATGAGATTTTCGTAAAGAAAGGTGAGTGCTTCACGCTTACTGTCGGTCCCGTTCCCACTAATGCGACGCTGAACAGCACCAACGTAACGACGTGGATGCCTGATACGGAAAAGAGCAATATAATTCAATACTACACAGGCAGCAACGGTCTCTATGCACCATTTAACAAATCCTTTAGCGGAAGAACGATTGAGTTAATGGCTGATAATTTGGGTTATGTCACAATCAGCGCCGTTACAACACTACCCAACGGTACGAGCGCTGTCGAACCCATAACCGTACGTGTAGTTCCGGATAACTACGTGCCCTATACGGTCTCCGTAGTGAACAGAGGTGAAGAAGTTCTCGAGGGCGGCTCGTTTACGCCTCAGCTGACACTGAAAGGCCGCGTTGAAATGCTCACCAAGCGACGTGCAACCAAGTTTGAAGTCGAGGATCTTCTGGACAGTGAGATTAAAACGCAGCTTCAAAGCGATACGATAAAGCAACAGCTGAGAGACAGACTCACATGGGCTTTGGTGAATCCTATTCCTCAGCCGGGTATGCCTCCGTACACCGAAAGCACCGCCAAGGCGAGCATCAACACCAAGACCGGTGAGATCACACTCAAAGACGCCGCTGTGGCAGGCAATGTGATCAACTTTGTGGGAATACTGAATGATCCCTACCTCGGACAAATCATCATCCCCGGCTACATTACTGTCGCTGCCGCACCGGAACCGGAGCCTCACACCTGTGATTACGAGGGATATGCCGTTATAGAGGGCAACCTCAGTACGCATTACCGAGTATGCGAATGCGGCAAGAAGAAAACGGAGCCTCACAGCTTCACGGAATTTTCATCTGAGTCTGCAGGTAAGATGGTGAGCAAATACGTATGCCCCTGCGGCATCTCTTACAGCAAGACTGTTGATGTACCCGTAAATATACACAGCCATACGCTCGAGTACATGTATGACGGCCACGATCACTGGCAGATCTGTACCGACGAAGAATGTCCTGATTCGTTTGAGGGAACGCACGAGGTCCATTCCTTTAAGCAGATCGCCACTGCAGACAGCGGAAAGCCCGTTTACGCCTGCTCGGTATGCTCCATGATAATGGATCCGACAGACCCCGGCGGATGTCTCAAGGATAACAGCTGTCCCATGGCTATGTTCAAAGACCTTGATATGAACGGCTGGTATCACGACGGCGTTCATTACTGCATCGACAACGGTCTCATGAACGGAACCTCTGCAGATAGGTTCTCACCTGAGGCCTCAGCGTCCCGTGCTATGATCGTTACGGTGCTTTACAGATTGGAAGGTTCTCCAGAAGTTACTACCTCATCCCCCTTTACCGATCTCAAAGCTGATTGGTACAAAAATGCAGTTATTTGGGCGCATGAGAACGGTATCGTAAACGGAACCGGAGGGACAACGTTTGACCCCGACGGTACTCTTACGAGAGAACAGATCACCACGATCCTTTACAGATACGCTGAGTTCAAGGGATTCGACGTATCAACCAAGAGTTCTCTCGATGCTTTCTCTGACAGCGCGAATGTCGGCAGCTGGGCAGTTGAGGCAATGTCATGGGCTTACGGAACGGGTCTTATCACCGGTGCGGTTAAAGGCGGAGAAACTATTCTTGATCCTCAGGGTATAGCCTCACGTGCACAGGTAGCAACCATCCTTTACAGATTTACAAGGCTTTCAGCTTAAATGAAAAATATTTTTTAAAAAGGCAGGTAACAAAAATGAGTTACGTAGGAAAATGGAAGTTTCATTCGATCGGAACGATCAGCGATGACGACAAATGGGTATTCTACAATGCGGAAGAATACCTCAAGTCACCTATGCCCTATATTGATGAGACCGACGAGGAAGCAGTCGCAGACGAACTGAAGGAGAGACGGCAGACGATCGGCGGTCAGATCGCCGTGTGCGAGGACGGTAAGCTGTATATGCTTATGCCTCTTCCCGAAGGAGTATCAAAAGAGGAAGTCAACGGGGCAGCTGCGGCAGGAATTATTAAACTGTACGACGGCATGATGACCGACGAGCCTAAGGCTTGGGAAGAACGCGACGGTGCGCTCTGGCTGGAGGTCGGAGAAGGCATGAGTGAGGACGGCTGGGTGAAGCTCTCCGGTGATGACGGATATCTTACCTTTATGACCACCCGTTATGTAAAAGCGGAATAAGGCAGTATTTTGAAAAAGCTTTTGCTGATTTCAGGTGTTGCGAGCATTATTGCCGGTGTCATAGCTCTGTTATTCTCCGCACTGCAAGGATACGGATATTATCATTTGCTTGACGGGGATACAGATATGTACATCAGATTACATCGAAGAATGATCCTGTTCTTTGTGATCGGGATCGTTCTTACGGTGAGCGGAGCAGCGTGCCTGACAGTTCACAGATGATCATTTGTAAATTTATATATTTCTCTGCAGGCGGAGCGACCGCAACAGTAGCAGAGACTTTACAGGGAGGAATAGAATATGAGTCTTTTTGATTCGTTAAAAAATGCAGCACTCTCCGCACTGAAGAGAGAGTCAAGAAAAGCCGTAAGCAAAACAGTTAACACTGCCGTAAATAATATCGGCAAGGGCAGAAATCACACCGAAAAATTTACGTTTGAAGCACTTCCGACAAATGTTGATGAGCTGAAAGCACTTCCCGAGGCAAAGATGGACACCGCTTTCAAGACAACCGCGCTGACGATACTTGCGCTCAGCAGGTACGAAGCGGATCCGGAAGCCACCTATGCGATGCTTTCTTTCCTGAAGGGGCCCGAGGAGTTCAATACCAGCGAAAAGAACTTTATGAAGGACCGTCTGACGGGCAAGGAATATAAGGTTCGTTCCTTCTTTGAGGGAGCAACACCGGACAATGACTACACGCCAAACAAACCGTATGTCATCTCGGTTATCGAAAACCCTTATTCCTTCGATAATGAAAACTGGGCTACCTTGTACGTGACAAGCGGAGGTGCGGATAATCCGAGAAACATCAAGCTGAGAAAGAAGCCCTCCACAGGTGAGTGGTTCTTAAACGATATTCAGTGTCTCGGCGACATCAGACTGCCGAAATCCGAGGATAAGTGGGCGTAAGCGGAATGAAAACTGATCTGTTCGACAGCGGATACTTCCGGATCATTGTCCCGGCTGACTGGATGGCTTTTTTCGGCATTGACAGCGAATGCAGGACAACGCAGAAAAAAGTACATATCTTTAAAGATGCCAAGCTCGAAACAGACATTTTCACTCACGCTGGCATCACGATATGCTTTTTCAACAGGCAGGATTATTATCTTTCCCCCAAGTTTATCTACGATAATGTAGAGGACATGGAGGTGTTTACACTCGGCGCATACACATGGAACGGATACACCTGCACCAGTCTCGGCTATCCCTATACAATGCTGGAAGCCAAGCATGACGGATGCGTATTTCAGGTAATGATCCTGATGAAAAACGGCGAACACGAGGTCTCGCTTAATGATGCAGATGTCCGGTCGATCATCGAAAGCATATCGATCTGCAATGAATAACTACATTGTTAATATATTTTGCAGTTCGTATGTTATGAACTGCCTACGCAAAACATGATGAAAGGACGGATAAATATATGGGTTTATTCAGCAAAGAAGCCTGTACCTTTTGCGGTACTGAGGTAGGAGCACTGAAACGCTCCAAACTGGCAACGAAAGAGTTTATCTGCAACGAATGCAAACGCAAAACCAATTACTTCGCAAGAATGAGTTACACCTCCAGAGATGCCGCCCGGCACATGATGGACACACTGGCTCAGGAAGCCGCTGACTTTGAGGCCAGCTTTGATACGGCTGAGGGCAGATTTGCCAAGGCCGAGCGCAGCTTCAACACCTGGGATTTGGGCAGCAAGCGTATCCACTATCGCTCCAACACCACCATCGGCGCATTCCAGCTTAACATGAGCGAAATGAGCCGCTACGAGGTCAACCCTGTTTTCTGGTTCGACACCATGATCCCTTATGAGTTCAAGGGTGAGGGAGATGATTTTTTCTCTGAAACGCACAGAAGCAAATTCATGGACGCCGCTGCCAACCACGTGGAGGTCGATGTGACCAAAGGTGATGATGGCAAGGTTATTCACTGCATGATCACCATTCCTTATGACGATGCCTGTATCCGTGAGATAAAAATCGAATCGGACACAGACGATGCAGCACCTTTCTATGATCTGGCCGACAGGATCAACAGTGACCGCAGAGCATGGCTTGGTAAGGCTGAGTTCGATGCAGAACGTAAGAACAGAATGCAGGTGCGCAACCTGGGCGATACTGCCGCAGCAGCTCTCAAAGCGGCTGTGTCCGGCGGCGATGCAACTGAGGCCGTGAAAAAGGGTATTGACATGGCTAACGATATTGAAGAAGGAAAAGTGAAACAAAGCTTTTGGGGCAAGCTGTTCAAAAAGTAATAAGCACAAGGAGAACGATATAATGAAAAAGTTTTTAGCAATCATCCTTGCATTTGTAATGCTGCTGTCACTGACAGCCTGCGGCAACAAGGAAAATCCTGAAGAATCATCTAAGACACCTGCGGAGTCCACAGGTGAAGTTTCCAAAGAAGTCAAGTCCGTTATAACTCAGTATGGCAGCAACCCTGACTATGAAGTTTACACAGCTACTATCTACTGTCCTGAAGGCGCTTACTTCGACGAAGACGAGTATGCAGAGTTCCAGACAGACGGCTATATCAATGATTTCTGGGTCTATGACGATGTACGAGAGTACAACGCTTATTCCACTGTCTATTGGAGCCGCGACATCTACAAAGAAGGCGACGAGCTTCCACAGGGCTACGGCATTGTGGAGCAGCTATACTTTGAGGGCAAAGTCGCACCTGAGACAGAAGCAGAGTATCCTGAGTACAATCAGAAGGTAACTGACCTTGGCTTCAAATGGGAGGACAAGGACGTAAAGCTCATTGAGACTACATATACCTCTGCCGATGATTATGATTACAGTGAAGTATTTGTTGGTGTCGAATACACGCACTACTTCTGGATAGTCAAGGACGGCGGCGAAGTTGAAGATGGCGTCACAGCACCGGGACTTTTTGGTTTCGATATAAGCGGCGGGGATATTACTGAGGATCAGTACGCATGGATCGCAGGCCAACTCTTTGGCGTTGACAGCGGCAGAACATGGCCGTTGGAGGGTGAAGAAGAGACCGAAGCTCCCGTGATCAATGTAGATGCTTCCAAGCTGTTGGGTACTTGGCTGCAGCGTGACAGCGACTGGGACGACACCTTCATTTTCAATGCGGACGGAACCGGTGTTGTGATCAGCGGCCCTGAGTATCCCTTTACCTATGCTGTCAGCGGTGACATTCTCACCCTGACTTATGATGACGGAGACAAGGAAGAGTTCACCATCTCTGTAGACGGAGATTTGCTGACCATGATCGATAAGTGGGGCGATGAACTGCTGCTGGATAAGAAAGCAGAAGAAACGGCCGAACTGAAGAATGACCAGACCGAGGCTACTAAGCCTGCTGAGCCTACCATAAAGGAATTGATCATCGGCACCTGGGAGGATCAGGAAACCGAATACAAAGAAACCTTTACCTTTAATAAGGACGGCACCGGCAAGTACAGCTTCGAAGACGGCGGCCATTGGGAGTACACCTTCACCTACACTTGGTACGATGGTGACTATCTGGAGTTCGTTTATGATGATGACGGCACCGTAGGTGGATTTACCGTGCGTATCGAAGGCGATGTGATGTATCTCTCTAACACGGCTGTTGCGGATATGCCGCTTGTCCGCAAATAAGAAATAGTCTCTGCAAGGGGGCGAACAGTTTTTTTCGCTGTTCGTCCCCCTGTATACAGAAAGGAATATTTATGAAAAGAATCATTTGCGTGTTGCTTTTCGCCTGTATGCTCCTATGCTTTGCTTCCTGCGGTGAGAATACGGAGCATTCCCCGGAGACGGAAAGCATAGATGCGACCGAAAGTCAGAGCTCGACCGAAAGTACCGAAAACAACCAAGGAGAGGAAACGGATGAAATGCGTGTACTGACGCTTGAAAAGGCATTGCATACGTCTTATGAATGGGCAGATGATTACGACAGGGCGCTTGTTCGAAGTGAGCATTCCTGTGTGACACTGGGGCAGGCGGATGCAGATGCATATCCGGAAATGGCGCAGGTGCTCAGCCAAATCGCCACCATGCAGGAAAATGCCATGCTGGACGAGTTTGATAACCTGGTCAGCTTCGCCCGGGAAGAATTGGCTGCAGATCGCGATGGCTTTGAAACCAATGTATCAACATTGGATGTTCAGGTGCGCCGTGCGGACAGTCTTGTCATCAGCTTGCTGTCAGATTCTTATTCACATTACGGTCAGATTGAAAACTACAGAGCCTTTCACGGGAGCAATTACGATACCCAAAGTGGCAGAGAACTTATGTTGAATGATGTGGTAAACGTCAATAACGATCTGGCGAAAGCTGTGGAAAAAGAGCTCACCACTTCTGTGTGGGCGGGTGATTTTTATTCTGAAACTTCTGTTGAGGATTATTTTGCCAACACTCCCTACGACAGCTTTAGCTGGACGGTGGATTACACCGGCGTGACCTTCTACTTTGCGGTCGGAGATCTGAGTGACGACGGTATGATGACGGCAACCGTTTGCTTTGCTGAGTATCCGGAACTGTTCAATGAAAAATATCTGGTTGCTCCGACAGAATATGCGGTTGAAATCCCCCTTGATATTTCCTTCTTTGCAGAGCTGGACACAGACAATGCTTTAGAGGCAATATCCGTATCCGGATGGTACAACGATGAACGAAACCACTATATGGATTATGGCATCTACACAGATACTGACGGTCGGTATTACGAGGAGGAATGCTATACCTATGATTTGCACCCCTATTATGTAAAGGCTGCAGACGGGAATTTTGTGTACTTGTTCTGTGAGGACGTTGAAGAGGACCGGCGGGAGATGCGTCTGGTTGTTTTAAGCTTGAACGCGGACGGCAGCGTTACAAAGGCAGGCGAGATGAATGTCAGCCCATCCTGGCTTACTGATAACAAATTTATAGTACCGACTGATCCGGGCAAGTTAATTTTGGACGATGGGGATAATGACACAAAAAAAGTGGTATTTGCTGTTGGAAATAACGGCATGCCCGTGCTGAAATAAGGAGAAAATCTATGTATTTTTCTAAATATCACAGTGGGCTTTGCTTCATCGACCGTGGTATGGGAAATCTTGAGATAAGCGGCAAGGGCAGTATTTCTGCTTCGGATACCGAGACATGGAATCCCGACGAAAGCTGGAAGGAGCAGTGCGCCGTGCTGACGGTGTGCGACGGAATTACGGCGATCTGCGTCGGCGTGCTCGAACAGTTCCCGAACATGGTGAAGCTGCACCTGCCGAAATCCGTAACGCGCATCGATATGACCGACGAGCTGAATACGCTTCTTCACACAAACGATGTACTTGTTCATGCAGCGTATGGCTCATACGGAGATACCGTCGCACAGAATAACGGACTGCGGTTCCTGCCGGAGAATATCGAGCTTGCCTGGTGTCGGGACGAGGAGCATGACGAGAGCACCAAGCTGGTACTGCGCTTCTACGAGGACGGCTCGATGGATCTTCTGTACGACATTTTCACCGCCGGCATCTCGGCAGGATCGAACGGCGGCGCATCGCTGGATCGGCCTATGCCGGAAGAGTATTACCCGGGATGCACACTTGAAGAGTTTGCAGATATGTTTTCGGCACGGTATCACGAGCAAATCATTAACAATTCCGAGTTGAAGATTTTTCTCCAGCGCGAAGCCGAACGCAAAAACAAGGATAAATGAGAGGAGAATACAAGATGGCGGAGATTTCCGCAAACGGCAAACCGCGCATGGTTGCCACAAACAGTCAGAAAAATCCGGAAGAATACCTCTCGGAACATCGGATTCTGGAACGCCGTGTCAGCGGAAGAATTAAGGTGGGATGATGGGATGATTGTAAAGAATGGATTCTCCATTCAGTGACTTCCTCAGTGAGAATGACTGATCGGTGCCCCCTCATACACAGAAAGACGCACTCTCACGAATGCGTCTTTTTTTTACCGTCGATGCCACTGCTTCCCCTGTGCCGTCCATCCCTGTTTTGCCAGTCTCAACGGCAGAGCCGGTATAATCGAGATGAAAATTCTTGTAATATCGTTTTTCGTCGCTCGTCGGCGAAACGTCGGCGAAAACGAAACCGAATAATGGAATAAAGTCCATGGAGTCGGCGTTCCGGGGTCGGAATAAGCATCTCATAACCCGGAGGGGAACGAGTAACGAAAATAAGGAGTTTAACGAGTTGAGTGTATCGAAACGAAGTTAAACGACTATACTTTCGGAAGGCCATGAGGTGGGGATCCCATCTCCGGGGGGCGAAAAAGACATCCAATCGGATGTCTTTTTTCGTCTTAATGAGGGCTTCCCATTTGGGAAGCCCCGTGCAATTACTCAAGATAGTTTGTGGTAATGTAATCAACACCCCAGCTGATAAACTTTTCAGCTTCTGCGGCGTCGTCACAGGTCCACACGCCTAATTTGATTCCGTTGAGATGGCACTTTTCAACGTATGTTTTCATCCATACACGCTTTTGCTTAATATCCAGATCGATATCATGCTCAACAAGCTGATCAATAAGATCATCGGTAATATCGTCGTCTTCCATGAGTAACATGATATTGCCATCGGGCAAAAGCTCTCTGAGAAGAACGCAGTTTTCCCATGAGAATGAAATGAATACAGTCTCGCTGAGATATCCGATGGACTCGATCTTGCCTATCAGCGACTGAAGCTCTTCCTTTGTGTGACCGTCCTTAAGCTCAAGGAAAGGTACCTTTCCGTATTCCTTACAGATGCTTATGTAATCCTCAACGCGAGGGATCCTGTATTCGACGCCGCCCTCACCGGGAATGCGGATCTTTTGGATATCTTCCCAGGTCGTTTCTCTGGCGGTTACGACTGTTTCCCCGTTGGTAACGGCAGAAGTGTCAGCGTCATGGATCATTACGAATTCGCCGTCGGCGGTGATCCTCGTGTCGGCTTCAATGCCGTAATAGCTTCTCTCACCTGCGGCTGTAAACGCTTCGACGGTGTTTTCCATAGTGCCCGGCCAATAGCCCTTGTGAGCGATCATTCTGACATTGCGCTCGGTGGGAAGGCATGCAAGCATTTTTGCTGCCGCTATTCTCGTGGTGTTGCCGTAAGGCGAGAAGTTGCCGTTGCCGTCTCCGTTGATGATGCCTGCGGCAATACATCTTTCCACGTACGGGAGCGCCCATCCGTCTACCGTATCCATGTCCTTTATGTCTGCAGCATTGTCCGTGGGTGCCTTGAGATCCATGTAATCAATGTAGGTCACGAAGAATTTTGCCGCTTCCTGTCTCGTTACGTTGTTCTTGGGCTTGAAATAAAGCTTGTCCCCCTGCATAACGCCTGACGTTATTTTCGTAAGGTACGCCCATTCCACCGCATCGTTTGCCCATGAGCTGATGTCGTCGGCATCTGCAAAATGCTCCTTCAGGGATGAGCTTGTTGCCTTTACGGTAGAGCCCGACAGTCTGTACAGAGTAACAACAAGCTGTTCGCGGGTGAGGATACCGTCTGAGCCGAAGGTCGTATCACCAATACCCTGCATAATACCGCCCGCATACACGGTCTCAACGTATTCGTTCGCCCATCCCGGAATATCATCGAACGGGTGCGCGGCAGATACGCTGATCATGGTCATTCCGAGAAGAGAGATGATCATGGAGAGTGCCGCTATCGTGCTTAATATTCGTTTAAACATAATTCCTCCGTATGTATATAATATGGATACACTAACAGGTCAACGGTCTTACATTCTCGTGGGGACCTTTACGACTCCGATGCCGTTTGCCACGCCGCTTTCGTTGTATGCATCCACCGTTACGTAATAATCCACGCCTTTGTTGAGACACTTGAGCGTTATGTTCGTTTGTCCGTGAATATTGTAATGAAGATTTAACTCGTCCGGGTTGATTCCGAAGCGGACTATATAGCCTTCGGCGTTTTCAGCATCACTCCAGCTCACACTCATCATTCGCTCGTCCTCAAGTCTTTCACAGGTGACTGTATTTACGGCAGTCGGAACGGGGGCGTTGCCGTAACCGAACACACGAAGACCGCTTACCGCAAATCTGCCGCCTGCGGGAGTTTCACCCATATTTGTAAGACGAATATATCTTGTCTTCAGCTCTTTGGGTGTCTCAAAATATTCGTGTGAATAATCCTCTGAGTTGTCCGAATGGTCAACCAAAGTCTCAAAGCTCTCGCCGTCCACCGATGCCTCCAGCTTATAGCGGTAGACACAGGTACAGTCTCTTCCGCCTACGTTTTCCGCGTCCTGATCGGCGAAATTCACCTGAATGCCGCATACGGTACATACGTCTCCCAGGTCTACCTCAAGCCATTCGCCCGCTTTTCCGCTGTCTGCGCTCCACCATGTTTTGATGTTTTCGTCAAAGGCAAATGACGGTAAGCAATCTTCGTCAAGCACGGATGAAGCTTTCGCCTTTTTACCGTATGAAAGCAGGTTCCAATCGGGTCCGGGAGTATTAAACGGATCGTCGTTTTCCGTGGGGACGTACATTGGGTAGTCACTTCGCACCGCATTCGTGTAAAGAAGTCCGTCATCGCCGAATTTTGCGGGGAGAAGTATCAGTCTGCGCTCATACTCGTGGTTGACGCTGATAGATACGGTATCCATCTTCCACCAGTTGCCCTTCAAGTCCTCGAAAAGACATCCGTGTCCGGCTCCGCGGAGAAATCCGCTGTTCTTCCACGCAACGGGGCTGTTTTTACAGTATGTGAACGGACCCATGGGACCGTCTCCCACAAAGCATCCGTCTGCATAGGACGCGTACTTCGTATCGGGCGCGGCATAGGTGAGATAATATTTACCGTTGTATTTATTCATCCATGCGCCTTCAAAGTAGGGGAGCTCTCCGCCTATTTCGTTATTGTCTCCAAGTCTTTCGAATCCCCTATTCCCGACATCGGATTCAATGCAGGGGAAGGGTCCCTCTACAAGCTTCATATCGTTTTTAGGATCCAGCTTTGCTACACGGATGGGGTGATACATGCTGAGTCCCTCATAGGCATATACGTAGCCGTCATCATCTGCAAAAAAAGCAGGGTCAAACCAGTCATAAGGCTTACCTATATCTACCCATGAATCGGGGTCTGTGGGATCGTCGGACTTCAGTATTGACCCGCCCTGGGAATGAGTTACGTACATGGTCTTGCCCACAACACATACGCCGGGGGCGAAGAGATTAAATTCAGGTTGCTTTTGGGGATCTACGTGGATAAATTCCCACTCCGCCAGATCTTCAGACACCCAATAGCCGGAGCCGTGGGACGCGAACAAAAAATATTTGCCCTCGTAAACCACCACGGCGGGGTCCGCAGACTCCCTTGAATGATAATCAAACTGATACTGATAGCTTATATTTACAGGATTGCATATCGTGCGTTTTTTATGTGACATATCACAGGTCTCCTTTTCGTTTCTGATACTATTATAGCATATTGTCACGCGATCTGCAACAGTCTTAGGCGCCACAGATGTATTCCTTGATGATCTATGGTTTAAAGAGGACCCGTTCACGGCAATAATCCACTTGCAAATTTATCCTCTTCGTGTTATAATATAAAAAACGGTACATATGGAGCGTATATATGGAACTGATCACAGCAAAAGACAGAGAGATACTCAGATGCCTTGCCGCCCGTAAGGCAGAGCTTGCACAGGACGAAAAGAACGAAGCCATACTGAAAAAATGGAGAGCACAGGAAGAAGGACGCAGAGAATCCCCTACGGTAAGACTTCTTTTTTCCAACCTGACGGACGAGATCATCACTCCCCGTATGCGCTGTGAGGGAAAGCTTGCCCGCGAGATCGAAAACACGCTTATCAGCAGTATGACGGGACGTGAGCTTTTTGATGACGATACTCCCGTGTCCGACACATTTGACATATACCTTGACACATGGGTAAAGCCTTTTGGTATTGAGCCTAAGAGGGTAAAGGCGAAAAACTCCGGCGGATACCACATCGAGCCTGTTATAGATGACCTTGAAGAGGATTTTGAAAAGCTCAAGGGAGGCTCCTTCGGCTCGGACATCAAGAATACGGAAGAGCTTCGCCGCGTGGTCGAGGACACCTTCGGGGACATTCTTCCCGCAAAGCTTTGCGGCTCACCTCTGCTCGGCCCTATCACCAACCCCCTTGTGCATCTTATGGGAATGGAGAATTACTACATCTCCATGTACGACTACCCCGAGCTGCTCCATGACGTTATGGACATGGCCACCACGGTGTACGAGAAGTATTACGACTTTTTGGAAAGGGAAAAGCTTCTTCTTCCCACGGTGGGAATGGCGCCTGTCAATCAGGAAAGCTATGCCTTCACCAATGAGCTTCCCGCGGACAGCGTAACGAAGACTACGGAGTGCTGGGGCTTTTTGGAGTCTCAGGAGACGACCGCAGTTGCTCCCGACACCTTCGGTGAGTTCGTATTCCCCTATCAGGACAGACTTGTGAAGCGCATGGGACTTCTTTCCTACGGATGCTGTGAGCGAGTGGACGCCATCTGGGAGGATTATCTGTCAAAGTGGACCAACCTGAGAAAGCTTTCCGTATCTCCCTTCAACAACGAGGATATGGTGGGAGAAGCACTCCGCGGAAGCCGCGTGGTATATTACAGCAAGCCGAGAGCTGAGCTTGTGACCGACACCGTAATGGACGAGGAAGCGCTCCGCCGCGACTTCAAGCGTATTTGTGAAGCGGCATCAGGCTGTCTTTTCGAGATCGGTCAGCGCGAGGTCATGACCCTCCGCGGCGACGTGAACAGAGGCCGCGACTACGTGCGAATTGCAAAGGAATGCGTAGAGAAGTACTGGAAGCCGTAAAGGGCAAAGCAGATTTCCGTACGTGAAGAGTGCGGGATCAGGATATCGAATAATGTTAAAAGGGGCTGTCGCATTTAGATGCAGAAGTCGCGATTTTGTTCTCGCCCTGTTACTCGGTACGGTAGAGAGCAAAATCGCGGCTAAAAAGACACATAAAAAGTAGAAATCCGCCGAAAAAATCGGCGGATTTCCACTTTAATGGCTATTTACTTGTGCTCTCCCCGAGGCTTTGACAATTAATTTCCTCGTGTCTTTTGTTCGGCGCTAAATGCGACATCTCCTTTATTCTTCGTTGATGGTACAAAAATGTCTCATGCTGTATTGTATTATATACTCGGACGTGATATAATACTCATACGGGAGGATCTTTGATATGTATACGAAGCAACCTAAAAAATTACTTATAATAAACATTCTTGATATTCTCCGAAGATATTCCGATGAGGACCACCGTCTCAGCCAGAAGGATATCGTGGATATCCTCAGAAAAGAATACGATATGACGGCAGACCGAAAGGCGGTGCGCAGAAATATCCTTGGCCTCATAGAGTTTGGCTATGATATAGAATACAGCGAGTCCGTCCGTATGGTGCTTGACGGAAAAACCGGGGAGCCGACTGAAAACTGTATCATGACGGATTTCTACCTTGTGAGAGATTTTACCGACGGAGAGCTGAGGCTTCTTATCGACAGTCTTCTTTTCTCAAAGCATATACCCTACAGCCAGTGTATGGAACTTGTGTCAAAACTGTCGGGGCTTTCCAACAGGTACTTTCAAAATCATATAAAGCACATTCGTACCATGACCGATACCGCTCCGCAGAATAAGCAGCTTTTTTATACCATCGAGGTGCTTGACGAAGCGATAAGCGGCGGCAGCAAGGTGGTGTTCAGCTATAACTCGTACGGTACCGATAAAAAACTGCATCCGAGGTTGACCCATGACGGCAAAAAGCGTGAATACGTGGTGAATCCCTATCAGATCGCGGCGGTAAACGGAAGATATTATCTCATTTGCAATCATGATAAGTATGACGACGTAGCGCACTACCGTCTTGACCGAATAACGGACATACGTATGACGGACGAGCCTGCCAAGCCTGTGAAAAAGGTGCGCGGACTTGAAAACGGTATCGACCTGCCGCGTCACATGGCGGAGCACGTTTATATGTTCTCGGGCGGCAGTGAGACGGTCACCTTCCGTCTGAAGAAATATATAATAAACGACGTGATCGACTGGTTTGGCGCGGAGGTATCGTTCTTTGACGAAACTGATGACGAGGTTACCGCGAAGGTAAGAGTAAACGTCAACGCCATGCGCCGCTGGGCTCTTCAGTACGCCCTTCACGCGAGGGTACTGACTCCCGCAGCTCTCGCTCAGCAGGTAAGGGAGGATATCCGTACAGCTGCGAAATATTACGGGGAATGATCAACAGCACCAAGGAGATATTATCAAGGACTTTTAAAGAATAACGAGTCGGAATGCTGTCACGCCGGTATATTGTCGGTGTATTTCAGGTTTGATTTCCTGAAATATGGTTTGTTATAAAGCTTAAGGCACCCGTCTGCACGTGCAGACGGGTGCCTTGTGTTTTAAATATTACTTTATATGACGCGTCATATGATCGGGGTGATCCGCGTAGTTTACAAGGGTCTCCGCGGTGATCCTGCCCTCGCCGTACAGCTTCAGCAGGTATGAGTCCATGGATATCATACCCTCGGCCTTGCCTGCGGTAATGGCGTTTTCGATCTGATAATTCTTGTTGTCGCGTATCATTCCCTTTATCGCATTGTTGATGTGCATTATCTCAAATGCAGGGGTGATATTTCCATCGGTGTCCGGAAGCATCTGCTGAGATACGACCGTTCTAAGCACGGTGGCAAGCTGGAATCGTATCTGTGCCTGCTGTGAGTCGGCGAAGCAGTCGATCACTCTGTCGATGGCGTTGACCGCGCCTTTAGTGTGCATTGTGGCAATAACGGTGTGACCTGTTTCGGCAGCGGTAATGGCTGTACGGATGGTCTCGGCGTCACGCATCTCTCCGAGCAGGATGACGTCGGGAGCCTGTCTGAGGCACGCGCGCAGAGCCGAGAGATAATCTGCGGTATCTATGGATATCTCTCTCTGGCTGATGATGCTGCGCTGATTTTTGTGCAGATATTCAATGGGGTCCTCGAGAGTGATGATGTGGCAGTCTCGTGTCTTGTTGATGTGATCGATGATACAAGCCTGCGTGGTGGATTTACCGCTTCCCGCGGTACCTGTGAACAGGATCATTCCGTCACGGACGGAGGAAAGATCCAATACCTCGCGGGGGATGCCTATCTTCGTCCAGTCGGGTATGTCAAAGGACACCACTCGTATTACCGCGGCATAAGAGTTTCTCTGTCTGTATGCATTTACACGGAAACGGGAAAGTCCGGGTACGGCAAATGAAAAATCGTCGTCTCCCGTACGCAGATAGTCGTCCATTGGACGGCCCGACAGCTTATATATATCTTCGATTATGCTTGTTGTGGCGGGGGGGAGAAGCCTTTCGTCGCCCAGCCTTGTGATATGTCCGTCTATCTTAAGACTTGCAGGTCCGCCTGCAATGAAAAACAAATCGGATGCGCCAACCTCCACTGCATGGTGCAGGTATTCCATTAAATTATCCATAGGTCGCCTCTTTATATATTAGTATTAGCGGACGGTGCTGAGCGCCTGCCAACGCAGTACGTCCCATTCGCCGTCGCGATATTCAACTTCAACGTGTAAAAGTCTTGTGTCGGATATCTGCTCTGTATATGTATAAGAGTTGCCGTCACGGGTCACGTGCGGGGGAATATTTCCCGACTTTATCTGAAAGAGCGTCTCCTCAGCCAGACAGTCTGCCTCATAAAAATCAGACACAGCCTCGGCTGATACCTTAGACAGTCTTTCTGAGGAGCTTTCCGTGGAAAGCATCAAAAGTGCAAAGGTCACGAGACTCAGCACCGCGAATATCACTATAAGTGCAGATCCGCCCACCATGGGACGGTAAGTGCTTTCTTTTCTTTTCATATGATGTGCCTGCTTTCTCTTACCGCTGCCATGCGACGTTAAGTTCATATACGTCGCGGGCAGACGTTGATACGGTCACATTTGCTTTGCCTATACCGCCGTTTGAGACGTCGGATGTAACCTTTACCGTGAATCGGACACCGTTTACGTCACGGTATATCACCATACCGCCGTCCGTGACTTTGCCTTCAGTAAGCTCTGCGGCAAGGTCCATGTCTCCGCGCGAGTACTTCAGCACCTCGCAGGTGTCCTGCGCAAGTAAGACTGCGGCGTCAAGCTCGCTTCGTCTTTTAGATATGTCATTAGCCTTTGTAAATCCCTGAAGGCAGATGACTGACGCAATGGCGAAGACAGCGATTGTAAGAAGTATCTCCATCAGCGGGAGGAAGGATCTGTTTTTCATCATTTTCTGCCCTCCGTTCTGAGGTTGATCCTTACCTTTTCCGTTTCACCGCCGTCAAACACGATGTCCGCAGTAAAAAGTCCGTCCTTCACCGTGAAGGACATATTTTTTACAGACAGTACCTTTTCACCGGCCGTACGGTCAAGCTTTGCCGACATGGGTGAGAACAGCTCGTAAAGTGCTCCGTCGTGGCAGTACAGACGGGTAACGTAGGTCACTCCGTCGAAGGTCTCGGTGAAAAAGAAGGTGTCTCCGGTCTCCTTGGGGGTCGCCTCATCAAAATCTCCGACGAAAAAGCTGCCTGCGACAGCGCTTTGTGAAACGCGGGTAATTACGTAGGAGGTGACGGTGCGGTGGTAATAATCGTCCGTGTCACGGGTGTTTGAACGGTTGTACAGACGTACACCCGTTATCAGCACTATTACGATACAGGCGGCAAGCATGGCGAAGCACAGCGTGGGAAACATCCGTGCTATTTTCAGCTTTGGCGTACTCTCTCTCATAACGTCACCTCTCCGGGTTTTCAAGGACCGTTATGGACGGCATCAGATTTGACGCGTAAAGCTCGTATTTGACCGTGTATCGGTCGGTGTCGATCCTGACCCTGTAGTTTTCCACAAGGTAATCAACGTTTGGCGGATACGCGCCCTCTACAGCGTAGCAGGACACTGCCGCACGCGTCAGCGTTTCTTCCAGCTTTTCCAAGTCGTGGGATGCCTTGTCGGTATTTAGTTCGGACAGTGCTGTGGAAAACAGCAATACGGCGGCAAGCATCAGCACGGGGATGGCTGACAGTCGCAGTATCTTGAAAAATGCTTTCATGGATATACCGTGCCTTTACTGTAGGATTTATATGTAAGTCAGATGATCTTCATGATGTTGATAAGAGGAAGCATTACCGTAAGGAGCACGGCTCCCGTTATAAGCGAGGTGATAATGACCAGGGCGGGCTCGATGAGCGCCACGGTGTCGGCGATCTTTCTTTCGGCTTCCTCGGTGAGCCTTTCTGCGATCTCACTCATGCTCTCGTCTCCGGAGCCTGCCTGCATACCGATCTTCAGAAGTCTGCATGACGACGGAGGCAGCAGAGCCGTTTCCTTCAGGGCGTCCTCGAGAGGAGTACCTTCTTCCAGCAGACTGAGACATTTTTTTATGCGATCGGAGGCTTTTTTATTATCCGCAAGCATTTCGGAAGCGAAGATCACTCCGTCCTCAAAGGTAGCTCCGCTGTTTGCCGCCATAGAAAGGGCGCTTGCAAAATTTGCGCGGCTGACGGCAAGAAGTATCCCGCGGTCTCCCGCGATGCTGCAGAACAGCTTAACTGCAAAACGGCGGGCGGGCGGTATAAGATAAACGGCAAGAGCGGTGACGGCTATGCCGACTGTCACGGCGACGAGTACGGGAAGTGCGCCGTTAAGCCACTGACCGAGGGATAGGATCCCCGCGGCGGCTCCCGTCATGCTTCCGCCGAGGGAAGCGTAAACGTCGTTGAATACGGGGATCACCTTAGTAAGCAGAACGCATATGACCACAAGCATCAGCATGACCAGGATGGCAGGATACGTGAGAGCATCACGTATCTGTCTTGCGATACGGCATCTGTCCTCGTGATACTTTGCGGCGGCGGCAAGACTGTCCTCCAGCTTGCCTACGTTTTCGCCTACTCTCAGAAGGGCTACAGTATGATGGGGGAAAGCTCCGCTGTCCGACAATACGTCGGCGAAGAAGGCACCGTCCTCAAGTCCGTTGCAAAGGACTGAGAAAAGCTCTTTCGTTTTACTGTCAGATTCTTCTTCGGCCATGAGGCTTACGCAGTCGCTTATGGGATATCCTGCTTTAAACATGGTATGAATACCGTAAAAGAAGTCGCGCAGGGCTTCATGTGACAAACGCGGTATGCGGGACATGATGAATACTCCTTTCGGGAGAGACTTAGTATACGTATTTTGAGGTGTAGGTGATCCTGTTGATGGCGTCGGCGGAACCTGTAGCGGCAAAGGTAGGATCCATGGTCTGCCAGTTTACTCCGTTAAAGAAGATAACTCCATCCACCCATCCGGTCTCTTCGGACCACACGCTGATCCATGCGTGGTACTCAACGCCTGCGTAGCCGATGACCAGCTTACAGGGAACGTCAAGGCTTCTGAGCATTCCTGCCATAAGAGCGGCGTAGTCAAAGCATATGCCGCGGCGGGACGTGAGGACCTGGTCAAGGTCGGGCAGATATCCGCTCTGTACGGTAGCCGCCTTTTCATAATCGTAGGAAATATTCGTTACGACGTAATTGTATACAGCCTTAACCTTTTCGATCATGGACGCGCCGTCGTGGATAACGGTAGATGCCGTCTGACAGGTTATGGGCTCGTTTTCGTAGTTGACGTACTGATTGGGACGAAGGAAGGGCGCGAACTCATTTTTCAGAGAAACGTTCATTGACGCACTCAGTACCGTGGAGTATCGGTTATCCACAACGTTACGGAACAGCTTGACCGTGTATGATCCGTTTCCGTCAGAAAGAGGGAATACTGTCCACTCTCCGGGGGATACGCTGTAGGTATAGGTGGTGGTGGGACCCGTCACCTGGACCTTAAGACGTACGCCGAAATCAGTATGGAACTTTGCCATAACGTATCCGTCAGCCATGTTTGAGTAATCGATGACGGCATCGGAATTGGATTCTGTAAGCGTACCCGGTGCCGTTGGACGCAGAACGGTTATCTGCGCGGGCTTCAGAATGGGCGCAAGCGCCTCACCCTCATCTTTGAGGTCAGGCTCCTCGGTCACAGGCTCGGTCACGGGAGGCTCTGTTACGGGAGGCTCGGTAGGAGCAGGCTCCGAGTACACGGGCTCGGTGTATGCCGGCTCAGTGTATACGGGTTCTGTGGGAGCAGGTTCGGTTGTGGCAGGCTCCGTGGCAGCGGGCTCTGTGGTGGGCGCCTCTGTTTCTGTGACAGCAGGCTCTGTGGTCTCGGGAGCGGAAGTTTCACTGTCGGAGGAGCTCTCGGCAGTTGTTTGCTCGGCGGGCTCTGTGGTCTCGGGAGCGGAAGAGGGCTCGTCGCTTTCCGTCATGCTTTCTGAGGCAGAAACGGAGTCGGTGGTGTGAGCCTCCGTGTCTTTCGAAGGCTTTTCGGGGGAATCGCTGAAGAAATATATTGAAGCCGCAACAATTCCGCCGATGAGAATGACTATGGCAGCGGCTATGATGGATATTTTCTGATATTTATTCACGTCAGATCGTCCTTTCGGGAGTTTTTCGCGGTGATACAATTGTCGGTCATTGGAGGTGCCAAAAACACAATACCACAGATACAGTATACTACATCTTATTTGATGTGTCAAGAGAGACAGATGTCCCGGTGCACTGTTGCACGTATAAAAAATATAACAGACACAAATATTACCGCATAATGGCTGGGAAATGGGAAAACATCAAAAAAACTCTTGCAAAATACGTGTCGATATGCTAAAATGGTTATGTATAACATAAAATGGGTGAGTTATCCTTACATATAGATTATATGCACAGAGCACTGCTCTAAAGGGAGGTGTAACAGATTGAAAGAAATTTATGTAAAGACTTTCGGAGATCTTATTATCGGTACAGATGAAAGGAAAATTTCCAGCGAAGGAAGCCGTTCGCGTAAGGCGTGGGTAGCCCTCGGATATTTAATATGTAACAGACATAAAACGGTGAAAAAGAGCGAGCTCATCGAGCTTCTGTGGGGGCACGGTGATGAAAGCATGAATTCTGCAGGTGCGCTTAAGACGCTTATCTACAGAGTACGCGGAGAGCTCGAACGCCTGTGGGAGGGTGCCGGCCGCGACCTTATACTGTCAGACGGTGACGGTTACCGTTTTAATTGGGCGTGTCCCATTACGGTGGACTGCGAGTCCTTCGGCGAGGACACTCACAACGTTGACGAGATACTTGAAAAGCTTCACTTATACCGCGGGGATTTTCTGCGCAACATGGGCTCTGAGATCTGGGTGCTTACTCTTGGCGCGCATTATCACAACATATACGTGTCGCGTATTATGGAAGTGGCTCCCATGCTCCGGGCACAGGGCCGTGGAGATGAGCTGCTTTCGTTCTGGCATATCGTGTCACAGATCGAGCCCTTCAACGAGGACCTTCATCGCATATTCATGCGTGCATACATAGATTCAAACCGTCAGCAGGATGCCATGAAGATATACCGCAAGCTGAAGGACAGACTTCTCTCCGAGCTGGGTGTTCTTCCCGGTGACGAGGTACGCGCTCTTTATCACGAGGCTAAACGTATCAACAATTATCATACGCTGTCTGTGGAGAATCTGAAGGATCAGCTTCGCGAGACCGATGCTCCCAGCGGAGCAATGATCTGCGAATACGACTTTTTCAGAGTTCTCTACCGCTCTATGGCGCGAAGCGTTTCACGAAGCGGCATCGCCGTACATATCGCGCTTCTTATTCTTGTTGACAAAAGCGGTAACGAGCTTACTGCAAAGAAGCTGGAGCGTTCCATGGAAAATCTTGAGGAGGTTATCCGTACCTCACTTCGCCGCGGAGATTCCGCCGCAAAGTGTACCTCCTCTCAGTACGTTATAATGCTTCCCTCCGCCAATTACGAGAACAGCTGTATGGTATGCGAAAGAATAGCTAAAGCATACAGCAGAAAGTATCCGGGCAGTGACACCATGATACATTACGAGGTGTGCCCCATAGATCTTGATGAAAAGGATTTCATGTTGACGTGAGAATTATTAACGAATTATACGGCAGAGATTTTATAACTTATGAATGCTCTGCGGACGAAGAAACGAGCTTTACGGGCAATGTCGGTAAGATCATGACGTTCTTCGGGTACGAGGAAACGTATGCTCCGCAGCCGGCAGCTCTTTGGGATATCGTCTTTGACGGTGAGCTTGAAAAACGCAAAGATATGTTCGTTCGTCAGCTTCAATGCGGTGAAATAGAGATGTTTTTGCCCATTGTATGCGGTAATGGAGACGTACGGTGGTTCTTAAACCGCGGTCACCGACACGGCGACGTTCTCGTGGGATTGTTCGCTTCGGTCGGCAGGGTCAAAGAGCTATTTGATCAACAGCATGACAGAATAACCCGTTACAAGGAACGTCTTAAGCATACGGAGACCATGGTCAGCACTCTTCAGGTGCTGTCCGAACAGGACTCCTTGACAAAGCTCTACAACTCGGATACTACAAGACGTTTGTGTACAGAGTATCTTGCAGCCTCCCATTCGACCTGTGCTCTTATTATGCTTGACCTTGACGGCTTCAAGCAGGTCAACGACGTGCTTGGGCATATGGAGGGTGACAGAGTTATCACCTGCGTTGCAGAAGGAATAAAGAAAATATTCCGTTCGGGCGACGTGGTCGGCCGTGTTGGCGGAGACGAGTTCCTCGTTCTTATGAAGGACGTTCCCGACGTTGATATCGTCAAGAGAAAATGCTCGTCTATCGTTGAGGCTTCGTCCAAGCTTGCGGCTGAGCTTGATTGCGAGTTCTTCGGATGCTCCGTGGGAGCGGTAGTGTCTGTACGGTGCGGAGATTACGATGAGTTGTTCCGCGTAGCTGATACGATCATGTATAACGTGAAGAATAACGGTGGTCACGACTTTAAAGTGATTTCCGATACGGACCAAGAATATAAAAAACTTATTAATGCAAAAGAGGCATCTCATCATGAGTACTGAAAACGGAAGAGAATATTTTCCCCTATCCCTGAGCCAACAGAATATTCTCGGCCTTGAGCGTGCGCTTTCGGGCACGTCGGTCAACAATATCAGCACCACTGTGAAAATCAGGGGACGTCTTGATTTTGCCGTTTTGGAGAAGAGCATCAATGCTGTTATAGAGGCTGATTCCACTTTGCGCACACGCCTTGTATCTACTACCGAGGGAATGATGCAGTACCGTGTCCCCTTCGAAAAAGAAGAGATTCCCGTATACGACTTTACGAATACCAGTGCGGACGGTATCGAAAACTGGGAATGTGCCGTGACGAGAGAGGCGATCTTCGCAGAGAATGCTCCTTTGTACCGATTTGTCCTTTTCAGAGCATCTGAGGACGTGGGCGGTATACTCGTAAAGCTTCACCATATAATCGCGGACGGATGGTCTCAGATAATGCTTTGCAACAAGATAGCAAAGCTGTATCTGGAGCTTTTGTCCGGAAACGGCGAGGCGACAGTGGAACTCTCTCCCGATTACAGACTGCACATACAGGAGGAGAACGATTATCTCGCATCCTCCGCATATAAAAAGGACGAGCGCTATTGGCGCCGTATGGTATCCTCTGCAGGAGATGCGTCCTGTCTCAAGAACGTTGTGGGTGCGACGGTAAGCCCTGTTGGCAAAAGACTCAGCTTTGATCTGCCTCAGGTGATAAATCACGCCATCTTTTCCTATTGTCAGGAGAAGAGAGTTGCCCCCTTTGCGGTGTTCTATATGGCTCTCGCTATATATTTCAAGAGAAACGGCGGAGACGACAGCTTTACTGTAGGTGTGCCGATCTTCAACCGTACCAGCCATACCTTCAAGCAGAGTACGGGAATGTTCGTGACTACGCTTCCCTTCTTTAACGAGATCAGTGATGAGTGGACTCTCAATGAATTTAACGAGGATCTTGCGGAAAAGTGGTTCGAACTGCTGAAGCATCAGCGTTATCCCTTTGGAAGGATATGCGATCTTGCCGGTAACGACGGCAGACTCTTCAATATTGCGCTCTCCTATCAGGACAGCAAGATGTATGAGAGCAGAGATGCTTCCGTTATGCTGAACGGCAGATGGCATTACTGCGGATATCAGGCCGAGCAGCTCACCATCCATCTTACGAATCTTAAAAATCATCAGCAATACGCGGTGGATTACGATTTCCTCGCTCAGTTCTTTACTGAAGAGGATATCACCGCGCTTCACCGCGGAATTTGTCATATACTGGTGGAGGCTCTGGGTGACCCCGATAAGCCTATCCACAAGCTCAACGTGCTTTCCCTTGAGGAAAAGGAAAAGGTGCTTTACAGCTTTAACGACACGGACAGATATCTTGAGGATATCAGCGTTTTCGAGTCTCTCATCAAGACCAGCAGACGTTATCTCAACCGTGTTGCCGTAATCCATCGAGGCGAGCGCGTTACCTACGGTGCCTTGCTTCACCGCGCGGCTCAGTTTGCAGAGGCAATGGGTGAGGCGGCGGAGCGGGAAGATGCACTTGCAGCGATACTTCTGCCCCGAGGTACCGAACTGTTTGCGGCAATGGTTGGTGCGGTCCAGCAGGACTGCCCCTATATGCTCCTGTCGGACAGCCTGCCCACAGAACGCGTTAAGACTATCCTTGAAAAGAGCAAAGCGACGGTGCTTATCACCGATAAGGAGGGTAAGCGCAGACTTGGCGGCATCTCCATATCCGTAGTGGGTGTAGAGGATGCGGACGAGTGCTACGGTATACCCATGCGTAAGTGTCCCGAGTGCGACTGCAGCGCGGGAGACCGTCTTGCTTATGTGGTATACACCTCAGGCTCGACCGGTGAGCCCAAGGGCGTTGAGATCACTCAGCGAAATCTGCTCAATCTTTCTCAGGAGATGGAGGACGTATACGGAAAGGGCGCAGTCCTTTCAGTATGTAACGTGGGCTTTGACGCCTTTATGCTGGAGAGCATGGTGGCTCTCCTTAACGGACGTACCGTAGTCCTGCCGGAGGACTCCGAACTCGAGAGCGCAGAGCGCCTTGCTTCACTTATAAACGGTTATGCCGTCGGCTTCATTTCACTTACTCCCTCCAGACTTGCGGCATTCCTTCGCGTTGACGCGTTCAAAAACGTTATGTGGCGAATGGAGAGCATCGTCTGCGGAGGCGAGGCATTCCCTCATGAGCTTCTTAAAAAGCTTAAGGAATGTACCATGGCGCGCATCTACAATCAGTACGGCCCCTCCGAGACTACCGTTGCAGTCAGCATGAAGGAGCTTTCACATGCGGACAAGATCACCGTAGGCTCTCCCATGGGCAACTGTAAGATGTACGTTCTTGACAAGCATATGAATCCCCTCCCCATTGGCGGAAACGGACGGCTGTTCGTGGGAGGAAAATGCGTCGGACGCGGTTACAGAAACCGTCCCGATCTCACAGCCGCATCATTCAGACCCAATCCCTTCGTTCATGAGGATACAGTATACGATACGGGAGACCTTGCTTCGTGGACTCCCACGGGTGAGATCGTGCTTTCAGGCAGAGCTGACCGTCAGATCAAGCTGAGAGGCCTTCGCATTGAGCTTCAGGAGGTATCCTCGTGCATCGAATCCCACCCCGACGTCACGTCGGCACACGCGGCTGTACGCGTTATGAACGGCCAGCAGGTGCTGGGTGTGTATTACGTGTCCGAGAGCGAGATAGACGATAGTGAGCTTATCTCACATGCGGCCACATATCTGCCCGGATATATGGTTCCGGGATTCCTGCTCCGCGTCGACAGCTTCCCCTTCACGCCTAACGGAAAGATTGATGAGAACGCGCTTCCCATGCCTGAGCTGTCGGATGACGACGGTGTGGAAAGCCCCTCCGGCGAAAAGGTACTTGCGATATTCAAAAAAGTGCTCCGCCGAGAGGAGCTGGAGGCTTCCCACGACTACTTCCTTGCGGGAGGTAACAGCCTTAACGCAATGGAGACTATAATCGAAATAGAAAAGACGTTCGGACGACGCCTCAGAGTAGCTGATCTGTATGTATACAGGACCGCCGCAAAGCTGGGAGCATTCCTTGACGGTGTGTCGGGACGTAGGATTTCCTCTAAGGATATTCCCGCGCGTCTCGCATTGAAGAAGGCGGAAAAGAAGGATAGCTATCCCCTCACACCTCTTCAGCAGGGAATGTACGTTCAGTCCGTACTGTCTCCCGATTCTCTTTCCTATAATATGCCCGGCGCGCTCAGAGGAAAGGGAGAGCTGGTTCCCGCGCGCATTGAAGAAGCATTCCGCGCTCTTATTGCGGGAGATCCCATATTCAGAACGGAATTCGTCAGCGACGGCGGTAAGATCACAGCCCGTGTGCGCGACAGTGTGGATTTCAACGTTGAAGTTCTCGACGCTGTGAGCGAGGCTGAGGCTTCTGAAAAATTCCTCCGCCCCTTCGACCTGTCCCGTGCGCCCCTTATCAGAGCTGCTGTGTGGAACTCTCCCGACGGAGACGGTTATCTGTTCGTTGACAGCCACCATATCATCGGAGACGGACTTACCACACCCGTTATGCTGCGCCGTCTGAACCGCGCTCTTGCAGGAAATGACGTTACCGCCGCATGGAGCTTCTACGATTATATGGAAAGCGGAGACCTTAACGGCAGCCGCGGCGAGCTGGATTTCTGGCTCAAGACACTTGAAGAATTACCTGAGCCTGCCGTGCTTCCTGCCGACAGCGAGCGTCAGGCGAGATTCGACTTCCGCGGAAGCGAGCTTTCAGCAAGCTTTACAGAGGAAGAGAGCCGCAGGATCGCGGAATTCTGCCGTGAGAGCGGAGACACCGAGTACGGCGTGTTCCTTGCGGCGTTTGCTCTTGTGATATCTTCGCTTTCGGGCAAAAACGACGTTATCATCGGCGCTCCCGTTTCGGGCAGACGCCTTGATGAGTCCGCATCTATTTGCGGTCCCTTCATAAATACGCTTCCGCTCAGGCTCCGCCGTACGGAGGACATGACCGTGGGTCAGTGGCTTGAAAGAGCCCGTCACGCGGTTGTCGGAATGATTGATCATCAGAGGACCTCTCTTGAGGAGATCATCACCGAGATGAAGCTTCCCCGCGGAGAGCAGAACGCCCTTTATCGCGTGATGCTCACCCAGAGTCCTGTGAATGAGGACCTGTTTACGTTGGGTGAGCGTAAGATGACCTACGTGCCCATATCCACGGGCAGCGTAAAGATGGATCTTATCTTAGAGCTGTCCGGAGACTCTGCCTCAGGCTACAAGATGAACTTCTCATACGCGTCAAGCATTTTCGAGAGAGAAACGGTGGCGCTTTGGAGCCGTTACGTTAAAGAAGCTGTGCTTTGTATGACGGGCGGTGACGGTGCTATGCTGTCAGAGCTCGATCTGCTTACACCTGATGACAGAGAACGTCTTGTCGACAACGTAAACTACAGCGTTACACCTTTTGTGAACCGTACGGTACACAGAATGCTTTACGGTGTGGCGAAGAGAAAAGAAAACGATACCGCGGTCATTTTCCACGACCGTAAATATACCTTCGGTGAGCTTGAGGCTCGTGCATCCTTCATAGCCGACTATATTGAAAGTATGGGCGTCACGGGCGGTGCCGTTGCGATATGTATGCCCCGAAGCTTTGAGATGATCGCCGCTATGTACGGTGTGCTTAAGGCGGGATGCGCATACACCTTCCTTAAGGATTCCTTCCCCGAGGCAAGACTTCACTATATGCTTGAAACATCAGAGGCGCGTCTTGTTATCGTGGGAGAAGACGTTACACTGGGAGAGGGAGCCACGGTCGGACTTGACTGTCCCGTTGTGACCGTGCCCGAAGGTGCGAGCACCGATACGAGAGGCGAGAGCGCAACTGACGGTATTGCCAATATCCTGTTTACATCAGGTTCCACCGGCAGACCCAAGGGAGTTATGCTGAGACATCGCTCTGTGGCAAACCTTTACGGTCAGATGAAGACCCTTCTTGAGGACGTGCCCGGACGTGTGCTTTGTTCCACTAACTGTGTATTCGATTGCTTCATCGTCGAAACGGTGATAGCTCTCGCCCTCGGTCGCTGTGTTGTAATGGCGGACGACGAGGAGATGATGCTTCCGTGGAAGCTTGCCGCGCTGGTTGAAAAATACGAGACGTCAGTATTCGAGATGACGCCTACCAGACTGCGTATGTGTCTCGATAACGAGGACTTCAGACGTGCCGCCCATCACATCGGTATAGTTCTCCTTGGCGGAGAGGCTGTAAGCCGCGCCCTGGTAGAGGATTTCTGTTCATGCAGTGACGGACGTCTTATGAATATGTACGGTCCCACCGAGGCTACGGTATTTACTACCATGTGTCAGCTGCTCCCGGGTGAGCACGTGACTATCGGCCGTCCTCTTCAGAACACAAGGACCTACGTTCTCGGAGAGGATATGAGACCCGTTCTTCCCACCGCTTGCGGTGAGATGTACATTGCCGGCGAATGTCTGTCTGCAGGATACGCTTCCGCGCCCGATCAGACCGCGGAATCTTTTGCGGACGATATCGTGTTCGCAGGAGAGCGTATGTACAAGAGCGGAGACATCGTAAGGCTGAGAGCGGACGGCAGATACGATTACATCGGCCGCGCCGACGAGCAGATAAAGCTTAACGGTCAGAGAGTTGAGCTGACCGAGATAAACGGCGCCATGGTCGATATCGATGCGGTGCTCCATGCGGCTACCGTCGGCGTGCACCGCGACGGGTTTATGAGTCTTTGCTCCTTCTACGTTTCAACGGGAGAAGTGTCTCCCGCGGAGATCACGGAAAAGCTGAGACGCACGCTCCCGCCGTATATGGTTCCCGCAAGGATAGTACGTCTTGAGGAGATGCCCATGACGGCGACCAACAAGATCGATATGATGGCGCTGAAGCACATTGCAGAGTCGGCAGAGGAGCCTTCGGAGAAGCATTTTGAGGCACCTGCGGAAAAAACTGCCGCGGCAGAGCCTGCGTCAAATGCGTCGAATGTGCCCGAAGCAGGTCGGGAAATGCCCGAAAAGGTGGACGAGCAGTACGTGCTTTCCGTGTGGAACCGCGTTCTTGACAGAGCTGTAGATGACGTTGACGTGTCCTTCTTCGACCTCGGAGGAAGCTCGATGGCAGCTTTGAACGTGCTTGGACACTACTATAACGATAAGCTTGAAATGTCACTTTCCGACTTTTACGAAAACCCCACCGCGAGAGCTCAGGCGTTGAAGCTTGGCGGTGACCGCCACGGTACACCCTCTGAGGGGAGCTCATCGGGCAGTAAGACGGACGGCGAAGACGACGGAGAGGATCACTGTGACGTCGCAGAATGTTCTGAAAAAACGGCAGACGTAACGGGATCCGCCGAGGCGACCGTAAAAAACGACGAGTCGTTTACTGAGGACGTTTGCGATGATGACGGAACGGTCATCGGTGCCATCTCATCCGATATGTACGTGCCTGAAGAGGCGGGTGACATCCTTGTCACGGGTGCCACGGGCTTCTTCGGAGCGCATCTCGTGGCATATCTTGCCGAGCATGATCCCCGCCGTGTGATCTGTCTTGTAAGAGACGGCAAGGGAAAGAGGCTCCGCGAGAGATTTGAATGGTACTTTGGAGAAGAGAGAGCTGAGAAGATACTCGAACGCGTTGAAACGGTATGCGGGGACGTGAGCGAGCCATACCTCGGCATGACAGACGAGGCGCTCCTCTTCCTTTCTTCAAGAATAGGCTCCATATATCACTGCGCCGCAGACGTAAGACATTACAGCCCCAATGAAGAGGGGCATATGAAGGTCAACGTGGGCGGTACCCGCGAGGTTCTTGACCTTGCAAAGCACAGTGGAGCAAAGTTCTATCATATGTCTACCTGCAGCGTGGGCGGAGATGAGCTGCGCGACGGCGGTGCAGCTGAATTTACCGAGTCTGATTTCGATATCGGACAGGTCTGGGACAAAAACGTTTACGTAAAGAGTAAATATCTTGCTGAAAAGGCTGTTTTCGAAGAAATGGAAAACGGAGTTGATGCAAAGATATTCCGTCTCGGAAGGCTTGTGGGCCGTGAGGAGGACGGAAAGTTCCAGCCCAATGCATATACCAATATGTTTTATCTGATAATTCAAAGTCTTGCCGCCCTGGAAGCTGTTCCCGAAGATGCGGCGAAGCTGCCGTGGGACGTTATGCCCGTTGATATGGCGGCGGAGCAGGTGGTAAAGCTCAGCTTTACTGACGGAAAGGTATTCCACATCATGAATCCCGAGCCCCCCACACTGGGAGAGGTTTTCTGTGCGGTTAACGATGATTTCAGGATCGTAAGTGCGGAAGAGTTTGCCGAGATATACAGCGCGAAGTCTTCCCGTATAGGCATGGCGAAGGATGCCCTGCTGAAGAGTTATATAATGTCAGCTCCCGCGCAGGGCGGCGGAGTTACCGTCACCTGCAAGCAGACGTCGTCAGTCCTTGCTGAACTGGGGTATGACAAAAGGATACGTTCCCTTAAAACAGTGATGAACGGCTTTGGAAAAGGGAAATAACGTTTCCGTCGGGACCGTATCCGATGGTGTTTGAGCAGTATCCGGATGATACTTTAGCTTTGCATCAAATCTAAAGAAAGGAACGGTAATAAATGATCTCCACTTTGTCACTTTGGATTTTTATAATCGCGCTGTTCTCGCTTGGCGTTTTCTTCGTGTGGAGTAAGCGTTCAAACCATAAGAGGGGTGTGCTTCACAGGCTGTTTCTGGCATTGGCTCTTGCATACGGAAGTTGGCTTATTCCTCTCATAGCGATGTATTTTGTTGACGTTACGGATACGCACGTTACCTTTGTTCTCGACTGTCTGATGCAGCCGGGCGGTGCGCTGTGCGCGCCCATATATCTTTGTATCGCCATAGTATTCGTTACGGGCGAGGAGAAAATGACCCGTCTGATGTATTGCACCTTCGTTATTCCGATAATCACCGTGCTTATGGCGTGTACCAACGAGCTACACCATCTTTATTACGCAGCCTTTTCCACTATCAGAAAGGAGATCGTTTTCGGTCCTTATATAATAGTCAGCGGCGCGTATAACTATTTGGTCCTGATATTTGCGTTGTTTCACGTAGTAAGACTGGGTATCAAAAAAAATAACGCGCTTTACTGGAAGCAGTGTGTAATGCTTATCATAAGCGGTCTGTGTCCTCTGCTTATCAGTATGTACGCGACCTTCAGCGGACGTGACGTGCCCATTACCGCCACTCCCATAAGCTTTATGGCGACTCTGGTGTTCTGCGGAATCGCAATATTCCGTCTGCATATTCTGGACATTACGCCCATTGCTAATCAGCATATACTGAATGCGATCTCAGACGCATATCTGGTGCTTAACGAGGATTGCCGAGTGGTCGAATGCAATACCAGCTTCCAGAATACGTTCGTACGTGAGTACGGTATCCGCGAGAGCAAAAAGCTCAGCGAATGTATCGGAAATGATGCAGCAGGCCGTAATCTGGTGTTCGGAATGCTTACCGCAATAGATTCCGCGCGCAGAGACAAGACGCATATATCATACGAACAGTCCATAGCGTTCACTCAGGATAAGACTACTTCGAAGAAGCATTTCGTGGTCGACGTGTCTCCCCTTGAGATCGGACGTAAGATTGCGGGATTCGTTATCATTTTCAAGGACGTAACTCAGCTGAGAGACAGTATGAAGCGTCTTCAGGCAAGCCAGGAACGAATGATGGAACAGGAGCGTTTTGCATTCCTCGGTCAGATGATCGGCGGTATTGCCCACAACCTGAAAACGCCCATCATGAGTATCTCCGGATGCATTTCTGCCGCAGAGGCACTCGTGACGGAATGTGAGGAGAGCCTCGACGATGCTGAGGTCACTCCCGAGGACTTTCGCGAGATATACGGTGAGATGCGCGAATGGTTCTCTAAGGTAAAGGAATCCACCTCTTATATGTCTGACATCATTACCGCCATCAAGGGTCAGGCGACCAATATCAGTACTGAGGACGAGGTCACCTTTACAATAGATGAGATGATCAAGCGAAGCCGTCTGCTTATGAGACACGAGCTTCTTAACAGCGGTATTAAGCTGAACGTTTCCTATAATGCGTATGAGGAGATATCGCTGAGAGGTGACATCAACAATCTGGTGCAGGTAATCGGAAACCTTGTGAACAACGCGATATTTGCTCAGAAATCCGGCGGTACCATCGATATATGCGTAGAGCATGACGAGGAAAACCTTTTAATCATAGTTAAGGACCGCGGCGAGGGTATCAGCGACAAGGTCATGAGCAAGCTGTTCAAGTCCATGGTCACAAGCAAGGGAACTCTTGGAACGGGACTGGGACTTTACATCTCCAATGCGGTAATAAGAACTAAGTTCAACGGACGAATGTGGTGCGAAAACAGAGAGGGCGGAGGAAGCATCTTCGGAATCTCTATTCCCCTCGATATCGTACAGATCAAAAAGAAAACCACTTAAATGAGGAATTTTGGGTATGAGAAAAAGCAAACGTACAAACCAAAACCAAATATCTATTCTAACTCTTGATGACGACCCGATAATCACTTCTACAATAAAGGACTATTTTGTCCGTTCGGGCTATGCGGTCGATACTGATAACGATCCCGAGGCTGCTATTGAGCGGATCAGGGACGGATCATACGATATTTTGCTTCTCGACTTCCTCATGTCACCTATCTGCGGTGACCAGGTGGTAGAGGAGATCCGAAAATTCAATAAGGATATCTTTATCGTTCTGCTCACGGGTCATAAGAGCATGGCTCCGCCGGTAAAGACCATCCGACAGCTTGACATACAGGGATATTATGAAAAGAGCGATCGCTTCGATCAGCTGGAGCTTCTCGTTGAGTCCTGCGTCAAGTCAATAAAACAGCTCAGAACCATCAAGGAATATCAGCGCGAGCTTGCAAATGCATATATGCAGACTATCGAGACTCTCAGAAACGTAGTTGAGTCGAGAGACAAGGATACCGAGGGTCATTCAAGCCGCGTGTCCGCTTTGGCTTCGGCTATTGCTGAGGAGATGGGCCTTCCCAAAGAAGAAGTGGACAGGATCCGCGTTGCGGGACTTTTCCATGACATCGGCAAGGTGGGCGTAAGAGACGCAGTCCTTCTTAAGAAAGGTCCGCTCACAGACGACGAGTATGCTGAGATCAAGGAGCATCCCGTTGAGGGTGAAAAGATACTCTCTCCCTATACCGAGTTTGAAAAGCTTCTTCCCACGCTCCGTTCACACCACGAACGCTTTGACGGACGCGGATATCCCGACGGCCTTTCCGGCGAAGAGATCTGCCTGGGCGCGAGGATCATGTCCGTTGCCGATTCATTTGACGCTATGGTGTCGAACCGTGCGTACAGACGCGGACTCGGATTTGACGTGGCAATGGCTGAGATCGAGCGTTGCCGCGACGCACAGTTTGACGGTTCGGTGGTCGATGCGCTCAAGAGCATGATAGAAAAGATGGGAGAGGGAAACTTTATTAAGGTATTTTGTTCTCATGCGTTGAACGACGGGGGTGAGAATTAATGAGGATCCCTAAATTAAATGAAGTAAAGTATTATTCCACATTCCGAGACATGGTCGACGGGCTCTCACTTGGAAACGAGGACAAGGCTGCGATCTCTTGGTTCACCCGTAAAGGCGAGGAAATAGGTGTAGATTACGGAAGATTCTATTCCGACGTGCGTTCACTTGCAAACGCTCTTGCATCGCGTGGGTATTCAGGCCGTCACGTTGCGGTGCTGGGAGAAAACAGCTACGAGTGGCTCTTGGTGTATTTTGCCTGCGCTTATTGCGGCGCTGTCACCGTGTGCATTGACGTTGAACAGCCCGACGAGACTATAGTGCAGATGCTCACTATGGCAGACACGGACGTTATGTTTGCCGCTTCGCCGTTTGTTGATATCTGCCGCAAATATTCGGCGGGCTCAAAGCCTGTGTTCACATTAAACGGTGCGGGCAGCGAATCTCTCGTCACTCTTATAGCCGAAGGTGAAACTGCAGCAGTGGAGCTGCCTGTCCTCAGCGGAGACAGTATTGCATCCATAGTATTTACCTCGGGTACCACAAGCTTTTCAAAGCCTGTGCTTCTCAGCCATGAGGCTATACTTACCAATGCATCAGATGCTCTTGCCAACGTGGCTATAGGTAAGGTCGCTTTTACGTCTCTGCCGTTTTACCACACATACGGACTTACATGCTCCGTGCTGTCTATGCTTATAGGCGGCGCTAAGCTGTATATAAACGGAAACCTTAAAACGGTTATGCGTGATATACATCTCGCAAAGCCGCATACGATGCTTACAGTCCCGCTGATGCTTGAGACCATACACAGAAATCTCTGGCAGAATGCTGAGGAAACGGGTAAGGCATCGGGACTCAGAAAGCTTTTAAAGCTGAGAGGCTTCACCAAAGCGTTGGGCTTTAAGAAATGCTGCAAGACTCTGGCCGCCATTCGCGAGAAGTGTTTTGGAGAGATCAGGCTTATAATATGCGGCGGTGCTCACATGGATCCTGATATCACCGAGGAATTTGCGCTTCTGGGAGTAGACGTCGTTCAAGGATACGGTATTACTGAATGCGCGCCTCTTGTAAGCGTTAACCGTAACAGAGCCAATAAACCCCGTTCAGTCGGTCTTGTGACCCCTAACTGTGAGGTGAGGCTGGTTGACGGAGAGATATTCGTCCGCGGCAAGAATCTTATGAGCGGTTATTATAATTCCCCCGAGATGACCGCAGAGGTAATGGAGGACGGCTGGTTCAAGACAGGCGACATTGGAGAGATCGACCGAGACGGATTCCTTTATATCACGGGCAGAAAGAAGAATCTTATCGTTTTCAAAAACGGCAAGAAGCTGTCCCCCGAGAAGCTTGAGGAAAAGATCAGAAGCTTTTCCCTTGTAAAGGACGTTGTTGTGTACGGTGCCGTGAACGGTATGTCAACGGATGACGTGCAGGTAGCGGCGAGCATATATCCGGATGAAGAAAAGGCCAAGGGTCTTGACTCATACCAGATTCTCGAAGAACTCCAGAATAAGATCGTAGAGCTTAACCGCGAACTGCCTCTGTATCAGCAGATACAGATGGTGACCATAAGAGAGAACGCGTTTGAAAAAACTTCGCTTCAAAAGGTCAAGCGCCATCTTATGTAGTGTATATAAGCCGTGTCGCGGACAATGCTCTGCGGCACGGAAGTCCGTTTGAATGCGGGCGGGAGGTAGTGTTATATTATGGAAGAAAAACTTTTTGCTTTTATCGAGAAGACCGTAAGTAAGGTAACTGACAAAAGAGGTCTTACCTATGATACGGATTTCGTAAAGGACCTGGGACTCAATTCTTTCGATATAATGAATATCGTATGTGCGTTTGAGGACCATTTTGATATCGATATTCCCACGAGGGATGTGTGGTCCATGCACCGCGTGGAAGACGTTATCAAATATATGATAGATAACGGTATTACCAATGTATAAAGATGATGTTCAAAGAGTATTCCTGTATGTCTTTGAAAAAGACGACGGGACTACCGATCAGCTGTTAACTGCAAGCGTCAGTGATTTTTTTACAAAACGCGGCGAGGACGTAAAAGAGACGGAAATTTGTCGTGATGACAAAGGTGCGCCGTATATTGCGGGTGAAGAAATGCCGTTCGTTTCCGTAAGTCACAGCGGAGATTATACCGTGTGTGCGGTGTCTGACGGAAGAATAGGTGTGGACCTGCAGGTCATACGTCGGTATAAGGATGAAACTGAAGCAGAGCAGACAAGGCGTCTGCTCAGGTTGGCAAGACGCTTTTTTCATCCATCAGAAACAGAGTGGATCGAAAAGGATCCTATGGGTCGCTTTTTCACCGTTTGGAGCGCGAAAGAATCATACGTAAAATACACGGGACAGGGGATCGATGACGATTTCGGCATGACAAGTGTGATACCCGATATGGGACCGTACGGAACAGAATGGGAATGCGGCGGAATGTATTACCGCCTCTTGCCTTTTGCCGAGGGATACAGCTTTTGCGTATGCTGTGAGAGACCCATTGAAACGGAGACTGTGTTTGCATACGGATATTGATGATTGGCTTTATTCCCAAAACCATGGTATTGCGCAGCTGCAGATTACCTTCTAATTGTCAGAAAGGGTCTGCAGCTGTATTTTTTTGTTATATTTATCCGAAAAATATTGAATATTAATTATTTTAATTTCAAATGTGACCGCTTTTGTGACCGTTCGGGTGTACAATATTTATGAACATAAATCAGAATAGGAGGGATATTGTGAAAACACAGATGTTTTGCGATCCGGCAAAGATGTACGTCATATGTGTGGATTCTTATGAAGATAAGATCCTTGAAGGAAGAATATATAATGTGTTGCGCGATTCCTCAGTACCTTTTAAAAGCGCGGTTGATATGCTTGTGAAGTTAGAGATGCTTCTTGATGATGCTAAGTTGGTACAGTCGTATTCCGTTAAGCGTGTATTTACGCCGAATATGGCAAGTGGCTCGCTCGTTCAGACCGGAAGCGTTGAAGACGGTAAGCTTGCGACATTTTCATTGAAGCTTCTGTTCCGCCAAAATGCCAGCTGGCAGGGCTCTGTCCTTTGGTGCGACGGAAACTCGGAGGAATCGTTCCGCAGCGTTCTTGAGCTTCTTCTGCTGATGGACAATGCACTTTCGAAATAATGCGTTGACAACATGAGAAACCAAGCCATGGTACCCGGACAAAGGTGCTGTGGCTTGTGCGCCCTCTCAACTTTAACGTTTTAAAGGAAATGCAAAAAACAAACGGTTGAAAGTTATGACGGACTTGCTTCGATATATGCAGGTGAGTTTGGTATATGATAAGGAGATATGAAAATGAAAAAATTCGGAAAGATACTTTCTTTGATGCTTGCGATAATGATGATCGTCAGCTGTATGTCATTTTATGTATTTGCGGCAGACACGGTGTGGAATGCTGCAGATATGTCTGTTGACGTTGTTCCCGGTACGGAAGGTTACAGCTTCCTTTCGGTCTACCGCAAACCCGGACATGCTTATGAAATGAGTAACCACATGGTAAGCACAGACGGCGGCGCAAACAACGATATTCCTCAGACTCTTGTTCTCGTGGACGCGTCCGAGGAGTATACGTGGACTCCCGGCGGTAAATACGTGCACGGTCAGTCTAACTACGAAGTGCTTTACTGCTGTGATGCTGAAACAGGCTATGAAGACGGTATCTACTACAAGAGACTGAATCTTGAGGACAGCGAATACTACAACGCTGACCAGGCTGCTCACATCCGTGCTATCGTGACACATTCCTACCCCTACGTTACACTCGAGCAGATGAAGGCGGATCTCAAGGCTGCAGGTCTTGAATATGCAGATGAGCTTACCCGTGCTGAGATCATTTCAGCCGTACAGGCGGCTATCTGGGGATACGCTAACGACGACGTAGGCCTGTATACGTACAGCCGGACATTTGACGTGCCCACAAACACACAGTGGGGAACTGTTATGCATGACTACACCAACGAAATGAACGTGTGGTGGACTACCGGTAAGAGAAAGTTCTCCACGGACGAGGCAACAGAAAAGAGAGTCAACGGACTTACAGAGTACCTTATGTCTCTCGACAAGGTCGCGCCTGCTCCCGAGGAGATCATCATCTCCAAGCTTGAGATATTGAAGACCGTGCCCGTTGTAGGCAAGGACGGTACATTCTCCACCACGCTTAAGATCGCTCTCAACAACAGCGGAAGCGGTGAAGCAGACACACTTAAACTTGATGTATTGGTTGACGGCGTGCTTGCGCATACAAGTGACGTATCATTCGGCACATCCGATTACGAGGTGACCGTTGATGCAAGAGTTGGTCAGAAGATCAGTGCAGTGGTATCCGGTACTCAGGTGCTTCCCGTAGGTGCGTATTTCTATGCTCCCGAGCCTGCTGACGTAGACGGTGACGGTGTTGCGACCAGCAGAGAGGTTTCTCAGAATCTCGTAGGCGTTGCATCCGGTAAAACTCCCGTTTATACAAAGGAAGAGGTATACGTTCCCGGCGAGACTGAGCTTACGGTTATCAAGAACTGGGATGATGACGACAACCGTGATGCGCTCCGCCCCAATGAAGTTACCGTAAGACTCAATGCAGGCACAAAGGAGATCGCATCTGCTGTTCTTAATGAAGAAAACGAGTGGAGCCACACCTTCGAAGGACTTGCCATCTACAATGAATCCGGTGATCTCATTAATTATACTGTAACCGAAGACGAGGTAGAAGGATACGAAGCAGTTATCGAAGACCTTTCCGTAACAAACGTACACCGTCCCGAGCTTACCTTCGTTGAGGTGGAGAAGAGCTGGAACGACGGCGACGACCGCGATGCTCTCCGTCCCGATGAGATCACGGTAAGACTTCACGCAAACGGTATAGAGGTAGCATCTCAGGTTCTTAACGCTGAGAACGGCTGGAGCACAAAGTTTGATAACCTTTTCAAGTATGAAAACGGAGAAGAGATCGTATACACCATCACAGAGGATGCTGTAGAAAACTATAACCCCACAGTCACCGAGACCGAAAACGGCTTTGCCATCGAAAACTACTACAAGCCCGAGACCACCTTCGTTAACGTAACAAAGGTTTGGGATGACGACGGTGACCGCGACGGTAAGAGACCCGACAGCGTGACCGTAGCGCTTCTCGCAGACGGCGAGATGACTGAGTATACACTGGTCCTGAATGCTGAAAACGGCTTTACAGGTACCTTTGCAGAGCTCCCCGTAAATCGCGCAGGTAAGAAGATCGAGTACACGGTAACAGAGCTTGACGCGGCTCCTTACACAGCGACCGTTACCGGCGACGCTGTAACAGGCTTCAATATTACTAATACCTATGTTCCCGAAACAGTTGAAGTATCCGGCACAAAGACATGGGTCGACGAGGACAACGCAGACGGTATCCGTCCCGAGTCCATCACAATAAGCCTCCTTGCAAACGGTGAGAAGATCGACAGCAAGACCGTAACCGAAAAGGACGGCTGGGCATGGACCTTTGAAGACCTCTACAAGTACGAGAACGGCGAAGTGATCGAATACACCGTCACAGAGGACGCTGTTGATGGATATGATAGCGAGATCGACGGATACAACGTGACAAACACACATATTCCGGAAGAAGTGATCGAGGATGATCCGATCCCGCTCGTTCCCGCAGACAAGGATGACAGCCACGAAGACCTCGTTGAGATCGAGGACCCTGAGATCCCCCTCGCGCCGAGTAATGGCGAAAACGCTCCTCAGACAGGAGACGGCTCCGTTATTGCTCTGATCGCGGCTGCTGCGGCAGGCGTTGTACTCATCGCTGTTATGAGAAAGAAGAGAGCATTCCTCGGAAGATGACCTATGGCGGTAGATAAGCTATAATAAAATGATAAGACGTGCTAAAAAAGCACGTCTTGTTTTTTGAAAAAATTACAAAAAATATTTGATTTTTTATAAAAAATATTAAAATGTGACCGCTAATGTGACCGAGGGATGTTAAAATAAAGTCACAATAAAGGAAAAAACCAAATAACATCCAATTCAAAGGGGTCGGGCGGAAGCCGCGAACGGCCCGAAAGGAGATATAAAATGAAACGTACAATAAGAAAGATCTTATCTATGGTGCTTGCAGTTATGATGACAGTCAGCTGCATGACGGTATTTGCTCAGGCGAGTGAAGCCGATGCTGAAAACGGATGGCTCGGTGACGGTATGACGCTTAATATTGAGCCCGGCAAGGAGCCCTACGTGTACGCTATCGCGCAGGATCCCGACAACAATCGCTGGTACTACGAGACCAGTAACCACACCGTTAAGAAAGAGGTAACCGGTGGTGGAGCAATTCACATCTTCCCCATAGTTGATTCAACCAAGCTTGAGGATGGTGTATGGACTCCCGATGATATTTATAACTGCGGCACAAGCAACTATGATGTTATGTACTGCTGTGATTCTATTACAGGTACTGACAACGCAATTTACTATAAGCGCGTAAACCTTGAGGACAGCGAGTACGTTACAAATGAACAGGCAAAGAAGCTTCGTGCTATCGTTACCAACGCTTATCCCTATGTTTCTGTTGATGAAGCAAAGGCAGCGCTTAAGGCAGCAGGCTTTGCACAGGCTGACGAGCTTGATCGTTCCGAGCTTATCACAGCTACCCAGGCGGCCGTCTGGAGTATTGCTAACAAAGATGCCGGTGATTCTTATCGCTACAACAAGACTGCAACGACCGCTCACAAGCTTACATGGGGCGGATACATGCACGAATTTGCAAATGAGATCGCTAATTTCACCGACAGTACAGTTTCAAGAAAGTACTACAGCAACCCCAACGGTACCGGCGACCGTATCAATGCTCTCATAGATTTCTATCTCGCAATGGAAGGCGTTGAGGCGACCAGAGAACAGATCGTAATCACAAAGCTTGATATTACAGGAGCGATCCCTTCGGTAGAGAGTGATGACCTTTATTCCGTGTTCCTTAAGGTCGAGCTGAATAACAGCGGCAGCAGTGACAATGATAAGCTCAAGCTTGACGTATACGTAGACGGACAGCTTGCCGACAGCAAGGACATTATTTCCAGCAACACCGAATATGAAATAAACGTTAACGCCAAGGCAGGCGACAGCATCAATGCGGTAGTTTCCGGCACTCAGTATCTTTCCAAGAGCGTATACTTCTATGTTCCCGAGCCTCAGGACATAGACGGTGACGGAATTGCAACAAGCAGAGAGGTTTCTCAGAACCTTATCGGTGTTGCAAGCGGTGAGACTGCAGTTCGTGCAGAAGACGAGGTAAAGCTTGTTGTAAGCTCCGTAACGGGTGCTGTAACCTTGCACAAGGTTGATGAAAACAAGCAGGCTCTCGCGGGAGCGGAGTTCGATCTTTATAAAGAGATCGACGGCGAGAAGATTTTCGTTGAATCCGTTGTGATCGGCGAAAGCGGCGCACTGCATATCGGTAATATGCAGCCCGGTACTTACGAGCTCGTAGAGACTAAGGCCCCCGAAGGATTCCATAAGCTTGAAAACCCCATCCGCTTTAACGTAAAGGAAGACGGTATTGTCGATCTTCTTACAGAGGGTGATGCCGAAGTAACTGTAGGCAGTACCGTAACAAAAACGGAGACCGTTACTGAAGACGTTGAGGCGGGAGAAGAACTTCCCAAGCTCGTATTGAACCTTATTCCCGGTGAAGAAAGCTCTGACGAGGTATGCGTTACGGTTGAAAATGAGACTTTCTACCGCGAAGCTGTCGGCAGCGCAAGCGATGTTGAGGTGAAGGAAAATTCCACTCACGGAACAATGACGTCTCTCATGCCCGAAAAGAATACAGCGGCAGGCACAGAGCTTGATATGCAGTACTGGAAAGATCCCTCTACGGTAACCGTAACCGGTGAGGCACCCGCAGGTTATCCTTACCAGAAGGGCGGAGCGGGCCAGCAGAGCAATCAGTATATAAGCCGTATCTACGTTATATATGAAAAGGACGAAAACGGCGAGTGTGTTATCAAGGAGCTCCGCAAGCTCACAAATAAAGCGAACGAGATCCTTACTGTAAACGGTGAGCCCACACTCGATATTTACGCACCTTTCGATCAGAAGACCGGAACGACAGCTGCTCAGGCGTTCCTTAAGGATGCGGCAGGAAATACGGCGTACGTATATTGCTGTGACCTTGGCAAGGATGTGCCCGACAACTCATGGTACTCCATAAACAATCTTGAGGATGTTGACTACTTTGCATCCGAGGACGCAGAAAACCACATTCGTAATATCGTATTAAACGGATACTGGGGAACGGCATCCGGTACGGGAAGCCTTGCAGCACTTAAGGAAAAGCTTGTTGCAGCATTTAAGGCAGGCGAGATAGGCAACACCGTAGAGATCACCTACAAAAACGTAAATAACGTAAACGTTACGGAAACTGTAACGATCACTGAGGAAATTCTTAACGGACTTACCGAGGCTGAAGCACTTGATATGACTCAGACGGCAATCTGGGCATATTCAAACGGAACTCTGGCAGTACAGGACGGCAGAGACGGCTATATCGTAGGTAACATTACCTACGGAGACAGTGCCCGCGGTCACAAAGTCCATACAACGACCGATGACAAGGCAGGCATGGCGAGAATGACTGTTCTTCACAATTGGCTTATTAACCTTGATGAGGAAAAGACTTCTACCACTATCATCAACGAGCATAAATTCGTTGAAAACATGAAGCTTGAGATCGGCAACAAGGTTAAGGATGCAGGTAATGACGTATATCTCGCAGACCTCAGCTTTGATCTTGAATTTGCACCCGGTGCGGCAGACGACCTTCTCATCCACCTCTCTTACGTTGACGCTAAAGGCGAGACGAAGGAGATCGTTAAGAGAATTGCCGGAACAAATACGGACGGACGCGTTTACGACGATATCGCAGTAAGAGACGGACGTTACGTGATCGAAGGACTTGAACTCAGCGAAAATACCGAAACAAAATTCGATCTTAGAATCGAAGGCGTTCAGACTCTTGAAAACGGCGTATACCTCTACATCGCACAGAACGGTATCGAGAACGTTCAGACTCTCGTTGGTGTAGCAGAGGGTACTCGCGTTGCAGACGTTACCAAAACTATCAGCTTTACATTCAATGTCGATGAGAAGAAGGATGTGGAGATCGAATACGCTCAGGTCAGCCAGACTCTCTCTGTTGTAAACAAGGCTATTTATGCTCCCACTGTGTCCGGTGTGAAGACGTGGAATGACGAAGATGACCGCGACGGTATCCGTCCCGAGTCCATCACCATCAACCTCCTTGCAAACGGCAAAGTTATCGACAGCAAGGTAGTGACCGAGGCAGACGGCTGGGCATGGACCTTTGAAAACCTCTACAAGTACGAAAACGGCGAAGAGATCGTATACAGTATCGAAGAGGTAGCGGTAGACGGCTACGAAACAGCAGTAGACGGCTACAACGTAACCAACACATACGTACCCGAGAAGACTACCGTATCCGGCACGAAGACTTGGGTGGACGAGGACAACGCAGACGGAATCCGTCCCGAGTCTATCACAATAGGCCTCCTTGCAAACGGCGAGAAGATCGACAGCAAGGTAGTAACCGAGGCAGACGGCTGGGCATGGACCTTTGAGAATCTCTACAAGTATGAAAACGGCGAAGAGATCGAGTACACCGTCACCGAGGATGCTGTAGAAGGATACGAAACAGTAGTTGACGGCTACAACGTAACCAACACCCACGAGGTAGAGGAAGAGATCATCCCCGATGATAAGAAGGAAGACGAAGAGATCGACGATCCTCAGGTTCCTCTCGCTCCTGCAGACAAAGAGCCCGAGAAAAAGCCCGAAGTAAAGCCCGAGGCTCCCGAGAAGGAAGAGCTCGTAGAGATCGAGGAAGAGGAGATCCCCCTCGCTCCCGAGTTCACCGCACCTCAGACAGGAGACGCAAGCTCACTTATCGTATGGCTTGCAGCAGCTGTGGTAACAGGTACGCTCTTCATCATCGCAACCGCTAAGATGAGACGTGCTTCTGCAGAGAGATAAACCGAAACGAATAATTAAATAGCGACGGCCGGTGTCACCTGAGAAAATGGGGCACCGGCTGTAATTTATTTGCAATAAAAGTTACGAAAACCGGAAAAATATTAAAATAAATTTAAATGTGACCGGATATGTGACCGATATATGATAAAATTAAGTCACAAAAGCGGGAAAGGCGAAGAAAAGTCGCTCCCGAGTGAAAACGAAAAACATTGTTAAACATATTTAAATTTATTTAGTGAGGTGAAGAAAATGAAAACAAACAACTTCTTCAAAAGATTTTTTGCGATCTTCCTCGTGGCAATAATGGTGTTCAGCTCGACCCATTTGACTTTTGCGGCAGATGGTAACAGCAACAGTTATGAAGGCCCGGCGGAGCATGACAAATCCAAGACTGCGACTGACTTGTATGACAACAGATACACTGACGTTACTCTGTCTGTCCCCGGTAAGGTAGAGACACTTTCCACAGACGTTGTATTTGTAATTGACAAGTCTTCCTCTGATAAGCTGTCATCCGATTTTGCAAACGGATTTTTTGAGCAGCTCGTTGAGGTGCAAAAGAGATCAGGCGCATTAGTCAAGGTTGGAGTTGTGATCTTCAACTACGACGGTCACATCGCACTTCCTCTCACAGCACTGACTGAGGAGAACTATCAGACGCTGCTTGACAGCCTTCCTTCGTATTCAGGCGGAACAAATGCCGATGCGGGCCTTGTTCTTGCAAAACAGATGCTTGATGCAGACACTGACGTTGATGCCTCCCGTAAGCACGTTATTCTAATCGGTGACGGTAAAAACTGGGCGTTTGACGTAAACGGAGCTCCTCATACTATCCTTCTTAAAAGCAATGACGCTGCTACCTCTACTCTGTACGGAGCAGGAACGACTACTTGGCTTGAAGGCCGCAAATCTTCCGGTTACAGTATCCCCAAGGAGTTTGCTTCATGGAATGAATATTGGGAGCAGATAAAAGCATGGGTCGAGGCTGACGGTGACCGTTACGTGTTTGACATTACAAACTACAACAGCAAGGACGAATCACTCAAGCCCGATTATCAGAGCGAAAAAGCGGTTGCTTCAGCTGTTGTTATCGGAGAAAGTGCCTCACACGCGTTGAATATGGACCGCGCGATCTATGATACGTGGGAATCCTATAAAGCACTTCAGGATGCAGGATACAACTGCAATGCATATTACTCCGGCACCAGCTCTTCCGATATCGGTTACTGCCTGATGAGCATGCTCGCAGATTCAAAATCTATGAGCTTTGATGATATTAAGTATGATATTCTTTACTCCGTGTCCAAGGGCTCTGTGATCGAAGATTATATCGGCTTCAGCGCAGATGAGATAGAAGGCTACAATTTTGATTTCATTGAGCAGGCTGAGAAGCTCGTTCTCAAGGTTGGAGAGATCATTTACAGTACCGAAAAACTTGAAGAAGCGAAGAACGGCGCAACAAGCTCCTATGAATTCACAGCGCCCGGCGCAACAGAAGCTACCTTTGCTCTCGATTATTTCAAGGGTAACGGTACTACGACCGAAAGATTCGTATGGACCTTTGGTGAAAATGTTTCCAGATTTGCACCGGTATCATTAACTTATACGCTCGATCTCGTTGAGAGAAGTACTGTTCCGGGTATCCATGAGAATGTTGATACAAATATTTCCGCAATTCTTTATCCCAAGGACAGCGATGGAAAGGACGGTCCTCCGGAGGAGTTTGAAAAGCCTAAGGTTAAGTATGAGGTTCTTCCGATCACCGTATCCGGTGTGAAGACGTGGAATGACGAAGATGACCGCGACGGAATCCGTCCCGAGTCCATTACGATCAACCTCCTTGCAGACGGCGAGAAGATCGACAGTAAGGTAGTAACCGAAGCGGACGGCTGGGCATGGACTTTCGAAGGTTTGCGTGAATACAAAGGAAGCTCTAAGATCGAGTACACCGTCACCGAGGACGCTGTAGAAGGCTACGAAGCAGCAGTTGACGGCCTCAACGTAACCAATACATACGTACCCGAGAAGACTACCGTATCCGGCACTAAGACTTGGGTGGACGATGACAACGCAGACGGTATGCGTCCCGAGTCCATTACAATCAACCTCCTTGCAAACGGCGAGAAGATCGACAGCAAGGTAGTGACCGAGGCAGACGGCTGGGCATGGACCTTTGA
>JAFSGU010000029.1 GCA_017440665.1 Clostridia bacterium
ACAGCGGAAGTAGGGGGAACGCCCCGATGGAGTGCGTAAGCACTCGCCTGTTTCCGCGTAGCGGAATACAGTGGAGGCATTTTTTGGTTCCGTCTTTTTCGCGAAAAAGCGGAATAGTAGACGAAGGGTAGAGAGGTGTGTTTGCAGAAACGCGGTAGCCGTGGAGAATGTACAAAACGCTTGCTTGCGGCAGGAGCAAGCCCCTGCCCTACATCGGTTATATTGCATCGGCGGTATCCACGGGGATAGTGCGAGGCGATTGTTTTCGGGAGGTCGCATTTCGTTTCGCGAAATGCTGTATCCATCCCCTACAACGTTAATATTACATCTGCGGTAGCCGTAAGGACGGTGCGGGGCGAACGTTCGCAGGGAACCGCCCGTATTCAATTTCCCTACCTCTTACCTCTCGTTTTTCACCTCTTACCGAAAAAGGATTTACACATGACGGTAAAGATGCTATAATAAAAGCACGATAGCGAGGAAAGGAGGCGGTGAGAATGAAGCTTGAGGTCATAATCTCCCCGGGTGCTGATGAACGTATCGTCATCCATGCCAAAGAACGGAACGAAACCGTCGCACAGATCGAAGCCGCAGTGTCGAATATTCTTAAAGGATCGTCTGCCATGAGGCTCACCATCCGCGACACCGAGTATTACATACCCAAGTCCGATATTCTCTACTTTGAGACCGAGGACGGAATCGTAAAAGCTCACACCGCCGACAGAATATTCACCTGTGAGGAGCGGCTTTTCGGGCTCGAGGAGACACTTCCCTCTAATTTCCTCCGTATCTCAAAATCCTGTATCGTGAACGTATCAAAGGTCGAGGCGATACGAAAAAATCCGCTGGGCGCCAGCGAGGTCTTTCTCAGAGGCACTCCCAAAAAGGTATACGCCTCACGCTTATACTACAAAACTCTCCGCGAAAAGCTTGAGCGTGTTAATTCCAATTAAACTACATATAATGCCGTAAGGCAAGGAGGTTAATTATGAAAATAAAAGCAACATACTCCGTAGACGGAGGACGAAAGATCCTGTGGGGGCTTGTATTCATCCTTTCTGCCGTCCTCATCGTACTTGACGCACTGAACGTCATTCCCGATATTCCGATCGTTAAGCTTATATTCGCAGGACTGTTCGTATTCTGGGCGGTGTATTCCCTTATAAAGCTCCGCTTTACTCAGTTTTTCTTCCCTCTCGCCTTCGCGTTTATGATACTTGAAGGAGAGATAGCCCCTTTTGTGGGTAAAAGCGGAAACCTTATCTCAAACTGGCTTCTTCTGCTCGTCGCCCTTTTCCTCACCATCGGTTGTCACCTGATATTCGGCGGGAAGAACTTCAAATTTTCGAAGCATATAAACATCTCTCACAGTACGGGAGACAAAAACTCCTTCGGCGAGGGCGTAAAATACATCGACTGCGCCGATTTTGAGGGCATCTCTGTAAAGAACAGCTTTGGTGAGTATCACGTACGTTTCCAGAACGTTGAGCTGTACGAGGGCGGTGCTACGCTTAGCGTACATAACGGATTTGGCGAGACAAACATATACGTGCCCTCCCATTGGACAGTCAAGTTCAACGTGAAGCCATCATTCGGTGCGGCAAACTGTCCCGTGAACGTTGTGGAAAACGGTCCCGTGCTGAATATCACGGGAAACTGCTCCTTCGGCGAAGTAAACGTACTTTTTGTGTAAAAATAATTTAATATAACAAACGGAGGCACTTTTGACAAATGCCTCCGTTTGTTGTTTAGGTTGGGGCGGGACGTAGGTTGACACCCATCATGTAGGGGCGATTCATTCTTCGTACCTTTTCGTTGAGGTTTCGGCATATATTTACGGACAACCAATATCATTACCAACACCAAAACAGCTGTATCGTAAAACCGATACAGCTGTTTTATTACTTATTATTCACCGAACATCTGTACGTCCATAAGCTCCTTCCAGCTTGTGGGAGGTGCTGAGAAATCGTACAGCTCCGGAGGCGGATATGCGTCACTAATATTGACGTCATACTTCTGGAACTTGTTCTGGAGAGCAAGGCTATAGTCGTATGACTTCTGCTTGAGTGCGGGATCGGTGCTCTTGTACCACTTGTTGAAGTGAATATCAAGATAGATATAATCAAACTGGATCTGTGAGCAGTCAACAGCCTCGAACTGCGCCTTGCTTTCGCTTGCAAGCTTTGCCGTATCCATATAAGCCTGGATCTGATCGATGCATCCGCTGAGCGCGGTAGACATCCATCTTTCCTTGGGGTTGTCGAATACTCCGATATGCTGACCTTCGAATTCCGTATGGAGAAGCATGAGAGCCTTGTAAACGTTCTCCCAGCCGTCGCCGTAGAAGCCTTCCATGAACTCCTTCATATGAGTGTAGTACTCCTCCTCACTCATGTAGGGGTCCCACGCAAGCTTTGCCTCAAGATACCCTCTTACACGGTCGAACTCACCATTGTTACCCATACCTGCATTACCCTGGAGGAACAGCCCCCTTACGTTGCTGTCCGCAAAGAGTTTCATGTTACCTGCAAGAATATCGTAGGAAGGTCGGGGAACGGTGTGCCGCGGTGTGAGAAGTTGTTGTTGTAGTCCCAGATAAACAGCGTTGTCGCCAGTTCAGACCATTCCTTGATATCCTGTGAAAAGGGCGCGTTGCTTGCCGCGCAAACGGCTTCGGCACCTGCAAGCGGATGTGCGAAGCAGCAATCGATGGAGCAGAGCTGGATAACCACCTTTTCGTCGGGCACGATTCCCTTGGGAGCGTGCTGAGTATAGGTGTACGCGAAGGTGTGAACGAGTACGTTCGGATAGTCATCCTCAATGTCGGAGATAAGTCTGTTTACGAACGCGATAAGCTGACCTGCGGTACCGCCCTGAATAGGATCATCGGCCTTCTTGGTGTACTTGGCATAGTCTGCCATGCACTTGTCACATTCGCAGTAATTTATGTTGTCGTTCTGTGATACGGATATCAGCTTTGCATCGGGATTTGCGGCGAGAAGCGCGCGCACGTTCCCAAGCATTGTCTGATATACCTCTTCGCTTGAGAGACAGGGCTGATTTTCGAACTGATTGCTTGCGTCGCCGTCAAGTCCGTCAAATGTGTGGCAGTTACCACCTGTGTACTCAAGACCGTTAATGTGTCTTCCCTTGTTCTGCATATCAACGGAAGATAGATACGTGTCAGCGTAGATTATTCTGTTATAGAAGGGAGATGCTTCCACGTAGTCAAATCCTGTAAGATCAACGGACTCAGCCTCGATTATATACTCGTCGTCGGGTGTAAGGAAGCGGCAGCCGATCTTTTCGAGAAGATCGTAGCATGCGTACATCGCGCCGCGCGCCGCAGAGCCTGTGAGACGGATACTGTTACCCTCACTCTTTACCTTGAAGCTGTCCAGGTCGTCTGCCGCGCCGTCAGCCTTTACTGTCTTTTCTTCAACGATAATGGCATAGTCTCCGCTCGTACCCGCCTTAGCTGTAAGCTTCACGCCGCACGCCTTTTCGATGTACTCTGCAAGATCACCTGCACCGATCATGGTCTTTTCTGATGCGCCTGCGGGGTAAAGGATCTCGTACTTTGAAATATCGTTTCCGTTTACGGTCAAGTTTTCAACAGGATATGTGAAAACTTCTCGCTCAGCTGTCTTTACGGTAAATCTTGCGTCGTCGCCGCTTACCGCCGCCTTAGCAAAGCGTACCGCACCGCGGTAAAGTCCGTCTGCATCCTGGGCATTTACGAATACCTTGCCGTCCTTTACAGCTACCTCATATCCGTCGCCGGTGAGACCCGCTTTGTCAACGGAGTTTGCTCTCGCGTCGCCGATAACGATCTCCTTCGCGCTCTCGTTGTAGCTCTTGTCTACGATGTCGAGCACGGCACCGGTGGTGTACTTGATCTGATACTGAAGTCTTTCAGCCGCAGTGGCAGCTCCTGCGTTTTCTTCATCTATTACGATCACGTAATCGGACTTACCGTCCTCAACTACTGCAACTCTGCCCACGCTCGGGAGAAGGTTCATGATAACCGTGGCGATCTCCGCTCTCGTTGCGTTGCCGCGGGGATTGAACTTGCCGTCTGAGCCCTGCATGAGACCGTTCTTGCGGACTGCCTCGATGGGAGCCTTCATCCACTCGTCGAAGGAGCCTGCGTCTGTAAAGCTGTCGATCTTTGAGTTGTCGGGAAGCTCGACACCCATGTAAGCGATGAACTTGGTGAGGATGCTCGCCAGCTCCGCTCTTGTGATGTTGTCGGCGGGAGAAAATCTTCCGTCGCCGCGTCCCGCTACGATTCCGTTTTCAGCCGCCCAGCCTACGGACTCGGAGTACCACTGTCCGGCGAGAGTATCGGTAAAGGGTAAGTCCTCACCGTACTTGTCGATATTGGTACAAGCAACTCTTGCGAAGGCTGTTACGACCTCCGCACGGGTGATCTTTGCTGTGGGGTCAAAGGTCGTGTCTGTCTTTCCTTTCATAATGCCTTCGCTGTAAACGGTAGCGACGGCTTCGGTGTACCACGTATCGGGCACGTCTGTGAAAGGCAGATCCTCTGCTGCATTTACGGTAACGCCTGTCACGAGGATGGACGTAAGCATTGCCAGTATCAGCAGTGCTGACACTATTCTGCGTGTTTTCATTGTTTTTTCCTTTCTTTATCCTTGCCGCGGCATAACATTGCAGATATATGCAATCCCGTACCTGCGCGGCTGAAATGTTAAGTCGATTATATCACATTTGTGTGTATTTGTCATCATTTTTTTGTATTTTTATATAAAAATTCAAGATTATTTCGCAAGTAACAACAAAAAAGTTCAATACTATTCACTTTTTTCGCTTTATGTGGTATAATATACAATGTATAATTGTATTGTGCAGAACTATACAAATTTTCCGAAAGGACAAACGTGATATGAAAGAAGTCATACTTTGTAAGTATGGAGAAATAATACTTAAGGGGGCTAACAAGTCCACCTTTGAATCTATGCTCCTGCGCGAAGTAAAGCGCAGAGCAAAGGCTATCGGCAACTATTCCGTAAGATATATGCAGAGCACCGTTTACGTTGAGCCTCTTGACGAGGACGCAGAGGACGCTATCGGCGATATGTACGAGCAGATACGCCACGTATTCGGCTTTGCGGGTATTTGCAGAGCGGCTGTTTGCGAAAAGGATATGGATGAGATCAAGAAGACCGCCGCAGAGTATCTTGCGGACAAGCTTCCCTACGGTGCCACCTTCAAGGGCGAGGCAAGACGAAGCGACAAGCGCTTTCCTCTTTCATCCCCCGAGATCGCGGCTGAAGTCGGCGGCGCGCTCCTTGAAGTCAGACCCGACTTAAAGGTAGATCTGAAGAATCCGCAGGTGACCGTACGCATCGAGGTGCGCGACAAGGCGGCTTACATCCACGCAGGTCAGGAAAGCGGTGCCGGAGGAATTCCCCTCGGTAGTGCCGGACGCGGACTGCTCCTTCTGTCGGGCGGTATCGATTCCCCCGTTGCGGGCTACATGATGATGAAGCGCGGAATGATAATCGACTGTCTGCACTTTGAAAGCTTTCCGTATACAAGCGAGGCTGCTCGCGAAAAGGTGCTTACCCTTGCCCGCGAGCTTACCGAATACGCAGGCAAGATGCGCGTTCACGTGATCTCACTCACCAAGATACAGGAGGAGATACGCGACAACTGCATGGAGGATTATTTTACACTTATCCTCCGCCGCTTCATGATGCGTCTCGCATCAATGTGCGCTGAGGCAAACTTCTGCCCCGTTATCGTTACGGGTGAAAGTCTCGGTCAGGTTGCCTCCCAGACTCTTCAGGCGCTTTGCGCAACGGAGGCTGAGGCAAGCGTTCCCGTCTTCCGTCCGTGCATCGGACTTGACAAGGACGAGATCGTCAAGATCTCCCGTGCAATCGGCACATTTGAAACATCGATCCTCCCCTACGAGGACTGCTGTACCGTATTCACTCCCCGTCATCCCAAGACACGCCCCGAGATCGAGAAGATCGTGGCTGAGGAACAAAAGCTTGACCGCGAGGCTCTTATCGAAGAAGCGTGGAACTCAAGATACACAGTTACCATCAATCAGTTTGAATAAGAAAGTTTAAACAAGACTTGAAAGGATTACTATCATGAAAAAAGATGCTTACAATCTCGCCCTGCTATGTGATTTTTACGAGCTTACAATGAGCCGCGGATACTTCCACTCCGACGTTAAGGATAAGATCGCCTATTTCGACGTGTTCTACAGAAGAGTTCCGGACGGAGGCGGATACGCCATCGCCGCAGGTCTTGAGCAGATCGCGGAGTACATTATGGATCTCAGATTCAATGACGATGACATCGAATTCCTCAGAAGCAAGAACATCTTCGACGAGGCGTTTCTTGCATATCTGAAGGATTTCCGCTTCACGGGAGACGTCTGGGGCGTTCCCGAGGGAACTGTAGTGTTCCCCCACGAGCCCATTCTGACGGTACGCGCGCCCGTAATCGAGGCTCAGCTTATCGAGACCTACGTGCTTCTTTCCATCAACCATCAGTCCCTCATTGCCACCAAAGCGGCAAGAATGGTGAGAAGTGCCAAGGGCAGACCCATCTCCGAGTTCGGTTCACGCCGTGCTCACGGTGAGCACGCGGCTGTATACGGTGCGAGAGCGGCTTACATAGGCGGCTGTAACGGTACGGCTTGTGCCCTTTCCGAAAAGCTCTTCGGCGTTCCCGCAGGCGGAACCATGGCTCACTCCTGGGTGCAGATGTTCGACAGCGAGTACGAGGCATTTGAGACCTACTGCCGTCTTTACCCCGACAATCCCACACTTCTCGTTGACACCTACAGCGTTTTCGGCTCAGGTATCCCCAACGCCATCAAGGCTGTAAAGAACGTACTGTGGCCTCAGGGTAAGAAAAAGTGCGCTATCCGCATCGACTCCGGTGACATCACCTATATAAGCTGTAAGGCTCGCCGCATCCTTGACGAGGCGGGACTTACCGACTGCACCATCACCGTATCAAACTCTCTTGACGAATATATCATCCGCGACCTTATCTCTCAGGGCGCTCAGGTAGATGCCTTCGGTATCGGCGAGCGACTTATCACCGCAAAGAGCGCGCCCGTATTCGGCGGCGTTTACAAGCTTGTTGCCACCGAGGGCAGCGACGGTAACATCACGCCCAAGATCAAGATCAGCGAAAACATCGAAAAGATCACCAACCCCGGCTTTAAGAAACTGTACCGCTTCTACTCCAACGAGACAAAGAAGGCTATCGCAGACCTTCTCACCCTCAGTCACGAGGTAGTTGACCAGGACGGTCCCATGGAGATCTTCGATCCTGAGCACACGTGGAAGAGAAAGACTCTCGAAAACTACACCGTTCGCGAGATGAGCGTGCCGATCTTCGAAAAGGGTAAGCTGGTTTACAACTTCCCCGACCTTGCTGAGGTGAGAGAGCATTGCAAGCGCGAGATCGCCACCATGTGGGACGAGGTGCTCCGTTTCGAGAATCCTCACACGTACTACGTGGACCTTTCCGAGGAGCTTTGGAATCTGAAGAACGATATGCTTAACCACAGATAAGATGAACTGTACCTTATGCCCCCGAAACTGCGGTGTTGACCGATCCGTAAAATGCGGCTTCTGCGGCGTCGGGGAAAAGATACTGGTCTCCCGTGTGATGCTCCACCGTTGGGAGGAGCCATGCATCAGCGGAAGGCTGGGTAGCGGAGCCGTGTTCTTCTGCGGCTGTCCCTTGAAATGCGTCTTTTGCCAGAACGGCGAGATCAGCCGCGGCACGGGCGGCACCTTTGCGGGACAGCGTGAGTTTACCGCAGTCGAGCTTGCTGACGTATTTCTTCATCTGCAAAACGCAGGTGCGCACAATATAAACTTAGTTTCTCCCACTCAGTACACCGATGATATCATGTTTGCTGTAGCCGATGCACGGAACCGCGGGCTTACCTTGCCTGTCGTGTGGAACACAGGCGGATACGAAAAAGTCCGGACTATCGCAAAGCTCCGCGGCACGGTGGACGTGTTTCTCACCGATATGAAATATTTTTCACCCGATCTGTCACGGGAGCTGTCCCGTGCAGAGGACTATTTCACCACCGCCATGTCAGCGCTCCGTGAGATGGTGCGTCTTTGCCCCACTCCCGTTTACGGCGAGGACGGAACGCTCAGACGGGGCGTTATAGTCCGCCACCTCATCCTGCCCGGACAGCGTGCGGATTCCTGCAATCTCCTTCGCGCAATGGCGGAGGAGGGCTTACAGCATCACGTACTGCTGTCTCTCATGAGTCAGTACACCCCCGACTTCTTCACGGGATGTAACGACCCGCTGCTTGACAAGAAGATGAGACGGCGCGTGACCACCTTTGAATATAACAGCGTTCGCGACACGGCGCTGGAGCTTGGCTTTGACGGGTTCGGCCAGGACACCTCATCGGCAAATGCCGAATACACCCCGAGCTGGGGATTTTAGAAAACCGAAGGACACACCGATGGAAAAGATAAACAATGCGTGGGTTGACCCCGCCGCAAGGGCGGAGGAGCTTCGGAAAACGCTCCGTTACCACTCCGAAAAATATTATAACGAGGACTCTCCCGAGATATCCGACTACGAGTACGATATGCTCTTCGAGGAATTAAAGCTTCTTGAGGCGGCGTATCCCCAGGTGGACATTCCCACATCCCCCACCCACAAGGTAGGCGGTGCGGCAAGCGAAAAATTCTCTAAGGTGACACACCCCGTCAAGATGGGTAGTCTTACCGACGTTTTCGACCATACAGAGCTTAAGGAGTTCATCCGACGCACCCGTGACAGCCTTGTGGCTGACGGATATGCCGAGGGTGACGTGGTATATTCCGTGGAGCCGAAGATCGACGGTCTTTCCGTTTCACTCACCTACGAGAGCGGACGTCTGATCCTCGGCGCCACTCGCGGAGACGGCGTAGTAGGCGAAAACGTGACGGAAAACGTGCGCACCATCGGCGACGTTCCGAAAACGCTTACGGAAAACGTGAGCTTGACCGTAAGAGGCGAGGTCTATATGCCCCGCGAAAGCTTTCACCGTCTGAACGCCGAAAAGGAGGCTGCAGGCGAAAAGCTGTGGGCAAATCCCCGTAACGCGGCGGCAGGATCACTCAGACGTCTGAACGCGGCTGAGACCGCAGGCAGAGGCCTTTCCATTTTCGTTTTCAACTACCAGACGGGTGAGCTTTTCGAAAGCGGCAAGGCTCCCACCACCCACTCCGAGACAGTAGAGCAGATGAAGAAGCTCGGCTTTACCACCATCCCCGTAAAATGCATCCCCGCCGACGAGGACGCGGCAGTTGCCGCTGTAGAGGAGATAGGCAACACCCGCGAGGATCTCCCCTATGACATAGACGGCGCAGTGATCAAAGTTAACGTCCTTGCCATGAGAGAGTCTCTCGGCGAGGGTACGAGCACACCCAAATGGGCAGTTGCTTATAAATTCCCTCCCGAGGAAAAGATGACGAAGCTTATATCCATCGACCTTCAGGTGGGAAGAACGGGAGTTTTAACTCCTGCGGCTAATCTTGAGCCGGTGCGCCTTGCAGGTACTACCGTTTCAAGAGCTACACTTCACAACATTGACATCATAAGAGAGCGTGACATCCGTATAGGTGACACGGTCATCATCCGCAAGGCGGGTGACATCATTCCCGAGATCACAGCATCCGTCCCCGAAAAGAGAGACGGAAGCGAGATCATATTCAACTTCCCCGAAAGCTGTCCCTCATGCGGAGAGAAGCTGGTCTTTGACGACGCTGACGACATGGATGCCGACGGTATTTCTGCAAATGCCGAAGTAGGCGGAGCCGTTAGATGTATAAATCCCACCTGTCCCGCACAGAGGGAAAGACGCATCGTCCACTTCGCCTCCCGCGGTGCTATGAACATCGACGGCATGGGGCCCTCCGTCGTAAAGCTTCTGCTTGAGGGCGGTCTTATCAAAGACGTTGCCGACATATACGCACTTCGCGCAGAAGACGTCAGCACTCTTCCCCGTATGGGTAAGAAATCGGCGGAAAATCTTATCGCCGCCATTGAACTCTCAAAGAAGAATCCCCCCGCAAGACTGCTTCACGCCTTTGGCATCCGCCACACGGGCGAGGCGGCAAGCGAGGCTATCGTCGGTCACTTCGGCGGTATCACTCCTCTGCTTTCGGCATCAGCGGATGCGATCGCCGAGATACACGACATCGGTGAGGTAACAGCCGCCGCTGTTGAAAACTTCTTTGCCCTTCCCGAGACCGTCCGAATGATCGAACGGCTGGGCGAATATGGTGTAACGCTTGATACACCTGCCGGCACGACTTCTGCCTCTGAGGTCAGTGCTGACCTTGAAGGTCTCACCTTCGTGCTTACGGGAACCCTTCCCACCATGACCCGCGACGAGGCATCCGCTCTCATCAGGGCGGCGGGCGGAAAGGTGACCGGCTCCGTTTCAAAAAAGACCTCCTACGTTGTAGCGGGCGAAGCGGCGGGCAGTAAGCTTACCAAGGCTGAAGCCCTTGGCGTCGCCGTCATCGACGAAGACGGACTTATGAAGCTTTTAGGCAGATAAGATTTACGTAAAATGACTGTATTTTTAACTGTGACCATCATTGCCGCGGCACTTCTGCTTTTAATTTTGGCATTTGCCGCATATTACATGTACCGTTTTGCAACGGTCAGACTGACTCCCGTCTCCACCGTATGGGAGGACGACGAGCTGTTCTACAGATTCCGTCGCTCCTATGAAAAATGTCCTCCCGCGTACATGGAAAAAAGGGACGTTTTCCGCAAGCTTGGCAAAAGCGGCAGACGGCTGAGTATCGCCTCCCGCGACGGACTAAAGCTTTCCGCAAGGCTCATCCTCCCCGAGGGTGACGTTAAAGGCGCCCTCATCATGTTTCACGGATACCGCTCGGAGCCTACCCACGATTTCGGCCCCCTTGGCAGTGATCTTTTGAAAATGGGACTGATGCTTCTCGTCCCCGATCAGCGCGCTCACGGCGGCAGTGAGGGACGGCATATCACCTTCGGTGTGAAGGAGCGGTATGACGCCGTGCTTTGGGCAGAGACGCTTTCGGAGATGTACCCTGACGTAAGCATCGGGCTGTACGGTCTTTCCATGGGTGCCGCCACCGTGACGATGGCGGCAGAGTTGCCCCTTCCCCCGAATGTAAAAGCGGTCATTGCCGACTGCGGCTACACGTCCCCCCTGGAAATATGCGAGAAGGTGATGGTGCGCGATATGCATCTGCCTAAATTCCCGCTGTTCCCCGTATCACGCCTTATGATCAGGCTTGCCGCAGGATTTGACTTCTGCGAAGCATCATCCGTTGATGCCATAAGAAAAGCTCCACTTCCCTGCCTCATCATTCACGGTGAGAAGGACGGGTTCGTTCCTTTTAAAATGGGCGAGGCGCTCCGCGACGCGGCTGACGGGAAATGTACGTTTTTCTCCGTACCTGAGGCTGACCATGGAAATAGCTATCTTTACGCGCCAAATGAATACACACAAACAATACGCCGTTTTCTTCACGGCGTTGACATAAATATATAAGTCTCATCCCGAGACTGAGAAAGGTCTGGTTCTTATATGGACGTTCAAGCAAAATCTCTGAAACGTATTCCCAGATGGGAACAGCTCATCTTCGCAGGTGTGCTGTTTGTACTCTTCTTTATCAAATGTCTGCACTTTTATTCTCTGATAAACGTTGGGCATTTCGAGTTTCCCCTCGCGGCGGCGACCGTGTTCTTCATCGCTGTTATATACGCGGCGATCGTTCCCTTTTCGCCCAAAGCGGCAAACGTCACGGCAGTCAGCCTGTATATCCTTTTGTCCGTAGTCATGAGCGTTGACCTTGTGTACTACAACTACATGGGTAAGCTTCCCTCTGCGGGTCTTCTCACGATGGCTTGGCAGTTGGGAGGAGTAGGCGGCACCATCAAGGAGCTGACGGGTATAAAGCAATTGCTTCCCGTACTTGACATTCCCCTTTGGGTCATCTTCCTTGCCGTGCGTCCCTTTATTAAGCAGTACATCCCCGCGAAAAGTGCGCCCCGCAAGCTTCACGTAACAGCTTCTGCGGCGCTTCCCATACTTTGCGTGCTTATCATTGCCTCTTACGTTGCCTTCGGTTCTTTCAAGCTTCAGTATCTTCCCAACGAGCTTCTTATCTTCCACGGCCGTGATATCGGAAACGTTCTTTCAAACGGAAGCGGCGTTGACATAAATGCCTCTGACTACGCAAACGGCATCAATAAAAATTCCCCCTTCTACGGCGTTGCAAACGGAAAAAACGTGTTCGTTATACAGGTGGAGGCTCTGCAGAACTTCGTGATCGGCAAAAAATACAACGGTCAGGAGATTACCCCCACGCTCAATTCCCTCATCGGAAATGATTCCTTCTATTTTAACAACTACTATTATCAGATAGGCGGAGGCAACACCGCTGACGCTGAGTTTGCAGTAAACAATTCCATGTATCCCGCAGGTGACGGCGCCTCCTATGAAAAATACACAGACAATGATTTTTACGGTCTGCCGTGGCTTCTGAAGGACGAGGGATACACAAATCTCGTATTCCACGCTAACCGCGGAGACTATTGGAGCCGCGAGAAGGCGTACCCCGGCCAGGGCTTTGACGACTTCATTTCAATTGAAGACATGGTGTTCTATCCTAACGAGGGATGTGTATTCGCAACGGGTGATAACAAGGCCAATACCGACCGCCGTCTCTTTGCAGACGTGCTGGATCACGTAAAGGACGTGGACGGCCCCTTCTATGCGTTCACCGTCACCCTTTCCTCACATCATCCCTTTTCAGTCGCTCTCGCTGACAGATACGTGGACGGCGACAACCCCTCCCCCAACCTCTTTAATCTGTACATCCAGTCCATATCCTACGTTGACCACGTTATCGGAGAGTTCATCGATGAGCTGAAGAAAGAGGGTCTTTACGAAGACTCCATCTTCGTCATCTACGGTGACCACTATGCAATATCACAGAATGAAGAAAAGTACAAGGGTCAGATCGAAGACCTGATTGGCGGCGAGTATGACATCTTCGACAGATTCAACGTTCCGCTGATCATTCACATCCCCGGCGTAGGTACGGAAAGGACCGTTGAGACTGTCGGTGCACACGTTGACCTTATGCCTACACTTCTCAGTCTGTTGGGCGTGCAGAACAACAAGTCCCTGATGTTCGGACACAACCTGCTCGATCCCGGATATGAGGGTATCGTATATGAGGTCGCTCACGTTAAGGAAGGCAGCTTCATCACCAAGGATATTTTCTACGTTCATTCCGAGGGAGGTATCAACTCCAAGGTATACGGCAAGGACGGTGTCATCCTTGAAAACAAGTCAGAGTACATGGATAAGGTTGAGGATGCTTTGAAGGCGCTTAACGATTGCTACGCTATACTCGACAGCAACAGTGTATTGATAGAAAAAGCCGAATAAACAGAAAATAGCGATACAATGATACCCCGACGGTTTTCCGTCGGGGTATCTGCTGTATATAAGCGAAAAATCGAATAGGTCTGAACGTAGCAGCGATTCAAATTGATAATTTAAAAAGCTCCGCGGAATTTGGTGGTATCCTTAGCGGAGAATTTACACTTTGACAAAAGTGCAAGCATCGCATTTGTCTGGACAAATGCAAAAGGGCTAAGCCCAAACCCTTAATACAAGCAGAAAGAGAGAACAAATCGGCTTAAATCCCGAAATGTCCTCTCTTTTTTCTGTTAGTGATGTTTTTGCTGACGCAAAAGTGATGTTATGCTCCGCATAATGATGTTGCTTGCCATTTGCTACGCAAATACAAACTCGCAATGATGTGATGTTTGCCCACTGTGCCGAAGGCACAACATCATTCACGCAGTGAACATAACTGCCGCAGGCAACATCATTTGTCCGTGAGGGCAAACATCGTTTAGCGTGAATTCTCCGTTAAGAGCATCACGCTATACCCACGGAGCTTTTTTCTATGTATTATTCTTCGTCGTTCTTAGCCTCAGCGATGATCTTCTGAGTTACGCTTGCGGGAGCCTCTTCGTATCTATCAACCTCGAAGTCGAATCTGCCGCGACCCTGAGTCATAGCGCGGAGCGCGATGGTGTAGTCGGACATCTCAGCTCTCGGAACGTCAGCCTCGATAACGGTATAACCGCTCTTCTTCTCATAAGGATTCATACCGAGAACACGGCCGCGTCTCTTGTTAAGGTCACCGATAGCGTCACCTACGAGAGCATCGGGAACAGCTACCTGAAGCGTTCCGATGGGCTCAAGGATAACGGGCTTAGCCTTGGGAAGACCTTCCTTATAAGCAAGCTTTGCAGCAAGCTTGAAGGAGATCTCGTTGGAGTCAACTGCGTGGTAAGAACCGTCGTAAAGGTCAGCAGCAAGGCCGATCACGGGATATCCTGCAAGAACACCCTTCTGCATTGCTTCAAGAAGACCCTTTTCAACAGCGGGATAGAATCCCTTCGGTACTGTACCGCCGACAACGGACTGAGTGAAGGTGAGGCCTTCCTCGTCGCCGCGGGTGAACGTAATTCTTACGTGGCCGTACTGACCGGAGCCGCCGGACTGCTTCTTATGCTTTCCTTCAACGTCGGAGGTACCCTTGATGGTCTCGCGGTAAGCGAGTCTGGGCTCCTCGAGAACTACGGATACGCCGTAACGGTTCTTAAGACGGGATACGGTAACGTCAAGGTGCATGTCACCTGTACCGCTGATGGTCATCTGCTTGGTCTCTGCGTTGTTTGTATACTTAAGGGATGCATCTTCCTCAAGAAGCTTTGCGATACCGCCGGAGATCTTGTCCTCGTCGCCCTTTCCTGCAGGCTTCAGAGCCTTTTCCATGTAAGGTTTGGGGAATACGATCTCTCTGTAGCGAACGTCTTCGCCTGTTGCTGTAAGCGTGTCATTGGTATTAACGCCTGCAAGCTTTGTAACTACACCGATGTCACCGCATGCGAGAGTGTCTACCTCGATCTGCTTCTTACCCTTAACTACCATGATGTGAGCAAGCTTTTCTTCCTTGCCTGTTCTTGTGTTAAGGAGAACGTCGTCCTTGTTAAGGATACCGCTCATTACCTTGAAGTAGGACATCTTACCTACGAAGGGATCTGCTACTGTCTTGAATACGTAGATCTCAGGCTTACCGGACATATCGATGTTACGAGGACCGAATACGCCTGCAACGGTCGCGCCCTGGTCGTTCTTTGTATGAGGATTGGGGAAGGACTCTACGATAGAATCCATGATCGCGTATACGCCCCACATCTTTGTGGATGAGCCGCAGTATACGGGAACGATGGAGCCGTCGTACATACCAATGTGGAGAGCCTCAGCTACTTCCTTACGGGAGATGTGCTCGCCGTTCATGTACTTTTCAAGAAGCTCGTCGCTTGTAAGCGCGATGGATTCCTTAAGGTTATTTCTCCAGTAAGCCGCGATAGTCTTACGGGATTCATCCATTTCAACTTCAATTCTGCCGCCCTTGTCATCGTAGCGGAATGCGATCATACCGATAAGGTCGATCATCGTTGTGCCGTCAGCTTCCTTGATGGGGATAATAACGGGGCAAAGTGCTGTACCGAACTCGTCACGAAGCTGTGAGAATACGCGGTCGAAGCTTGCTTCGGGATCGTCACACTTGCTTACGAATACGGCGCGGGGGAGGACCTCGTCCTCAGCGATCTCCCATGCCAGCTCTGCGCCTACCTCAAGACCGCTCTTACCGTCAACGGTGATGATCATAGCGTCAGCCGCACGTGCTGCCTGAAGAGCCTCAGCCTTGAAATCAAGGAATCCGGGAGCGTCGATCAGGTTGATCTTTGTGTTTTTCCACTCGATGGGAATGATGGATGTGGAAAGAGAAAAGCCTTTCTTGATCTCATCGGGATCAAAGTCGGATACGGTATTACCGTCAGTAACCTTACCCATTCGGTCTATAGCCTTTGAGCCGTACAGCATAGCCTCTGTCAGTGTGGTTTTTCCGCTTCCTCCGTGACCCAGCAGGGCGATATTACGGATGTCTTCTGTTTTGAATTTGACCATTGTTTCTTACCTCTTCTCGGTGAAATTTATTTCGCTATTACCATTTTTGCATAAACGGCAATATTATTACGCTTTGAAATTGTAGCATATACCTAATTATACTACATTTTCGCATCGTTTTCAAGCATTTTCACCAATTATTTCATTGTTTACTATGTAGTATTTTTGCACATTAATTTGTGCAGTTTAACCATTAATTCTGTAACTTCAACAGTTTTCTTACAGATCGGCAAGAACCGCTCCGCCCTCTGAAAAAAACAAGGCTGACGGCACCGCAAACGACAGATATCATCAGCCAATTATACTATCATTGAAGAAAAAGTATGCATAAAAAGAAAAAAACCTCCGTAACAAAGGAGGTTCCCGGTGCGCGTGGCAATACACACCGGGATTTGAAAGGAAGTATGAAAAAGCTAAACACTTTAAGTTCTTTATTTGTTGTACATATTATACCATACGCGATGGTGTTTGTCAATACATTTTGAAATATATACACATAGGTATATCAAAATCGGCACTTGCCACAACATTGAGCCGTTTTTTTGTGCAGATTCAACAAGTGTGTATGTGGATATATAATCGTTCCAACCCGCCGCAGGGAAGGAAATAAAATGAAGCGTTCTCCGGTGGAGAACATGAAGCGTACCACGGTACATGAAGCGTTGCCGCGGGCAACATGAAGCATTTCCCTTTCGGGAAATATGAGGAGAACGGACGTCAAACCACGGTAGGAGCGA
>JAFSGU010000030.1 GCA_017440665.1 Clostridia bacterium
TCGCTCCTACCGTGGTTTGACGTCCGTTCTCCTCATATTTCCCGAAAGGGAAATGCTTCATGTTGCCCGCGGCAACGCTTCATGTACCGTGGTACGCTTCATGTTCTCCACCGGAGAACGCTTCATTTTATTTCCTTCCCTACCGTGGAGTTGGTTTTTCGTTCATCCGTAGCCGTATGGTTTGTGCTGAGCGTTTGTTTTCGCGTTCTCCCTCACCCGCTACGCGGGAGCTAACGCAGAAAGCGCAGCGTCTGCTCCGGAGGGAGCCTTAACATGGCGTACGATTATCCGTTGCCGTAAGGTTGGTACGATGCGTTGGTTTTCGGGCGACCGCAAGGGATCGCCCCTACCGTGGTTTGACGTTCTCCTCATATTTCCCGCAAGGGAAATGCTTCATGTTGCCTGCGGCAACGCTTCATGTACCATGGTACGCATCATGTTCTCTTTTAGAGAACGCTTCATTTTATTTCTCTCCCCTACAGATGGTTTTGATTTTTCGTTTGTACGTAGCCGTACCATTCGTGCGAGGCTGTTGGTTTTCGGCAGGAGCGAGCCCCTGCCCTACATCGGTTGTGTACGGTCATCCGTAGCCGTGCCGTTGGTGCGGGGCGGGCGTTTTCCACCCATGGGCTGGCACATAGGCACAGCCCCTACAGATGGATTTGGTTTTTCGTACATCCGTAGCCGTATGGTTTGTGCGTAATGTTCGTCGGCGACCGATTCATCATAACACCTTGACATAAAAACAAAGGCACACTCCACAGGGAGCGTGCCTTTGTTATATTACTTCAATTACTTATCAAGGAACTGTGCAAGATAGTCTGCAGAGATCTTTGCGCTCTTGAGAGCGTCGCCGTCCTTCCAGTTGCAGTCCTGCTCGACTACGATAGTCTTAACACCTGTTCTCTCAGCGGTCTCAAGGATCTTCTTCCAGGGCAGGTTACCCTGACCGATCTCACCGATCTCGCCGTCCCACTCCGTAACCTTCTTTTCCTTAAGGTGGAGGATCTCAATACGACCTGCGAACTTCTCGATCCAGTCGCATACGTCTCCGCCGCCATGCTGGATCCAGTATGTATCCATAACGAAGGTAACGGTCTCGGGATCTGTATTCTTAAGGAGAATGTCCATCATTGTGTCTTCGCCGGAATCGGGGAAGCGCTTGAACTCACCCGAGTGGTTGTGGTATGTGAACTTCATGCCGTAGGGCTTGAGAGCCGCACCGATCTTGTTTGCGATCTCACAGAACTCGAGAGTCTTAGCCTTGCTTGCATAGTACTCGCCGGGCATACCGCCGATACCAACGTTTGTGGTATTAAGCGCCCGGTGATTCTTGATCACCTGCTCGATATCGTTCTGCATCATGCCGAAGTCATCGTGAGTACCAACGATCTCGATGCCCTCTTCAGCCGCGATCTTACCAAACTCATCATAGGGGATAGCGCAGCCTGCAGTCTGACCCTGGTCGTAGCCCATTGCCTTCAGAGCCTTGAAAGTCGCTCTGATGTCCTCAGCGTTTCTCATCGTTTCACGAACGGTGTAAAGCTGAATACCTAATTTCTTGAACATAATGTTTACCTTCCTTATTTATACTTTCGGACTTACCTGAGTCCGAGCTCTTCTTTTGTTACCTTGGCGATACCGTTTGCGCGAAGCACCTCAGCAAGCTTATCCTTATCTGCTACACGGAATACCATATACGCCTTACCGTTAGCGCCGGCGAAGAGAGAGTACATATATACGATGTCAACTCCGCCGTCTGCGATAAGAGCAAGAAGCTTTGACAGAGCCGCCGGCTCGTCGGGCACACCCACGATAGTAACGGGGGTGAGGGTGAGGATGTTACCGTTTTCGCGAAGTATTTCAGCTGCGCGGTCGGTATCGTCAACGAGGATACGGAGGATTCCGTAATCCGCGGTCTCGGCGATGGAGATCGCGCGCATATCAATACCGTTGTCAGCAAGAAGATGAGTTATCTCAGCAAGCTGACCCTTTCTGTTTTCAAGGAAAAGGGATATCTGATTAATCATTGTGGCACCTCTTTTCAAATTTTACGCTTGTCGATAATACGTACAGCCTTGCCCTCGCTTCTTGCGATGGTCTTGGGAGCAACAAGCTTTACCTTTGCGTAGATACCAAGCATAGCCTTGAGATCGGCAACAAGTGCCTTCTCCATTTCGGTGATCTTACCCAGATTATCGGAGAAGTTTTCGGGCGTCATCTCTACCATTACCTCAAGGGTATCGGAGTGGTTCACGCGGTCAACGATGATCTGATAGTTTGCGGGGTAACCCTGCTCGATAAGCACCTGCTCGATCTGTGAGGGGAATACGTTTACGCCCTTGACGATGAGCATATCATCGCTTCTGCCCATAGGCTTTGTCATCTTAATGAGAGTTCTGCCGCAGGAGCACTTCTCGCGGGAGAGGATGCATATATCCTTTGTACGGTAACGGAGGAGGGGGAACGCTTCCTTGGTGATGCAGGAGAATACAAGCTCTCCCTTTGTTCCCTCGGGAAGCACCTCGCCTGTATCGGGATCAATGATCTCTGCGATAAAGTGGTCCTCGTTGATGTGCATACCGCTTTGCGCCTCGCACTCGAATGCAACACCGGGACCGGAGATCTCGGTAAGTCCGTAGATATCGTACGCCTTGAGTCCAAGCTTGTTTTCGATATCGCGGCGCATATTCTCGCTCCAAGCCTCTGCGCCGAATATACCTGCCTTCAGCTTGATCTTATCCTTAAGCCCTCTCTCCTCGATGCTCTCTGCAAGATACTCCGCATAAGAGGGAGTACAGCAGATGATGGTGGAGCCAAGGTCTTCCATAAACTGAAGCTGACGGTCGGTGTTACCTGAGGACATGGGAAGTGTGAGACATCCAACCTTATGTGAGCCGCCGTGAAGTCCCGCACCGCCTGTGAAAAGTCCGTAGCCGTAGCTTACGTGGCAAACGTCCTCTTTAGTTCCGCCTACAGCGGTGATGGCACGTGCACAGCAGTCCTCCCAAAGGTCGATGTCGTGCTGTGTATAGAATGCAACCACGCGCTTACCTGTCGTACCGGAGGTAGACTGGATACGTACACAGTCAGACATGGGCTTGCCCATAAGTCCGTAGGGGTAAGCATCGCGAAGGTCATCTTTTGTAAGGAAAGGAAGCTTGTGAAGGTCACCCGTACCCTTAATATCATCGGGGGTGACGCCCTTCTCTTCCATTTTTGCACGGTAGTAGGGTACGTTTTCCCAAACGTGCTTTACCTGTGCTACAAGACGCTCATCCTGCAGAGCCTTCATTTCTTCGCGTGAGGCACACTCCGCCTCAGGCTGATAATATGTAGCCATTGTGGTTATCTCCTTAATTATATTGTATCATATAACGGAAAATGTTCCAAGTAGTATTTGAAATATTTTACCTTAAACTGCAAATTTCGTCACTTTTACGCATCGCGTCCAAGAAGGAAAGCGCACTTGTTCATCTCAAGGAACTTTTCGGGAACGCTCTGCTCGATAGCTTCCATCCAATCTTCTACGGGGAAGTCGAAGTAGCGGGAGAGCTTACCGAGAAGAACAAGGTTTACAGCCTTGGAGCTGCCTGCCTTTTCAGCAAGGCTCAACGCGTCGAATGCGTCGATGTTGATGCCTGCGTCCTTCATCTTACGGTCAAGGTCTGCGGGATATTCAGCCGCACCCGTGATAACGGGCATGGGGTTGATCTGCTGTGTGTTTGTGACGATACGTCCGTCAGGCTTCAGATACTCGGTGTATCTTGCCGCCTCAAGAAGCTCGAAGGACACGATAAAGTCCGCTTCCCCGCGGTCGATGATGGGGGAATATACCTTGTCGCCGAATCTTACGTAGGTTACAACGGAACCGCCTCTCTGGCTCATGCCGTGCACCTCGGATACCTTGATGTCGTATCCCTTGGTGAGAAGAAGTCTGCCGAGCAGCTTGGAAGCAAGAAGACTTCCCTGTCCGCCCACGCCGACGATCATTACGTTCTTTGTACTGTTCATTTTAGACTACCTCCAATTCTTATGCCTTCAGCGCGTCGAATTTGCAAAGCTGTCCGCATACGCCGCAGCCTGTGCAAAGGGTAGCGTCGATCTTAGCTTTTCCGTTTTCCATGCTGATAGCGGGGCATCCGATCTTCATGCACATCTTACAGCTCTTGCACTTGTCTGCGTCCACCTTAAGGGGAGCGGAGTGCTTGACGTACTTAAGCAGTGCGCAGGGACGGCGGGAAATGATAACGGAGGGCTCGTCTGCCGCAAGCTCTTCCTTAATAACGCGGTCACATTCAGCAAGGTCATAGGGGTCTACTACGCGAACACGGTTAATGCCAACGGCACGGCAGAGAGTTTCAAGATCGACCTTTGCCGCCACGTCGCCCTTCAGGTTCTTACCCGTTGTGGGGTTCTGCTGATGGCCCGTCATACCCGTGATGGAGTTATCAACGATGATAACGGTGGAGTTAGAGTTATTATACGCGATGTTTACAAGGCCGGTGATACCGGAGTGCATAAAGGTGGAGTCACCGATAACGGCAACTGTCTTTCCGTCGGTTGCACCGCCGTTTGACTTGTTAAATCCATGAAGCCCTGATACGGACGCGCCCATACAAATGGTGGAGTCAAGTGCGCCGAGGGGAGGAACTGCACCGAGGGTGTAGCATCCGATGTCGCCCATTACGGTGATCTTGTTCTTCACGAGAGTGTAGAACAGACCTCTGTGAGGACAGCCCGCACACATTACGGGAGGACGGGGAGGGATCATGTCGGGAAGCTTTACGCCCGTCTCTGTGGTACCGCCAAGCTTTTCCGCAACGATATTCTGAGAAAGCTCACCGATATTGGAGAAGGTGTCCTTGCCGACTACGTCTATACCGAGGCAACGGATGTGCTCCTCGATAAATCCGTCAAGCTCCTCAACCACAACGAGCTTTTCAACGGACTCTGCAAGGTCGCGGATCTTCTGCTCGGGAAGGGGCCAGATCATACCGAGCTTCAAGACGGGATGTCTGTCGCCAAACACTTCCTTAACGTACTGATATGATGTGGAGGAGGTGACAAATCCCACGGACTTGTCGCAGCCGTCCTCAAGGCGGTTGATGCTGTCGGTCTCAGCGAACTGAACGAGGGACGCGCATCTTTCTTCAACGATGGGATGTCTCTTCTTCGCGTTGCCGGGCATCATGATGTACTTGGCGCCGTTCTTTTCGTAGGTCTTGGTGACCTCTGCTCTGTCGCCGGGCGTAACGATGCTCTGGGAGTGGGAGACTCTTGTGCACATCTTGAGAAGCACGGGAGTGTCAAAGCTCTCGGAGATCTCGTAAGCTCGCTTGGTAAATTCGATAGCCTCAGCGGAATCTGACGGTTCAAGCATGGGAATCTTAGACGCCTTAGCGTAGTGGCGGGAGTCCTGCTCGTTCTGAGAGGAGTGCATACCCGCGTCGTCGGCAACTGCGATAACAAGACCTGCGTTTACACCTGTATAGGAAACGGTAAACAGCGGGTCAGCCGCAACGTTGAGACCAACGTGCTTCATTCCGCAGAAGCTTCTGTGTCCCGCAAGGGACGCGCCGAATGCAGATTCAAGAGCAACCTTTTCGTTAGGCGCCCACTCTGCGTATATTTCATCATATTTAGCGGCAGCCTCGGTGATCTCCGTGCTGGGAGTGCCGGGATAGCTGGATACGAAGGAGCATCCTGCCTCATATAAGCCGCGGGCAACAGCCTCGTTGCCAAGCATAAGTTTCTTCATTTTGTATTGCCTTTCAGTTTCTATCATTAATATATCTGAGTTATGCGGAGAATTCAATATTACTTAGTTGTCTGCGCTTCAACAAGTCTGCCGCCGCAATATCTCTCGCGGAGCAGGGGCTTTTCGATCTTACCTGTGGGGTTACGGGGAACCTTTTCGAAAATGATCTTGCGGGGACGCTTGTAACGGGGCAGTTCAAGGCAGAATTCTGCGATCTCAGCCTCACTGCAGGTCTCGCCCTCCTTGATCTCGATGATAGCCGCCGCGATCTCGCCGAGTCTCTCGTCGGGAAGACCGATAACTGCAACGTCCTTGATCTTGTCGTGGCTTCTGAGGAAGTCCTCGATCTGTATGGGATACAGGTTTTCACCGCCCGTGATGATAACGTCCTTCTTACGGTCAACGAGGTAGATAAAGCCGTCCTCGTCCTCTTTTGCCATGTCACCTGTGAAGAGCCAGCCGTCACGGAGCACCTCTGCGGATGCCTCGGGATTTTTGTAGTAGCAAAGCATGACGCCGGGGCCTTTTACAGCAAGCTCGCCCACGTCTCCGCAGGCAACGGGAGCGCCCGCTTCATCCACGATCTTGGTCTCCCAAAGATAACCCGCCTTGCCGATAGCGCCAACCTTATGTACGTTTTCAACACCGAGATGGACGCATCCGGGACCGATAGACTCGGAAAGTCCGTAGTTGGTGTCGTACTGATGGTGGGGGAACACCTTCAACCAGCGGTTGATAAGGCTGGGGGGAACGGGCTGTGCGCCGATGTGCATAAGTCTCAGCTGACCGAGACGGTATTTTGAAATATCCACTCTGCCCGAATCAATGGCGTCAAGGATATCCTGTGCCCACGGAACGAGAAGCCATACGATGGTGCATTTTTCCTCGCTGATGGTTCTGATGATCCATTCAGGCTTTACTGCGCGGAGAAGAACTGCGCGGCTTCCCGAAAGGAGCGAGCCGAACCAGTGCATCTTTGCGCCCGTATGATAAAGGGGAGGAATGCAGAGGAATACGTCGTCCTTAGCCTGAGAATGGTGATTCTGCTCCGTTCTGCACGAGCTGATAAGAGACAGATGATTGTGAAGTATCGCTTTGGGAAATCCCGTAGTACCCGATGAGAAGTAGATCGCCGCGTGGTCTTCCTCGTTAAGCTCCACGGGAGGCGCGGAGGAAGAACAGAAGGACATCAGATGTGTGCAGTCCTCTGTGTACGCGGGACCGTCGTGACCAACGTAGAACAGCATCTTAACGTCGGGGATCTGATCGGAGATAGCGTCCATACGGCTGATAAACTCCTGGCCGAAAACGAGAACGTCCACGTCGGCAAGGTCAAGGCAGTACTTGATCTCGTCGCTTGAGTATCTGTAGTTCATGGGCACCGCAAGGCAGCCTGCCTTGAGGATACCGAAGTAAATGGGAAGCCACTCAATGCAGTTCATAAGAAGGATAGCGACGCGGTCACCCTTCTTAAGTCCGCGGCTGAGCAGCAGATTCGCAAATCTGTTTGCACGTCTGTCGAAGTCAGCCCAGGTCATCTCACGCCTGTAGGGAGCGTCGGGGTTGGCACTTTCGATAAGGTTAAAGTCCTCCCACGTTACGGCTCTGTCACGCTCCTCAGACGGATTTATTTCAACAAGGGCAACGTTCGTCCCCTGCAGTCTGGCGTTTCTTTCCAAAAGCTCTGTTATTACCATAATTTCACGTCCTTATATGTACTCTGTTCATATTCATAAAATAAAAAATCCCTGCCTTCAAAGAGGGCAGGAACGTCCCGCGGTACCACCTCAGTTCGCGGATGATCCGCCTCACTGTGGGGCTGTATCGGGCCCGCCCGTCTGCGCCTACTGTCCTTCAGCACAGCCGCTCCGAAACGAATTTCCGCACGTGCTCCCGCTGTCTTGCACCGACCGACAGCTCTCTGCAGGGATACCTTCATGCGTACTGCTTTTCTTCACCGCGTTAAAGTAGAATACAATTATATTATCACTTTTTACTGTAAAAGTCAATGGTTTTTGCGTAATTATTCACCTTTTTTGAGAAAATATAAATAAAATTTAGATTTGAAAAGGCGGTCTTCACGATGGTCGGGGGATGTCGGAGGATATATATTATCCGTCCGAGCGTCTCCCGCGATCTTCGCGGATACCGCTAAACCTCAAATACATCTGCAGGGGGAGAAATAAAATGATGCGTTCTCGGGAGGAGAACATGATGCGTACCACGGTACATGAAACGTTGCCGCCGGCAACATGAAGCATTTCCCTTCCGGGAAATATGAAGAACGAATGGTCCACGTAGGGGGTGGATTCTATATCCACTCGAAAACGAACACTCTGCACGAAAGATGCGGCTACGGATGAGATGACTATTTACCGCCGCAGTGGCGATCCCTTGCGGTCGCCAGAAAACAAACGCATCGTATCAACCTTACGGCAACGCGTCAAACCTCAAATTCATCTGTAGGGTCGATTCATGAATCTCCCGCACGAACGCTCCGCACCAACGGCACGGCTACTTGCCGAAACGTCCGTCCCA
>JAFSGU010000031.1 GCA_017440665.1 Clostridia bacterium
CCGGATTCCTCCGGCGATAAAAACTGCAGACGCCTGATGAAGATGCTCTTGAAAGTATATTACGAGGAATATGCGGCATGCGGAAGGAAAGCTGAAAAGATACAGGTTCTTTCTCCTATGAGGGTTAAAACACTTGTTTCCGTGGATCAGATAAATCCTGAGCTGCAGGATCTTGTGAATGCACTTATAGATGAAGAGGATGAGGTCAGAATAGGCCCACACCGATTCCGTAAGAATGACCGTGTTACATCGAGCTTTATTACAATTCAGATAGACTGCATTCCGGTATCGGTTATTATGTTCCTAATCATTTTTTCACTCTTCTATCTGTCCATTTTTCTTGACAAGTTTCAATAAGAAACGTTTTTTGTTTCACCCCCGGGTCTATTTATTCTCTATCTTTTATTTATTCTTCTTTCCCCTCCTCCCTACCCGCCTATGCCATTGACTTTTCTCCCGCCACATAGTATAATATCGGTATAAAATACATACGAAACGGAAATACCAATGAAAAAAACTAATCGAATTATTTCATATGTAATAACTGCATGTATGCTGTTTACATATCTTTCGGGCGGAATATACGCGTCCGTCTTCTACGTGGGACAGCACATAGGCTTCGGTGAAGTTAAAAGCACGTCTTCCGCCGATATCGACGGTGGAGTTGTGTACAGCGAAGCGGCTGTACTTGACGATAACGGAAAAAATCAGCAGATAAGGACCTTCACCTTTGCCCCCATGGACGGTGAGCTTCTCCCCCTCGTCTACTGCAAATATACGGGATACGGCGCGACAACGCTTGACTCCGCTATTGCGGCGGAAAGCCTCGGTTACGACGTAAAGGGCGCTATCAACGGCGCGTTCTTCGGACTTACGGGAGTTAACGCCAACATTTACGGCGGCGTTTGTATATCCGACGGCAGAGTGCTTCAGGGATGCAACGACCACGAGGTGACCTGGGTGCTTGCCTTTAACAGCGACGGCACGGCTGAACTCGTACAGTCGAGGGTTGAGTATACCCTCACCGCAGGTGAAACAGACTGGACTGCCCCCGTGGTATGCCTCAACGTGTGTCCGCAGGATACCTATGACATCATATATTATTACGACAGTTTCTGCGGTGGCAAAACGGATACCAACTACCCCGGTGTAGAGGTAGTTTTCGATAAGCAGAACCACACGGAGCTGACCGTTGGCGGTGTGCTTGAGGGTAAGGTGGCAGAGGTAAGATACAGCGTATCCGAGGGCGGGGCTATAGGCAAAGACCAATTCGTCCTCTACGCTCCCGACGGCTGTGCCGACGCGGCTTCTATTCGCTCACTTAAGGTGGGGGACACGGCGAAGATCAACGTCCGCGAGACCGTGGAAGCGTCCCGTGAGGTTATGGAAAACTGCAACAGCGCGGTGGTGACCTACGGATATCACATCGTTGCTGACGGCAAAAACGTGACGGATCACGACGGACTTGGAGACAGCTACAACAACGCAAAGGGACAAAAGACGGGACTTGGCATCAAGGCAGACGGAAGTATGGTCATGGTGACCACCGACGGCAGAACCGACGAGCATCCCGGACTTACCGCGTATCAGCTTGCGGATCTGCTCATTTCCATGGGATGCGTCACCGGAATAAACCTTGACGGCGGATATTCCTCGCAGATGGTTGTGGAGGATAAGAACGGGGAAATCGTCCCAAAAACCGAGCAATCAAGACGCGTGCCTAACAGCATTCTGTTAGTAAAAAGGAGCGCTCCCGACACGGAGCTTTCAGCCGCACTTTCGGAAACGGTATACCGCGCAGACCAGCTTTACCGTAAGTTTGAGCTGACGGGAGACGTTAAAACCCTGCTTTCCGAGACGGAAAAGGCAAAAAACGTGCTTCATCGGGACTTTTCCGCCAACGGAGACGTTACAAAAGCCATAATGAGACTGAACGACGCAATGGCGGGCGTTAAGACAGGATCGTACAAAACCGGTGTTTACGGAAGCGTGAACAGTGCGCATATTTATGCAAGTGCCGAAGATGATGCAGACCCTATATACACCGTAAACGCAGGCGTAAAGCTCACCGTTACGGAAACCGCAGGACACTACGGCTTTACAAAATACCTGGGATACTACGGCTGGGTTGACCTTGACCTTTTCGATATCACAAGCGGCGGTGATAAGACCGTCACAGTAAACGCGCCCGAAGTGGCGTATAAGGGCGACGGTGTTACCGTTTCGTGGAACGCAGACGGCGCCGCGGCGTATACCTATAAGATAATAGAATTCGACGGAGCGCCGGGAGACGAAGCATCTGCAGAGGCTGTCACTATAGCAGAGGGCTGGACGACGGACCACACCTCCGTATACTTTCCTTATGCGGAAAGACGTGACGGATATTGCCTCAAAATTGCAGTCATGGCGGAATACCCCACGGAAAACGTGTGGGGCATGGCGTACGTGAGGGAATCCTCACTTCCGTTCACAGACGTGCCGCTTGACCATTGGGGATATGACGGCGCGGTGTATACCTATGAGAGCGGACTTTTCAACGGAGTGACAGCCTCGCGCTTTGACCCGAACGGAAGCATGACCCGCGCCATGATGGCGACCGTTGTCTACCGAATGGCGGGCTCACCCGACGTTCCCGAAGAAAAGCTTTCCTTCACCGACGTTGAGGAAGGCTCGTGGTACTGTAAGGGCGTGGCATGGTGTCAGTCTGTTGGAATCGTAACGGGTGTCAGCGAAACAAGATTTGACCCCGAGGGAAAGGTGACCCGTGAGCAGACTGCGTGCTTCCTTTACAGATACGCGAAGTATCTGGGAATGTCGGGTAACGTTGACACGAGCCTTGCGGAAACGTTCACCGACTTTAACGATACGGGCGACTACGCAAGAGAGGCTATTGCGTGGTGTGTGGAGCGTGGAATCATGAACGGCAGTTACGGACGACTGAACCCGAAGGGAGAAGCCGACCGCATACAGAACGCAACGCTCATTTGCAATTTCTGTACGGCTGACCTTTTCGACACAAACGAAAATTGACGAAAGAAAACAAGAGTGGACCCACCGCGGCTCACTCTTTGTTTATAAGCGGAAAAAACATCGGAAAATTTTTCATAAATGTGTAACCGCGGTACAGTAGAAGTTGTGTATATAGATAGAGGGACCTCAAAAAAACAAATGAAAGGAGTGGTTTTTAGTGACCGATAGCAAAATAGTTGATATGCTTTGGAGCCGCGACGAAGGCGGGATCTCCGAATGTGAGAAGAAATACAAAAAATACTGCATGAAAATAGCCTACCGCATACTCGGAGACTTGCAGGACAGCGAGGAATGTACTTCGGACACGTTTCTGGCTGCGTGGAACACGATACCGCCTAAGAGACCCGAAAACCTGAAAACATATCTTGCGAAGCTGGCGCGAAACCTCTCCTTAAACCGCTATAAAACGTATACAGCCGAAAAGCGCGGCGGCGGTGCGGTAGACACGTCTATGGAGGAGATTGAGGCGTGTCTGCCCTCCCGCGACAGCACGGAGGCTGTGGTGGATTCCGTAGTTCTCACTGAACTGCTTGACAGATTTCTCGCAGAGCTTCCAAAGGAAACGCGGATAATGTTCGTGCAGAGATATTGGTACTTTATGTCAGTAAAGGACATAGCAGAGGATCTTTACGTGACTGAGAGCAAGGTCAAGATAACGCTTATGCGGACGAGGAAAAAGCTGGCGGAGCTTCTTGAGAAAGAGGGCTTTATGCGTACGGCAGAATGGAGGTAGCTTATGAAAAAAGACGATATTTTAGATGCAATGTCAGGCATTAAAGATGAATATATAAACGAAGCGGTTCCCGGTGCGGCAAGACGGAAAAGCTCCGTGTGGGCGAAGGCGGGAGTGATCGCGGCGTGCCTGTGCCTGTTTGCGGCGGTTGGATTTCTGATTCCATACGGAATGAATAAGCCTGCGGTCAAACCGCCTGTTGATACGGATACCGTAGGCAGCGGCGTGGAGACCACCGCCCCCGCGGCGAATGAGACAACAGGGATGGTAGAGGATAGCACAGCCCCCGTGGAGAGCGACACACCCGATACGGAAGACATGGCTACTACAGAGGACAGTACCACAGCTCCGCAGACAGTAGAGAAAGATCCTCCGGAGATCGTTGAAAAAGCAATAGGCGGTGCCAGCGGATGCAGTGCTCACCCACACGGGTATCACAGCTTTTCGGAAGGGCTTGTTGAGTACGTTGGAAAAGACGTTTTTGAGGAATGGTATAAATCATCATATAATTACGACTCAAAGCCGGATAAAAAGTACCCCAGAGGAGAATGCTATGATTTTGAAGTTGCATCTATCAAAACATTTATAGATGACTTTGATATTCCAAGGGCGGTTTTTGAGGAATATTTTGATGAGGAAGAGTTTTTGCAGTATTTAAATTACTATAAGCCTGAAAGGGAAGAAATAATAGATGCGCTGTATTCATGCACCGAGGAAGAAGCAGACGACTATTTCAACTCTCTGATATGTGAAAATACTATTGGATGGCTTCGTGCGTTCATGTCGTCCGGTGAGATGTATGCTTATAGATGCGGTTTGCATCATTATAACTATCATGCTTACGGACTGCCTTACAGCGTGGAGGGACTTGATGAAGCCGAGGCGTTGAGTGAGTTTAGACAGTGGGAAAATCAGTTGACTGAGGAGTGGCTTGCGGAGCTGTCTCGTGATTATTGGAAGTTAGAAGAGGCAATAATGTGTCGAACACCGTATAATATTAAAGCTCATATAGACCATTATGATATAAGTAAAGAAATGTTTTTGGAAATAAATACATTCACCGCTGACCCCTATGATACAGATTTTTTATATTCATCAACCGATGAGGCGATCTCCAATTATTTCAAGCGCGGACCGTATTACGATGAATCTTTGGGGATACATTATAACGAAAACGGACGCTCTAATTTTAACAAGCTCTGGAATGCGGTATACGATGAATGTGCAACAGTGCTTTATAATATTGGAATTGACGGCGCGATAAGTATGATCGAACGAATATATGTATCGAAGATACCGAGAAATACCCTTGAAGAAATGATCGTTTCTGTAAACGGGGATGGTACGGGAGATGCATACAACTATGACCTTGACCTTGTATACGGAGAGGGGACGGACGGAACCGATGCGTTACCTCTTGACAGCATCAAGGATTTGATAATAGATACCTACAGATCATACGGTGTGTCCATGTATTTGAAATACGTGGGAGGCGACAGCAGTCGAATAAACTTCGGAAAGTACGTTGTGAAAAAATGCTATGGTATTGAAAATGATACCTACGACGAGGCAGTTTTCGAGAGTGATATATACCCCCTTTATCGACTTGACGAAATGTTCTGCCGTGTTGGCAGATACGCCGAATAAGAAAAAGGACTGAGCACGGTCCGAATAACCAACAGATCACTCCGCCGCGGCGGAGTGATCTGTTGGTTGTAAATTGCCTTGCGGCATGAATTGAAATTGAAATTTCATGAATTGAGCCTTGTGGCTCATGAATTGCAATTATCGGTGCATAAAAAAGGATAAAATTCATGAAGTGATATAAAAACAAATTATTTGTCACAAAACGCAGTTTCAGGTCGTTATTATGTATGAGATCATAAATCCGACAGTTTCTCTCGAAAGGATCAATTCACTATGAAAAATTCATTTTGCTGTTTGAAATACATCCTGGTATTTGTTTTGGCGCTCACTATAATTCCCATTCCTTTCGCTGTTGGTGACAGCAGTATAAGTGAGCTTCCGTTTCGGGATGTAAATCCCTCAGCATGGTACTATGACGAAGTAAAAACAGTATACGAAAAAGGTATCATGAAGGGAAAAAGCACCGATAGCTTTTCACCAACCGACATAATGACGAGAGCAGAACTCGTAACGGTGTTGTACCGTCTCATTGAAGAAGACTATGAGGACTTCGGAAACAGACTGACATTCAGTGACACCGAAAAAGACGCATGGTACTCCGATGCGGTGGCTTGGGGAGTTGATATGGACGTGGTCAAGGGCTTATCAGGTAACCGTTTCGGTCCGAGCCTATACGTTACAAGACAAGAGGTTGCAGTTTTCATTGATAGGTTCACTACTACCTACGGTCTCAACACTTCTCTTGAGCCTATGACGGATGCCTTTAAGGACAGCGATGAAATAAGCGATTTTGCCTCATTTTCCGTTGAGATAGTCCGTCAAAACGGAATTATGGGAGGTGATGAAAAGGGATATTTCAACCCCCAAGCCAATATTTCAAGAGCTGAGGTAGCTACAGTCATTAAAAGAATTATGCCTGCTGTAGAGGAATACAAGCTCACAGAGGCAAGTAATACCATCCGCATACAAAAATTTTTCCTGTACGGCGAGGATGATGCTCCGCTTCCCTACAGAATATACCTTCCTCTCGATTATACCGAAGAAAAAGAGTACCCCCTTCTTGTGTTTCTCCATCATAACATCCTGCAGGGCAGCGATAAAAATCAGCAGCTTCAAGCCATTGTAAACCTCTTTGAAAACAAAGAAAGTCCTGTGCGAGACAGCATTGTTGTGGCACCTCAATGTCCTTGGGGCGCATGGTGGAGCGGAGAGCCGATAGACAAGGTCGCTCAGCTTGTTGATATCATTAACGAAAAATACAGCACAGACTTATCAAGGCAGTATTTTTGCGGTGTATCAATGGGCGGTGACGGAACTTACGGGATGCTCTTACACTATCCCGAAAAGGTCTCAGCGGCAATGCCCGTTGCAGGCGCAGGATTAAGCTCGACAACTGATGAAAACGGTAACATGATCCCGACAAACATTAACGAAAAAATGTTAGACATCCCGATCATGATGATCTACGACACTAAGGATGAATATGTCCCCGGAAGCTATAGCCGCTGGATGTATGACAGCCTCATACAAGCGGGGGCTACCAAACTCACCCGTAGGGAGACCTCCGGCTACGGACACGGTATCTGTAGTTACTACGTAACAGCGGAAGACATAACAGCAATAGAATGGTTGTATTCTCAGCGCAGAGATATTTCAGCCTTAAAATAATGTATGTAGCAACCCCCTCCGCCGTGGCGGAGAGGGTATTAGAACCGATCCATCCACTGCCGAATGATAGGTCGGGAGGTCGCATTTCGTTTCGCGAAATGCTGTATCCGTCCCCTACAACGGTTGGCTTCATCCCCGTATACCTACCACTGTTTTGTTCCTACCCGTCCCCCTTATACGTTGGTGCGATATCGCGGAATACCGATTTGACACGAAAATGCCCCCTCAGTCGCGGAGGGGGCATTTGTAAATTCAATTAAAATTATTCAGCAGCAGTATTATCTGCAAGACCCGTTACGTCAATGAAAGCGTTTGTGCCAGTTGCGTAGGGGAGCTTGCCGTCCCATTTCTGGATCTTCTCGTATTCCACTACCTCGGGAGTAAGGCTTTCGGAAAGAAGCTTGTTTGCATCTGCCTGAGCCTGAGCCTTCTTGCGGATGACCTCAGCCTGAGCTTCGGCAATTACAAGAGCCTGCTCCTGCTCGGTCTTTGTCTTGATAAGGTTCTGCTCGGCTACCTGCTTTGCCTCGATAGCGTCGTTGAACTCCTCGGAGAAATCAAAGTTTACGATGTTGAACTTTTCAACGTGGATGCCGTATTCCTCAACCTTTTCAACCAGTGTGCTCTTGATCTCCTCGCCAACCTGCGCGCGGAGAGTGATAAGCTCCTCAGCTGTGTACTTTGCGCTGACGGACTTCATGCTTTCCTGAACTGCGGGAAGAAGGATGATGGTCTCGTAGTCGCGTCCGATATTCTTGTAGATGGACGCGCTGGAAGAGCCGAGAACGCGGTAGTTTACCGCGATATTACTGCTGACAGTCTGAAGGTCCTTTGAAACAGCCGCCGCTTCTACCTCCTGCTTCTGGATCTTGTTGCTGATGATAACGACCTCCTGCATGAAGGGCACCTTGAAGTTGAGACCCTCACTCATTACGTTGTCGGAGGCTTTTCCGAAGGTGAGCACGACGCCGCTGCATCCCGCGGGAACGATAGCTACCGCTGATGTGATAACGATGCCTGCAAGGATCACGAGCACCGCGATGATAATGATGCTGAACTTAAACTTAGAACCGCTTGATTTTGCCATAATGATCTCCTTATTATATACGGACGTATCCGTATTGTATTAGATTGATTATACAACATATTTTTACAAAATGTGTCAAGAAAGTGTAAACATTTCTGCTTGTCACTTGTGACCGAGGACGCTCTGAGGTGCGGGTGAGCTTCGTGCGGTAAGGTCGGGGAAACGGCGTCCGAGTATCGCAAGGGACAGCTCCGCGTCCTCTCTTACCTCAGCGGCAGAGGCGGCACCCACCGTTATCATATCGCAGTCGCGGATGGCGTTCCAGCTGAAGGTAAGACCCACAAAGGGAGTACATCTTCCCGCGGCGAATGGCTTTATGGTCATGACGGGGTGCTTTGCATCGTTTATGATGCGGGCAACGCTCTCAACCTCCACCTGCATCAAAAATCCCATGCAGTTGAATATCTGAATATAGGTCTCAACGTCGTATTCGTTGAGGTCGCTGTACTGAACAAGCTCGGGCATGTGGGCGGAAAGACCGGGTACGAGTCCCTCTTCTCTTATCATGTAGAGATAGTCGGGCAGTCGGTCGATGATCCGCTTGTTCTTGTTGACAAGCTGTTCTGCGCTTGCGTGGTGGATAAGGCAGAAGGTTGAACCGATCTCGCGGCTCTTTTTGATAAGCGCGTTTGCCTCGGCACGTGCTTCTGCCGTGTCGTCTACGTTTATGTAGGGCGTGTCGATGATGGTTATTTTTTTACCGGTCACATCTTCGGCATGCTTTATCGCTTCATACGCGATGGGGGTTGTGCTTATGGGACCCATGATCGCATCTATTCCGTAATCAAGATACGCCTCTATTACGGGAAGATATGACTCCGGAGTGGAATATTTTTCTCTGATACCGCTGTCAGCGGCAGCGCTTCTGTGGCTGTATCCGATGAGCCAGTTTGTACCCATGAGCATACGGGGAAGGGACACACCTCCGACGGTAGTGCGTGGGAAAAGTTTGTTCATATTATATATCCGCCTTTCGTGTGGTTTGCTATTCGGAATAGAGTTTGTCTGATTGCCATCGCTTGGGATTTTCATAAATGTATCGACGTATTGCTTCGTAATCGTCTCGGTTTCTGACTACGTGGTCATAAAATGAACGCTAGAAAAATTGTTGACCAACTGTTTCGCACAGCGTATTTATATCTTTGGTACATTGATATTTCAGCCATCCAACTACCGAATTTATCGTAGGGGAGGGGTCGCCCCTCCCGTCTTCCGGTGTTAGCGTTAATAATAAATGAATGTGATTCGGCATTATTGCGTATTGATCTACGGATATTTCACAATATTTTTTTGATATACCTTGAATGTGGCAATCAACTGTTTTTCCAAATGCAGATAGTTGCGGGAGGGGCGACCCCTCCCCTACAATTGAAGAGAGTATATTCTTTCTATCCTTAGTACAGATCGTTATAAAGTATGCGGCGTGTGAAGAATAGTCGAAATTTGTCAGTCGTGTCTTTTTTCTCTTTGGAAGATCGTTGCCCATTATTTATCTCTCCAATACCCGCTCTATCATATCCGCCGTGGCAAGACCTTCGGAAAACGCGGTCGCCGCACCTGCGGCACAGGAAAAGGTGAGTATTTCGTTAAAGTCAGTGCATCCGTCCGCGGCTTTTGCCAAGAATCCCGCGACCGTGGAGTCTCCCGCGCCTACCGTGTTCACGGGTACGATGTTAAACGCATCCCTCTTGTGGAAAACGCCGTTTTCGTCCAGGAGAACTGCACCCTTGCCGCCGAGGGTGATCATTACGTTGCGCGCCCCTTCGTTCTGAAGCATTACCGCGCCACCTTGCACCTCATCGTCTGTCAGAGAAGGCTTACCCATGATCTCGCAAAGCTCATCGTAATTGGGCTTTATAAGATATGGACGGTATTTTAACGTGTTCGTAAGAAGCTCGCCCGCCGCGTCAACGACGAATCTGATGCCCTTGCCGTCAAGTCGACCGAGGAGCTTTTCATATATGTCACGGGGAAGGGTGGGAGGTATGCTTCCCGCTATGACGAGAAAATCCCCTTCGGTGAGAAGGTCAAGCTTTGCCAAAAGGCACGCGATGTCAGCGTCACCTATCATCGGACCCGCGCCGTTTATCTCCGTGACCTGGCCTGACTTCAGCTTCACGTTTATTCGTGTGAAACCGTGGTCAAGTCGGCAGAAATCGCATTTGATGCCCAATCCTTTAAGACCGCGTTCAAGCTCGTCTCCCGTAAAGCCTGCGATGAAGCCGAGGGCGGTGGACTCAATGCCGAGAGCGGCAAGAACAGCGGACACGTTGATGCCCTTGCCACCGTAGAATATCTTTTCACCCGACGAGCGGTTGACCGCTCCTACGGTAACGCCGTCGGTATCCATCACGTAATCGATGGCGGGGCTCAAGGTAAGGGTGTATATCATATCGTGCCTCCTGCAAAGTATTCATTAACATTATTATAGTATAATCCCACCCTCCCGTCAAGTGTGACGGGGGATTTTGCTTTTCTTAACGGACGTGTCCGTGTATAAACACCCACGACGCGGGGAAATATTTGTAAAAAAGGAAATACCGAAAGGATGAGACAGTTGCATCATGATATATACCGCGCAAGCGGAAAACGTCTGGCGGGCGTGGGAGTGCCCAAGAGGAAAAACACAGACGCTGTGACGCCTTACAAAATGCCATCCCCGGGGGAGGTGATCCTGCCAATGTCAATGCACATCGGAAAGCCTGCCTTGCCTGCGGTAAAGGTGGGGGATTCGGTCTGCATGGGTGCCCTTGTAGGCGAAGCGGACGGGACGATGTCAAGTCCCGTTTACGCGTCCATATCGGGGATGGTGACGGAGATACCCGTCGTAACTTTGCCCGGCGGACGGACGTCTGCGGCCGTCCGTATCACCTCCGACGGAGAGGAGCGCCCGTGCGCTTCCCTTGAGATACCGTACATCACGGGAAGAGACAGCTTTATTAAAGCCGTCGAAAAAAGCGGCATCGTAGGTCTCGGAGGCGCGGGATTTCCCACACACGTGAAGCTTGACGTGGAGTTTTCGTCCGCCGACGTGCTTGTAGTAAACTGCGCCGAGTGCGAGCCGTATATCACCTCCGACACCTGTACGGCAGTGAACTGTACCGACGAGGCTGTGCTCGGCATCATGTCTGTTTTGGAATATCTTGGTATACCCAGGGTGGTCATCGGGCTTGAAGAGGGTAACGTCCACATGCTCATGGCGGCGCAGAAGATAGCAAAGGAAGTTCCGAATGCGGAGCTGTCACTCCTCAGGGACTACTACCCGCAGGGGGCGGAGCGCGTGCTTATTTACCATACCGTGGGAAGGGTGGTGAAGATGGGCCAGCTTCCCATCCACGCGGGGGTCATCGTTGTGAATATCTCAACGGCGGCAGAGCTTGGACGGTATCTGAAAACGGGTGTACCCATGCTGACGAGATGCGTCACGGTGGACGGCGGTGCGGTGAGAGAAAGACGTAACGTAACGGTGCCCGTCGGCACGAAGGTGCGTGACTTGATAAACTTCTGCGGAGGTCTTTGCGAGAGGCCGAAGGTGCTTCTTTTCGGCGGGCCGATGATGGGTGTGGAGGCGGACAGCTTTGAGACGCCCGTGTCCAAAAACACCAACGCCATATTAACGCTGACGGCAGAGGAGATGAATCTTTCCGCGCCGTCAAACTGCATCCGCTGCGGATCGTGTCTTGCCGCGTGTCCCTATTCCATAGACCCTGCCGCCATTGGGAGGGCGCTTAAGAGGAAAAACGCGGAATCCGTCAGTGCTCACAGAGTGGACGCATGCATGGAATGCGGGTGCTGTTCCTACGTGTGTCCCGCCAAGCTTCCGCTTGCGGAGAATAACAGACGTGCGAAGATATTCTTAAAGGAGGTGAGGAACAATGGATAAAGTATTGACGTCTCCCCACCTGAGGTGCCGCAGACATACCCGCGGTATAATGACGGACGTGGTGATAGCTCTCGTTCCCACCACCCTTGCGGGATGTATTATTTTCGGTCTGCCCGCGGTGCTCACCCTGACCGTGGCTGTCGTCTTTGCCGTAGCGGCTGAGGCAGTATGCTGTAAATTACAGAAAAGGTGTCAAAGCATTGCCGATATGAGCGCCGTCGTTACGGGACTGCTCCTTGGCCTCAGCCTCCCTGCAACTACGCCATGGTGGCAGACCGCAGTTGGCTCTGTGTTTGCTGTAGCCGTGGTAAAATGTATTTTCGGCGGCTTAGGCTTTAACACGGTCAACCCCGCAATATGCGCGAGAGTATTTATGATACTGTCTTTCGCAGAGGTGCTGTCCTATCCCGTGCCGGATGGTGCTGACACCGTGGCGTCTGCAACGCCCCTTTCTTATCTTGAAGCGGGGGCTGACTTGAGCATCGTGAAGCTTTTCTTCGGCGTTCGCGGAGGATGCATCGGGGAGGTGTGCATAGGAGCGATACTTCTCGGTATGGCGTACCTTTTATATAAAAGGGTGATCCGTATACACATTCCTGCGTCGTATCTGGGTGCGGTATTTTTGTTAAGCCTTATTTTCGAGGACGGTGACCCCATCCGCGCTTTGATGTGGACGCTGTCAGGCTCATGCGTGCTGGGCGCCGTTTTCATGGCTACGGATTACGTGTCCTCACCCGCCACACCTGTGGGAAAGCTTCTCTACGGTGCGGGATGCGGTGCGCTGACTGCGCTGGTACGTTTTTACGGCGGATATCCCGAGGGAGTGTCCTTTGCCATACTGTTTATGAATTTCACGGTTCCGTTTATCGAAACGGTGACGGAGGCGACCGTTTTCGGAACGAAAAGAGGTGGAATATGTCTGCATTCAAAAATGTAGTGATTGTGCTTGCGGCAGGTGCACTATCCTTTGCTTTTTTGTTTTTCGCTTCCTATGCAAGCGACAGCATGGGGGGAGAGGAGACCTCTCCCCTTAATGCGGTAATGCCCGAGGCGGCGGAATTCACCCCCGTGCCCGCAGACGGACTTGATGAGACCGTGACGGAGGTATACCTTACCGACACAGGCGGTTACGTATTTCGCTTGGACGCTACGGGTTATTACCCGCATATGGTGATCCTCTGCGGGGTGGATTCAGACGGGAAAGTAACGGGAGCCGTCTGTACGGAAAGCAGTGAGTCTCTGGGGCGTGAGACCACCTACGGCGAGCAGTTTACGGGAGTGACCTCTGACACTGTGGATGACGTACCCGTGATAACGGGCGCCACCAAAACCACCAAGGGATACAAAAAAGCGGTGGCGATCGCCCTTGAAGCATTTGATATTCTTGGCGGGAGGTGACTTATGGATAAAAACGAAATGAAAAAAGCTCCCTTTCAAGGAATGGACGAAGCGGTGAGCGCGGCTATATGTGTCTCGTCGGTGTCGCTTTTCGGTGCATGGGTGACTGTACTTCTTGCGCTGGCGGTGACGGTCGGGATTCTTGCGGGGGCGGGAGTGCGTTTTGCTTTGGGAAAGAGTACCGCCGCAAAGGTGTCCGCCGCACTTCTCTCGTCAAGCGCCGCCCTGGCGGCGGCAAACGCGGCGTCTGCATATGTCGGACTTGACACGTTTCCCGGCGGCGTTTTTTCTGCGTGCGCCGTTGCGGTGACCTTCATTTTATGTCGGGCGGGAGACGAGAAGCCTTTCCGCCGTACGGCAACAGCCGTACTTGTGTATTCTACAGCGGTGACGGCGGCGGGCGTCGTTGCCGAGGTGCTTGGAAGCGGACAGCTGTTCGGAGCCCGTCTGCCTTGGAATGACGTAGTCGTGGGAGTTTTTTCAACTCCTGCGGGAGGCATGATTTTATGTGCGGTGATCGCGGCAGTATGCAAGTATATAATGAAGAAAGGTGAGGCGGGGATAAGTGAGTGTAAGCGTTGAACTGCTCCGTGGGGTCGTGATCGTGCTTGCGGTCATAAGCTCGTATAAGATAGCACAGACTTGCGGCGGAGTATCTGCGGGAGTGAAAAGCATAAGGAGCGCATCCGTGTGGGTGGGGCTTTGGACGTTGGTGCTTACCTTTCTCTCGTCATGTGCCGCCGCCCTTGCGGGTAAGACGGGTATCTATGGCATTGAGCTGTTCACCTGTGTCTCTTCGGTGACCGTGGGAGCGTATGCTTTGTATCGAGCCATACCCGTGAGAGGGAGATACGTTACCCTGATATACGGGGGAAGCTTATTTTTGTCGGTCATGCTTCTTATGGGCGAGGAAGGTGACTTTTTCAGGTATTTGTTTAGAAGTGCCGTATACGGAGGATATTTTACCTCGGCGCTTTTGCTGTTTTCGCGTATCCGCTACCGTACGGATGAAAGCGAGGCGTGCGAATGCTTCAGGGGACTTCCCGTTTATCTGCTTTCGGGGGCGTTTTTGTCCTGCGCTCTTCACGGAATACTGAAAGTTTGGGAAAAGCTCTTCACATGAGAGAAAAAATGTGTATAATATATATTGTACACGAATGAATTACGGTGCGATTGCCGCGCAGAAAGGACGGAGCTTCCGGTGGACGGTGTGAAGAACGGGAAAAAGCGAATAAGAAACGATATACTTCTGGCAGTCTCCGTGCTGGTATTGGCGGTGGCGCTGATAATAGCATACAGAGCTTTTTCAAAGAGCGGCACGTACGCGGCAGTCATCATAGACGGTAAGGTGACAGCCACCTATCCGCTGTCCGAAAACGCGGAACACGTGATAGAAACCAAGCACGGCAGAAACGTCCTTTGTATAAAGGACGGAAAAGCTTCGGTCACCGATGCGGACTGCCCCGACCTTGTGTGTGCCCGTCATCACGAAGTGTCTCACAGTGGGGAGAGCATTGTGTGTCTTCCTCACAGACTTGTGATAGAGATCAGAGAATGATATTTAACGAAAGGAATGAGCAGTATCAAAATGCGGACGAAAAAGCTTACATTTTTGGCACTTTGTACCTCTCTTGCCATGGTGCCGTCATACGTTGAAATGCTCATTCCTCCCATCAGCACGGCGGTGCCGGGGGTGAAGATGGGTCTTGCCAATATCGTTACCGTTTTTGTTTTGTATAAATTTGATGCCGTATCCGCCGCCGCTGTCAGCGCGGTGAGACTTGCTTTGACATTCCTTCTTTTCAGAAGCGTGATGACCTTGGCTTACAGCGCGGCAGGTGCCGTGCTCAGTCTTGGGGCGATGATACTTCTGAAGCGGACGGATAAGTTTTCTCCCGTGGGCGTCAGCGTAGCGGGCGGAGTTTTACACAACGCGGGACAGATAGGAATGGCGATGCTTCTTATGAGCACCTCTGCCATCGGGTATTATCTTCCCGTTTTGGCAGTAAGCGGAACAGTTTCCGGAATTTTAGTGGGGACAGCCTCTGTTTTTGTGCTTAAAAGCCTTCGTGATGTCAAAATATAATATGGGACCGTCTTTCGGTTGAAGGACGGTTCGATATCTGACGGCCGAAAGGTTTTTAATAATGAAAAAGACAAACGGAATACTGACTTTTTTGCTTTGCGCGGCTTTTCTTGCATTCCCGTTTTGCTCATGCAGCAGGAAAACGGACAGCGGGGGAGAGAGCAAGCTTGGACTTGGCGTTTATTCCTACTACGGTATCCCTACCGATGCCGACGTAGAGGACGCGGGAGAATGTGAGTGCGTGTTCAATGCGGCGGCGATATACCTTAACGGAGAGGGACGGATCGAAAAATGCGTCCTTGATTCAGCGTCATATAAGCTTGGCTATACGGACGGTGGCGAATACTTGATGCCGGAGGACTTTTCCACTAAAAGGGAGCTTGGAGACGCATACGGTATGAAGGCGGGCGGTGCCGCCCGTGAATGGTACGAACAGGCGGACATATTCGAGTCCCTTGTCAAGGGTAAGACAGTCGCCGAGGTGAGAAGACTTGCGGCAGACGACGGCAAAGGCACGGACGAGGTCATCAAAGCGGGCTGTACCGTTAAGGTGAACGATTTCATCCGCGCTATTGAAGCGGCGGCTGACGGCGCGGTGAAAACGGACGCATCTGCCGAAGATAAGCTTGAACTTGCCGTTGTTGCTTCGCCCGCATCGTCATACGATGCAACGGAGGAGGAAAACGGCGTTGTTTCCTGTGAGGTGACCTTTGCCGCAGGGCTTACCGATAACGGACGTGTCACCGCATTCCGTTGTGACGCGGCACACGCAGAGGTACACTTCGACGAAAACGGCGAAGCGGAAACCGGCGGAGAAGAAAAGCTCAAAACCAAGCGTCAGCTTGGCGATGCATACGGAATGAAAAACGGCGGAGCGAAGCTTGAGTGGTACGAGCAGGCAGATGCACTCGAAAAGGTGATCGCAGGTAAAAGCGCCGAAGAAATACCGTCTCTCGTTATGGACGACGGTTGGGGCACGGAAGAGGTGCAGTCTGCGGGATGCACGGTCAAGGTGACCGATCTTATCCGCGCCGCGGAAAAAACGGTAAGGTGAACCCACGCCGAGGTGCTTCGCGGAGCTTTGTTCGTGAGAGACAGACGGACGTGCCTTGGCTAAATAAAAACGGCAAAGCATGGCTTTGCCGTGTACATATTAAAAACCAACACGGGAGGTGTGGCTTTGAAAAGAATAATTTGCGCGTGCCTTGCGGCGGCGCTTGTGCTTTTGTGCCTTTCCTGCTGCGGAAAAGAAAAAAAGTACACCGAATATTCCTTTGACTATTTCGATACCGTTACCACCGTTACGGGATACGCCCCGTCAAAAGCTGAATTTGACAAAGCTGTGTCTCTCATCATGAGTGAGCTTGAAGTGTATCATAAGCTTTGCGACATCTATAACGAGTACGATGGCGTAAACAATCTTGCCACGGTCAATAAGCTGACGGACGGCGGCCATGGAGAGATCAAGGTAGACGGTCGCATTATAGACCTGATTGAGTTTTCACGCGAGATGTACCGTCTGACCGACGGGCGGACGAATATTGCCATGGGAAGCGTGCTTTCCGTCTGGCACAGATACCGTGAGGCGGGGAAGGAAGTGCCGCCCGAGGACGTTTTGAAAAAAGCGTCCGACCACTGTGACATAAACGACGTTATTACGGACCGTGAAAACAGCACGGTATATCTTGCCGACTCTGAGATGACCCTGGACGTTGGAGCTGTAGCCAAAGGCTACGCTGTCGAGCAGACGGCAAAGCTTCTTGAAGAGACGGGTGTCACGGGGTACGTGCTTAACGTTGGAGGTAACGTCAGATGCATAGGCCCTCAGGCCGACGGGTCACCGTGGACGGTGGGCGTGGAAAACCCGCGGGAGGGAGATGCATACGTGGCAAAGCTTGCGCTTGAAGACGCGTCTCTCGTAACAAGCGGTGACTATCAGCGCTATTACACCGTTGACGGGGTAAGATACCATCATATCATCGATCCCGAAACCCTGTTTCCGTCTGAAAGGTTCGCATCAGTTTCCGTTCTGTCCGATGACTCGGGCATTGCGGACGCGCTATCCACAGCACTGTTTTCTATGGACGTGGAAGAGGGTATGTCCCTTGTGAGAACACTTGAAAACACATATGCCATGTGGGTAAAGACAGACGGCACTGTATGCTATTCCGCAGGCTTTGAGGATTATACCGAATAAATGGGAAGAGAAAGCTTTCTTCATGTTGTTTTTGGAAGCTTTGTCTTCCCATTTGCCCGTTTTTTTGTTGAAAAATCAAAATTTTCCGTATTTGGTCTTTTACATTAAAATTTGACTTGAAAAAAATATCAGGATATGATAAAATAAAAGGGAAGATTCGGCTTTGCCGACACTTCACGTAAGAAACAAGACGACGTAAAAAAATGCCAATAGGCAGAATGGAGAAAAAATGGAACTCACGGACATTCTCGGACTTATCGGCGGACTTGCCCTGTTCCTTTACGGCATGAACGCTATGGGTGCCGCGCTTGAAAAGAGCGCAGGTAACAAGCTCAAGATTTTCCTCAGCAACGCAACTTCCAACCCCTTTAAGGGATTTTTGCTTGGACTGATCGTAACTCTCATCATTCAGTCCTCCTCCGCTACCACGGTAATGGTAGTCGGTTTCGTAAACTCCGGTATCATGACTCTCGGTCAGTCTATCGGAGTGATCATGGGTGCAAACCTGGGTACAAGTGTTACCGCATGGATCCTGTCACTTCAGGCAATCGATGCCAATAACACGGGCCTTGCTATCCTTCAGCTTTTCAAGCCCGATACCTTTGTACCGATAGTGGCGATGATCGGTGTTCTTCTCTTCGCGTTCCAGAAAAACGCAAAGCGTAAGGATGTTGGTATGATCCTTCTCGGATTTGCAATACTTATGTTCGGTATGGACATGATGTCCGGCGCAGTTGAAGGTCTTAAGGATAACGATGCGTTTAAGAACGTGCTCATTATGTTCTCAAACCCCATCCTCGGCGTTATCGTCGGTACTGTGTTCACCGCTATCATTCAGTCCTCCTCCGCATCCGTCGGTGTACTTCAGGCTCTTACCAAAACGGGCGCAGTATCATTCGCTACCGCATTCCCCATTATCATGGGTCAGAATATCGGTACTTGCGTAAGCGCGATGATCTCCTCCATCGGTACGGGTAAGAATGCGCGCCGCGCGGCAATAATCCATCTTTCCTTCAACATTATAGCAACACTCATAATTCTTCCCGTGTTCTATCTTGTTGATTCCTTCGTGGATTTTGCATTCATGGATATGCAGATGGGTTACGTTTCCATCGCTGTCGTACACACAGCGTTCAAGCTGGTAGCTCTTGCAATAATCGCTCCCTTTTCAAAGGGACTTGAAAAGCTGGCTTGCCTTATCGTGCGTGACAGCGAGGAGAGCGAAGAGAACAAGCTTCTCGACGAGCGTTTCTACACAGTTCCCTCCGTTGCCATCGAGCGCAGCCGCAGTGTTGCCGTTACCATGGCAGAGGTTGCGGTCATGTCCATCAGAGATGCGCTGAAGCTTCTTGACGGCTACAACGAAAAGGAAGCTGACAAGGTACGTGAGGCAGAGGATAAGGTGGACGTATTCGAGGATAAGATCGGTTCTTACCTTGTTAAGCTTTCATCACATGACATGACCGAGGCTGACAGCAACGAAACAAACAAGCTCCTCCACGTTATCGGAGATATTGAGAGAATTTCCGACCACGCGGTAAATATTGTTGAGTCTGCGGAAGAGATCCACGATAAGAAGCTTGCTTTCTCTGCAGAAGCATCTGCTGAGCTTAATACGATGGTTGCCGCAATTGACGAGATCCTTGAGCTCAGCCTTAACGCTCTTAAGAATAACGATCTCAGTCTTGCCGCAAAGGTAGAGCCTCTTGAGCAGGTAGTTGACCAGCTCCGCGACACACTTAAGTACAATCACGTAGCACGTCTCAGCGCAGGTCATTGCACCATCGAGCTTGGATTCGTGTTTGGCGATATTCTCACAAACCTTGAGAGAATCGCTGACCACTGCTCCAATATCGCAGGTTGTGTACTCGAAATGGCTAAGGACGAAATGGATATTCACGAATATCTCAGAAACGTACGCGGCGACGAGCAGGGTGAATTCTTTAAACTGTATGAGGCGTTCAAGGATAAGTACGCTGTAGCAAATGCTCAGAAATAAGATTTAAAGTGAAACAAGCAGACCGCCGAACGGATTTCCCGTTCGGCGGTCGTTTTGTATTACGTTTTCAACAGATCTCACTCAAGCAGATTATCTCTTATCTTTTGAAGTGTCTCTTCGGAGATTCCGGACAGACGGAGATTTGCCATCAGGCGCTCCTTGACGGATAACTCAGGATATACCTCCTCAAGATAATCGATAAATGTCTTGTTGCCTTCGGTGCCACACCAGTTTCTGAGGCTGTCATCGGTGAGGGAGGTGATATTATAGTTGAGAATAATATCATCATCAGCCATATCAAGTATTGCATCAAGGTACATACCGATAGTTCCCGTGCGGTCGGCGCCCGCAACACAGTGATAGAAGACGGGATAATTCTTTTCGTCAGCGATAAATTCGATAACACGTCTTACAGAAGCGCGACCCTCGTCGTTCAGCGTACCGCCGTAGGCGTGTATCGGAAGGAAATTATATGACACGCTCTCGCCTATGGGAGAAACTGTGTTTTTCTCAGATTCATATCTCAGATCCACGTCGGACTTGATGGCAAGATCGCGAAGCATGATACGACGTCCTTCGTCGCAGGCATACTTCTCACCGGCAAAGGGATCGGCTTCACCTCCGCGGTATACAAGACCCTGACGGATAGCCTGTCCGTTTTCATTTATGCGACCGCCCATGTCGCGGAGATTTTTGACAACACCCGCACGAATAAATCTCATCTCGCCGCGTACCGTGGAGAATGATGAGGTAAGGCATTCTTCACCTGCAGTTACACGCCAGTAGTAACGGGTGCCGCTAAGCAGATTATCAGCGAGGACACAGTAAACGTCAGGCTCTGTCGCATCGGTGAATATGTCGCTGAGCGTTGCAATACTTCCTATGCGCTCTTCGGGAACGAAATCGGGAGATGTTGACAGCTCGAACTTGCAGGGTATCAAAGCGTCGGTGCTCTGCCATTTAAACACGACCGAAGCGGGTAGGGTGAGATATCTTGAAGAGCGGAGGTCGTCCGTAAGCCATAGATATGCGTCATCTTCATCCGTTACTTCGGGTCCCTTTTTCACACCGTATTCGCGACGGATGAATTCCTTTTGTATAGCGGTGAGAATAGAAACTTCGACGTTTTCTTTAGGTGATATAAGCTTTATCATAATTGCCTCCTTACATGTGTAATGAAAAAATTAATATTCAAGTAAATTACGGCGGATACGATCCATCGTCTCCTCTGTAATGCCGAGACCTTCAGCGGCTTTAAGAAGCTGCTCCCTCAGCGAAAGCCCGGGGAACACCTCGTCCAATTTGTCGGTAAGAGCTCTTGCGTTCGTGTACCAGCATCTGACGGAATCAAGGGAGGTTAAATTATAGTTGAGTATAATATCCTCGTCCTTCATACCGAGAATGGCATCGATGAGCGCGCAAACGCATCCCGTGCGGTCAGCCCCTGCTACACAGTGGATGTATATGGGGTAAGAATTTTCGTCTGCAAGGATGTCAAATATTTTGGTGAAATATGCAGACTGATCGTTTGGAACGAGGTCACCGTAAACGCCACTGTCACGTGTGACCAGCGATGCGTAATCACTGATCGGAAAAAGATTATAGTTGATGTGATCTCCAAGCTGACAGAATTCGTATTTCCCGATTGCTTCCCAACGAAGGTCGATATCTGTTTTAATATGAAGATCGTCGCGCATTACGGCAAGTCCGTTGTAAGCGGAACATCTCGGCTTGACGAGATTGTTGAGCATGGCGCCGCGATATATCAGTCCCTGCTTGATCCGGATCCCGTCAGCATTGACGCGTCCGCCCATGTCACGAACGTTACCCACACCGTCGGCGCGGATAGTGCGGATCTCGCCGTAAACGGTAGAGAATGAACGGACTTCGCCGGACTCATCTCCCACGGATACCTTATAATAATAGGTATAACCGCTGAGAAGATTATTGACGATAACGAAAAATGCATCCTCGCACGCGGAATAGTGGATGGGAGATACCGTGGCAATGTGCTTTGTTACGGTGAAGTCGGGATCTATGGCTAAATGAAACTTTGTTCTCTGAAGCGGCTCGGTATTCTTCCATTTAATAATGACCGATGCGGGCATATCGGAGCAGGGGTCGTCGTCAAGACCTTCTCCCAGCCAGCGGTAGGGGGTATCCTTAACGTTTCGAGCCTCATCGGGGGTCATGTCAAGTGATCTGCGTATGAATTCTTTTTGGATAGAACTAAGCAGTGATATCTCGCAGTTTTCTGAGGGGGAAATGTAAGTGATCATAATAAAACTTCGATTTAGAGGATATAATAGATAGGGATATTATAACATATGTGTAAAAGAAAGTCAATAATCGAAGGGTTATTGTTGAAAAGTCTCAAACCTCAAAAAACTCAAAAAAAGTTGAAAAAAGGTGTTGACAAAGAGGGGAGAAGGTGATATAATATACAAGCTGTCGCGGAGAGCGGGCCGGAAACGGCGGGCTTGAAAGCGAGCAGGCTCATTGAAAATTGAACAACAAGCATCATATAAATCGACGAAAGTCGATGTGTATAGAGACTCCGAAATTCTTTTGAAGAATATTAAAAACTCTAAACAAGTAAAGAGCAAACAAGATCGCTCTGATGAAAATGATGATATCCAAAGCAAGCTTTGGTTAACATACGAACCTTAGAGAGTTTGATCCTGGCTCAGGATGA
>JAFSGU010000032.1 GCA_017440665.1 Clostridia bacterium
CGAGGTGGCGGGTTCGAGCCCCGTAATCCGCTCCAAAACGAAAACCACCCAAAAGGGTGGTTTTTTGTTTTGGCACGGATTACGGGTGAGAATCCGCCTGCAGGTCGCGAGGGGAGCAGACAGACAGCACCGTGCGAAAAGCGACCTGACGCACTTCGCGACGCAGGAGCGAATGTGCTGGGTTCAGAGCCCCTCGCTCCAAAACAAAAAACACCCAATCGGGTGTTTTTTTGTTTCAGCAGGGATTACGGGGCAATGATGTTTGCCTACGGCAAATGATGCCGCTTCGCTGATGATGCCGCTTCGCTGATGATGTCGGCTTCGCCTAATGGGTTAGGGGCAAACATCTCATCATTTCGGAGCGAAGCGGAGAAGCATCATTATGCGAAGCATAACATCATGTCGCGAAGCGACGCATCATTGAAAAACGCCGGAGTTTGTAATATAATAAAATCAAGAAGGTGATATTGTTATGAAAGAAGCGAGCGATACGGGATATTGGCTTGAATTGTTACATAAAACTGATTATATTGATGAGAAGTTATATAAATCTCTTTCGTCAAAATGTTCTTCTCTTAGAGTTATGCTGATTGCATCATGCAGAACTGCAAAGGAGAATATGTAATGAATGATGTTTGCCTACGGCAAATGATGTCGCTATACTAATGATGACGCTGACGCTAATGATGTCGGCTTCGCCTAATGGGTTAGGGGCAAACATCGCATCATTTCGGAGCGAAGCGGAGAAGCATCATTGAATAGTGAGGGCCGTGGCACACCCACGGCATCATTGCTCCGGAAATTTAATCTCACGTATTGCATCTGAACTTCTTTTTTGGTATAATCTTTACGGTGATATTTTTGAATCACGACATGTATGACGTTAATTAAAACAGCAATTGAAACTATGCAGAATATATTTACAGGAGATGATCCTATGTATCCTATTACAGCCTTTGACCGTTCTCTTAATAAACAGTCTGTCACCGTTGGCGGTACTGAAGTAACCTTGAGCGGGTTCGTTGGATATAGTAAAAAGCTCTGCGGTAAGGATTACGCCTATGTCTGGTGGCTGCATTACCTGTATGATAACAAGGAATTTGTTATTACATTGACCGATGACGGTGTATGGACACGGTCTGTGATTCCCGATGAATTTACGCTGTTGAAAAAAGAGCAGCGATATCTGTGTTGGTGCCACTGTGTAGAAGGTCTTACGGCTGCTTCTGAGGCAGTCGCGGTTGCAAATATCCCTGCAGTACTGGCAGGATATTTGAATACTCCAAACATTCCGCCTAAGGCATGGTATAAAGAGCATACGTTGTTGAAAATGATAGGCGGAGGTTCATATACAAATAATGAGCCTGTTACACAGATATTCTCAAAGTCAAAGATGGTTGAGCAATATCGTCACGATAGGTACCGAACGCTGAACACAACAAAGTATATTTTTTTGTCGCTTACAATCGTAATGTTCGGTTGCCTGCTTGTCAGCGTTTGGAATCGTGATCTGATTCCCATGATCATTTTTTCGGTGCTTAGTGCGCTGTGTCTGATCGTATTTTTTAAAGATTTAAAAAACGGTAGGAAATTGCGTACCGGGAACGTGCCTGTAGAAATTCAGAAACTCAGATGTACTGCCACGAGAATTCTGGAGGGTGACGATTGTGACGTGTATTTGGGTACCTTCATAGATCATCTCGGTAATGAGCAGGATTATGGTCTCGGTCAGTATTTCAGTAATTCGCCATGCCTTGACGGAGAAGACTGCATTCTTGTCTTTTTGGGTCAAAGGAGAGATCTCTACATGGTTGGGACGGCATGTAACACAAGAATTGTTGAGTGACCGTTCATAAGGAAACGCTACGATATAATAAATCATAACACCAATCGAAAGGAGGATGAGCCGTGAAGCGGAAGATAACCATCGGTATTCTTGCCCACGTTGATGCAGGCAAGACCACGCTCAGCGAGGCACTGCTGTATGCGTCCGGCAGGATACGCACCTTGGGACGCGTGGACCACAAAAATACCTATCTTGACACAAACGCCATAGAGCGTGAGCGCGGTATCACGATATTTTCAAAGCAGGCGCGCTTTTCAACCGAAAATTGCGATTTTATCCTCCTTGATACCCCGGGACACGTGGACTTTTCCGCTGAGACCGAGCGTACGCTTTCTCTTCTTGACTACGCGGTGCTGGTTGTCAGCGCTTCGGACGGCGTACAGAATCACACACGCACCCTTTGGCAGCTGCTTGAGCATTATGCCGTGCCCACATTTATTTTCGTCAACAAATGCGATATCGCCATAAAACTGAAGGAAGACGTTGAAGCGGAGCTTGGGGGCACCCTTTCCTCTCTGTGCGTCGGATTTTTAGAAGCGCAGAAACGGGAAGAGTTTGAAGAAAAGTTAGCCTTCGTCCATGAGGACCTGATGGAAAGCTTTATTGCGGGAGAAGGCATCGCCGACGAGGACATTGCGTACCTTATCAGCCACCGTATGCTTTTCCCCTGTCTTTTCGGATCTGCTTTGCGTATGCAAGGCATAGAGTATTTGCTTGACGTGCTTGACAGATACACCATGTCCCCCGTTTACGACAACGAGGTTTTCGGTGCTAAGGTATACAAAATAGCGCGAGCCGGGGCGACCAGACTGACCTATATGAAGATAACCGGCGGTAAGATCTCAGCCCGTGACGAGATATGTTATCTTTCGGAGGACGGTGTCCGCACCACGGAAAAGATAAGCCAGATAAGGCTTTACTCAGGTGATAAATTTGAGCAGACCGATACGGCTTCGGCAGGCGAGATATGCGCGGTCATAGGTCTTTCAGCCTCTTACGTGGGACAGGGACTTGGTCTTGAGCAGGACGGGGGAAAGCCTCTCCTTGAGCCTGTGCTGTCTTATGCGGTCCGTCTTCCTGCTGAATGCGATGCAAGACTGTTTTTCCCGAAGCTGAAGGAGCTTGAGGAGGAAGAACCCTCACTGCACCTTATGTGGAACGAGGAGCTGTCTCAGATAGAAGTCAGACTTATGGGCGAGGTACAGACCGAGCTTATAAAAAGGCTTATTTCCGACCGCTTTGGGGTGGAATGTACCCTCGGAGCGGGAAGAATATTATATAAAGAAAAGGCGGCGGGCAAAGCCATCGGCGTGGGTCACTTTGAGCCTCTGCGTCACTACGCTGAGGTGCAGCTGCTTATCGAGCCGGGACCCAAAGGTTCGGGACTCATATTTGACACCGATCTGCCCGATAATCAGCTTGACACAAACTGGCAAAGGCTGATCATGACCCATCTTTACGAAAAAGACCATCGAGGTACGCTGACGGGAGCACTTCTCACAGACACGAAAATAACCCTCGTGGCAGGCAAGGCACATTTGAAGCATACCGAGGGCGGGGACTTTCGCGAGGCAACCTACAGAGCGGTGAGACACGGCCTTATGAAGGCGGGATGCACTCTTCTTGAGCCATACTACAAATTCAGACTTGAGGTGCCCACGTCCATGGTTGGCAGAGCCATGGCTGACCTACAGACGCGCTTTGCCGAGTTTGAGATATCGTCGTCGGACGCGGAGTTTTCCGTAATATGCGGTAAAGCACCTGTATCGACAATTCACGATTATTCACGGGAAGTCGTTTCGTATACAAGAGGTAACGGAAGACTGTTTTGTACGTCTGACGGGTATGAGATATGCCATGATGCGGATGCAGTAGTATCTGCCGCAGGATACGATCCCGAGGCTGACGCAGACAACCCTCCCCATTCCGTATTTTGTGCAAACGGTGCAGGCTTTACCGTCCATTGGAGTGAGGTCGACAGCTACAAGCATTTAGAAGTTGACCTGAAGGATTCGGGAGAGGGCGCGAGGATAATTCCGAAGGCGTCAACACTTGCACGTAAATACAAAATCAGTGACGCGGAGCTTGAAGCGATAATTCTCCGTACCTACGGGCCTGTCAAAGAGAGACGGTACAGCGAGCCTAAGCGTATGTCCTTCGAAAGCAATGAAAAGTCGCGAAAGTCAAAGCCCATTGCCTCCAAGAGGCGTATGGTGATCGTTGACGGGTACAATCTTATCTACGCTGACGACGTGCTCAAAAGTATCGCTGAGTACAGCCTTGAAAAAGCACGTGACGAGCTGATGAATCTGCTCAGCAATTACGTTTCATATACGAAGACCGAGCTTATACTTGTTTTTGATGCCTATCTTGTAGAGGAAGGCAGAGGCACGGAATTCATGCACGACGGCTACAAGGTGGTTTATACGAAAGCGGGGCAGACTGCCGACACGTACATTGAGAAGATAATGTACGAGCTTGGTCCCGATCACAGCATACGAATGGTGACCAGCGATAAGCTTTTGCAGTTTTCCGCGGTATATTCGGGCATTTCCCGAGTAACAGCCAAGGAATTTTTGGAAGAACTGACACGGATAGGCAACGAGATAACCGACTTCGTCCGCAAGCTTGCGGAAACAAAGGATTGACGGCGGCGATAAGGGGTGTGCATAAGACATCACAGCGGCTGTCAGAGTACAGAATAAAACAGATGGGGCTGAGTCATTCAGCAGGCCGAAAAAAAGCGGTTGCTTAGTACCGAAAGGTATTGAGCAACCGCTTGCTTTGTTGTATAATTAAGTTACCACACAAAACACACAAGAAAGCAAG
>JAFSGU010000033.1 GCA_017440665.1 Clostridia bacterium
ACAGTAAGTGAAGCCGCGGTCGATCATGAAGTCTCTCGCATAAGAGATAACTGCGGAGTGGAGACGGGCAATATCACCCTCAAGGTAGTAGAAGCCGTTACCTGCAACACGGCGGGCGCCGTCAAGGTCGATGCCGTTGAAGTATTCCATGATCTCGGTGTGGTAGGGGATCTCGAAATCGGGAGTGTAGGGATCGCCGTACTTTGTTACCTCTACGTTCTCGCTGTCGTCGCGGCCGATCGGAACGGAGGGATCGATGATGTTGGGGAGAGTCATAAGGATGGTCTTGATTCTTTCAGCAAGCTCAGCTTCCTTTGCCTCAGCCTCAGCAAGACGTGCGGACTGCTCGCTTACCTGACGCTTGATCTCCTCTGCCTCTTCTCTCTGACCCTTAGCCATAAGACCGCCGATCATCTTGGAGAGCTTGTTGCGGTTAGCGCGCATTTCATCAGCGGCCCTCATGGTAGCTCTGTTTTCTTCGTCAAGAGCGATGACCTCGTCAACGAGGGGAAGCTTCTTTTCCTGGAATTTCTTTTTGATGTTCTCTTTTACAACATCGGGGTTTTCTCTGATAAATTTCATATCAAGCATGGTTATATCCTCTAAAACTTTCGTTTGTATTTATTTTGCCGCTTTCTTAAGCTTGGACTGTTCCTTAAGTCTCAGCTCCGTGTTAAGTATCTTCTTTCTGAGACGGATGGACTTGGGTGTTACCTCAATGAGCTCGTCGGAAGAGATAAACTCGATCGCCTGCTCAAGGGAGAATACCTTGGGAGGAACGAGACGGAGCGCTTCGTCAGCACCTGCTGAACGAATGGAGGTAAGGTGCTTCTTCTTACATACGTTGAGGGCGATGTCCTCCTGTTTGGGACACTCACCAACGATCATACCCTCGTATACGGGAGTCTGAACGCCGATGAACATAACACCGCGGTCCTGGCTGTTAAACAGACCGTAGGATGTGGACTCGCCGTCCTCGGAAGCGATGAGAGAGCCTGTGAAGCGAGTCGTAACCTCACCCTTGTAAGGCTCGTAGCCGTCGAAGATGGAGTTTAGGATTCCCTCGCCGCGTGTGTCGGTAAGGAATTCGGTTCTGTAACCGAAAAGACATCTTGCGGGGATGGAGTATTCAATTCTCATACGGTTGCCCGTGAGATTCATTTCAAGAAGCTCGCCGCGGCGCGCGCTGAGCTTTTCCACAACAGAACCAACGTACTCGTTGGGAACGTCAACCGTGACCTTTTCCATAGGCTCGCACTTGACGCCGTCAATTTCTTTATAAAGCACACGGGGGGTGGAGCAGCAAAGCTCATATCCCTCGCGGCGCATGGTCTCGATAAGGATGGAAAGGTGCATTTCTCCGCGTCCTGCAACCTTGAAGGAATCGGTGGTCTCGCCGTCTTCAACGCGGAGGGAAACGTCCTTCAATAATTCCTTGTAAAGTCGGTCGCGGATCTGTCTTGTGGTGACGAATTTTCCTTCTCTTCCCGCGAAGGGGCTGTCATTGACGGAGAAGGTCATTTCCATGGTGGGATCGCTTACCTTGACGAATTCAAGAGGCGTGGGATCTGCGGGGGAAGCGATAGTGTCACCGATGGTGATATCAGCCGCACCTGAGAAGCAAACGATGTCACCCACCTTAGCTTCGGTGATCTCGCGGCGGGAAAGACCGTCAAACTCGTAAAGAGTTACAAGCTTTGTCTTCTTTGGGGGAGCGTCGGGAGTGTGGTAATTTGTTATTACCGCATCCTCGCCCACGCGGGCAACGCCGCGCTCGATACGTCCGATACCGATTCGACCAACGTAATCGTTGTAGTCGATGGATGAAACGAGAAGCTGAAGGGGTTCTTCGTCTTCACCCTCGGGCGCGGGCATGTATTCAAGAATGGTCTTGAACAGGGGATCAAGGTCGACGCCCTGCTCATAGGGGGAAAGGGATGCTGTGCCTGCTCTTCCGGAGCAGAATATCATGGGTGAGTCAAGCTGCTCGTCAGTTGCGTTAAGGTCAAGTAGAAGCTCGAGAACCTCTTCCTCTACCTCTTCAAGACGTGCATCGGGCTTGTCTATCTTGTTGATAACGACGATGATCTTGTGACCCATCTCCATTGCGCGTCCGAGAACGAAGCGCGTCTGAGGCATGGGGCCCTCCGCGGCGTCAACAAGAAGGAGAACGCCGTTTACCATTTTGAGGATACGCTCAACCTCACCGCCGAAGTCTGCGTGACCGGGGGTGTCAACGATATTGATCTTAACTCCGTCTCTTACAACGGAGGTGTTTTTTGCAAGGATCGTGATTCCGCGCTCGCGCTCAAGGTCACCTGAGTCCATAACGCGCTCGCGTACAGTCTGATTTTCGTGATATTCGCCGCACTGCTTCAGCATTTCGTCAACCAGGGTGGTCTTACCGTGGTCAACGTGAGCAATGATGGCGATATTTCTGAGGTCTTCTCTTATCACTGTGTTCGCCTCTTTTTCTGAGATTGATATTTTTAGGTATACTTTTACTAATACAACCTACATTATATCACAAAAAACACCTGTTGAAAAGGGGTTTGTGAAGTAAAATAAATTTTATTTTGAAGATATTGGGGTGTAGCTGAATGTATGGTGTATGATATTGTCAATCGTTGTAGGGGAGCACTGTGTGCTCCCGTTAATTTTAAGTTATAATAAATCGTTTGAGACGGAGCTGTCGCACTAAGAAAAAATAATTGACAAAACGTCTAATAAAACGTAGGGGGCGACGTTACTGTTTGCGAAGCAAACGATGGGGGCCCGTTTCGTTGGTTCAAGACATACTATATGTCCAAAATCCTTCGTTTCGGGACGCCGAGGACGTCGTCCCCTACAGGTATTTGTACATTTTTACCTTAGTGCGACAGCCCCTATATATTTTTACTTTTTTGTGTGTCTGTATCGTATGCTACGAGATGTTCGTTTACGGGCGGATACGGGATCCGCCCCTACGATGGCGGGATTGCGTAGCCAAATCGTATGGCGAGGGTAGACAAAAACATCCCCGATCGTGTGATCGGGGACGTTCTATAAACTTATAACTTAAATATTCCTGATATACTTCCAGGTTGCCTCAAGGACGGGAGCCGCTTCCATTCTCTCCATGTAGATGATGGGATGGCGGGTGCGGTCGAATGCGTAGTGACCGTCGTCGGTGATAACGGGGGAGGGGATCACTTTAAACTCATACGCCTCGGGATTGGTCAGCACCGCGGGAGCCGCCACGTCGAAGAGTATCCTCTTCCAGAAGCCGTTCACGTAGTAGGGCTCGTTTGAATATCTGTCGGGAAGCTCGTCGCGGAAGAATCTTGCAACAGGGGAGTCACCGGGAAGCTCACGGTTTAAGTCCTCGCGGGTGATCTCAAGCACGCAGGTGCCGTGATCGTATGCAGGGAGGAGGATGAGCGGTACGTCAAGGTTGAAGAGATACTGTGCCGCTACGGGGTCCCAAGCAAGGTTGCACTCTCCCGCAAGCTCGGTGTCGTTTTCGATACAGGTAGCGCCAAGCCAGATAACTACCGTGTTTTCCTTGATGGAGGGCTCAAGGTAGAATGCGGAGGCAACGTTGGGACAGCATCCGGTGGCAAGGACGTAAATGAACTCGCCGGGGTTTTCCTTGGAGGTGCGGATGATGTTCTGTACAGCCTCGCTGTCTACAGGCTCACCCGGCTGCATAGGTCGGGTAGCACCTCTGTATGCGGGGTACTTATCCTCAACACCGCATACTGTAAGCACCTTCTTTATCTCAGCGTAGCTTGCTTCCATACCGTGGTTGTAGTCGCAAGCCGCGCCCTTACCGAATGTGGATGCCTGTGCGGCTAAAAGCTCAAGCTTATCCTTAGCACCGATACAGAATGCGAGCGCGTACTGGTCGTCCATCTCCATGCCCATATCCGCGTCGTGGATGACCTTCTTTATTCTGTCACTGCGGATATCGTCTAAGATCTGCTGCATTGTCATGGTAATTACCTCTTTTCATATAGGTTACGGTGTTTTGCTCCGATATTGCGGAGTGTTTATTTGAGACTTTGAAGTAAACGTAGGCGTTCATATCGTTGTCTTTTTTTGTCCTTGCGGACTGTTTTGACTTGCTGATTGAAAGCCCTTCCTTAATACGGACATTATATCATAAAACAAAGTCACCTTTCAAGTGTATCGGGGTAAATTGTAGGCGAATATATATGAAAAACCGCCGTATATCCGAAGATATACGGCGGCGTGTTATGCAGTTTTAGTTCTGGTTTGCTGCTTCGATATTTTTAAGTATATTCTTTACACTGCTGTTTACGATCTTACTCTTGAGGAAGTACTTGGAAGTGAGTGTCTCAGCGGATTCCTCAACTGAAACTCTGTAAAGATCGATCATTTCACCAAACGAGTTCATGTTGGCACCCTTGTCAAGGATGGGAAGAAGATCGAAACGCTTGGTGTTAAAGATGATATCAATCATTTCCTTGGAATCAAAGTCCTTAACCGTACGGCCCTTAAGGATGGTATCGTAGAATACGGGCTTGAAGTGCTTATATCCGAGAGCAGCCATAGCCTCGAGAACTACGTCGGTCTTGTGAGGATCCTTGATGGATGCGGGAACGAAAATGTTGTGGAATGCGTTATAATGAGCTGCGGAAACGTAATTCTCCTGATTATCACTGCCCTTGGGGAAGGGGAGGATACCGAAGTTTACGTCAAGTGTACGAAGCTCAGCAGCATTTTCGGTGGTTGTGAACATGAAAAGGATCTTTCCGTCCTCAAACATCTCGTTGTAATTCTCGTAACCGTATTTCTCTTCAAAATTCTCGTGGTTACCGGATGATTCACCAAGCTCGTTTGCACTCTGGGAGTTATCGCTGAATACTGTTGAAAACTTGTCTGCGATATTGAATATCTCTGCGGGAACGCTGTCTGCATAGTAAGGCTTGCCTTCATTATCAAAATAGGTAAGGGCGATGTCGTGAGACATGATGGTGGAGGGACCGTTGGGGTTAGCGTAACGGTATGCGCCGGAGCCGTTAGCGTTCTCGGGAACACAAGCGGCAACCTCGAACATCTTATCCCAAGTCCAGTCTCCGTCTCTTACGATGGAATAAACATCCTCAAGACCGTAGTCTTCAGCAACCTGCTTGTTGAAGACGATACAAGAACCGTCCTGATAGAAGGAGCTGATGATGGGACCGTTAAGGAAATAAAGAGCACCCATGATGCCGTAGGTCTCTTCGATGCCCTCGGGCCACCACTGACGTTCGAAATCAAGAGTCTCGAAAGAACTCATGTCGTAAAGTGCACTGTTGATGAGCAGATTCTGACAGTGCATTCCGTTTCCGTAGGAAGCGTCATACGCGCCGACGCCCGCAAGAACGTCCTGCTTGATATCCTCAACTGTTGCACTGAGATTTGGGTCAACGTTGACAGCCAGCTGATTTACCCAGGTAAGACCAAATGCTTCCTCGATCTCGCGCTGTCTGAAGTAGAAGGCGTCGCTCATAACGTCGCCTGTTTCCTCGTTCTTTTCGGGAGCCTCCCAGCCTATACCGAAGTTGGTAAAGGTCTTACCCTTAAGGTCGGTGTAGATACCAGCCAACTCTTCGATATACTTATCGATCTCACCCATGAGAGGATCTGTGTCGGCAGGATCGTTTTCACCTGCGTCCTCTGTTTCGTAATCTACGGTGCTCTTCTGCTCGTTGCCTGTGTCGCCGCATGCCACGATAGCCGGAGCTGTCATAAGCAGAACGAGAAGCAGAGCCAAAATCTTCTTAAGCATTTCATAATCTCCCTTTAAAATATTTGAAAGTCGTGCTTTGCGTTTGATACCAACATTATACCACAAGCAAAGCCACCTTTCAAGTACATCACGGTAAATTGTACGCTCTTATATGAAAAACCGCCGCATATCCGAAGATATACGGCGGCTTTACTGCCGTCAGCGTTTTTGTCCCGCCTCGATATTTTTAAGTATCGTTTTTATATTGCTGTTGGCGATCTTGCTGTTTATAAAATGCCTTGATGCGAGCGATTCCGAGCTTTCGGTCACGCTGAAGTTGAACAAATTGGTCATGATGCCCGCGGTGTTCATATTTGCTCCCTTATCGAGAATGGATACAAGGTCGTATTTCTTCGTTCTGAAGATGATGTCTATCATGTCCTTGGACTCATAGTCATACACCGTGCGGCTTTTCAGCATATTGTCGTAGTACACCTGCTTGAAGTATTTGTAGCCGAGAGCCGCCATCGCCTCGAGAATCACGTCGGTTTTGGCGGGATTCTTGATGGACTTGGGGATGAATACGTTGCAAACGCTTTCGGGGAATGCGTAGGACACGTAATCCTCCTGGTCGGCGCTTCCCTTGGGCACGGGCAGGATACCGAATTTCACGTCAAGACGTCTCAGGTCAGCCGCGTCGTCTGTGGGGGTGAACATGAAAAGCATCCGTCCGTCGGCGAACATGTCGTCCCTGTCCTCGTAGCCGTACTTTTCCTCAAGCTTCTCCCACCTGTCCGTTACGTAGCCCTTAAGATTTACTGTCTGAGTGTCGTCGCTGTAGATCTTGGAAAATCTGTCGGCAATATCCGACAGCTCCTTTGAAAGGGTCTCCTCGTAATAAGGGGTACCGTTTTCATCGAATTTCACCAGCGACATTCCGTGGGCGACAAGTGTTGTGATGCCGCCCGGGTTGCCGTAGCGGTATACCCCTGAGCCGCTCTTGTTCTCGGGAACTGCAGAGGCTATCTCAAACATTTTGTCAAAGGTCCACTCGCCGCTTTTTACCAGATCGTACAGCCCGTCGATGCCATAGTCCTCCGCGACCTGCTTGTTGAAAACAACGGAGGAGCCGTCCTGGAAGAAGGAGCTGACGATGGGGCCGCTGAGGAAATACATTGCGCCTGCGATGCTGTAGTCCTCCTCAAAGCCGTCGGGCCACCACTCGCGGTCGAAATCAAGCTTTTCGAAGACGGAAACGTCATACAGCGCATCGTTTATCAGCAGAAGCTGACAGTGCATATCGATGCCGTAAGCCGCGTCGTATGCGCCAACGCCTGCAAGCACGTCCTGCTTTACCATTTCAACGGTGGCGTTGAATTCAGGGTCTCCGTTCCCCTCGGTAAAGGCGTTGTGCCACGTAAGCTCAAAGGTCTCCTCTATCTCGCGCTGTCTGAAATAATAGGCGTCACTCATAACGTCGCCCGTTTCCTCTTCCTTGGAGGGCGCCTGCCAGCCTGTGCCGAAATATGTGAACGTTTCCCCCGCGAAGTTATATCCCTTCGCAAGACTCGAAATATAGTCGTTTATCACGGGAATGAGTGGGTCCTCCTCTTCGGCACTTTGGTAGACCTCTGTGGTTTCGGTATCCGCCTGAGACGTCTGCTTGTTCGAAGTGCCCGTGTCAGCACAAGAGACTGTCACGGGCACTGTTATCAGAAGCAGGAGGATAAATGATAATATCTTTTTGAACATATCAGCTTTCCCCTGTGTGTTAAAGATCAAAAGGGTCAATCGTTTGAAGCTTCGATATTCTTAAGTATGTTTGTAATATTGCTGTTTACGATCTTGCTCTTGATGAAATACTTGGAGGTAAGAGTTTCCGCAGAGTCCTCAACGCCGTTTCTGTAAAGGTTGGTGATCTCACCGTATGTATTCATGTCTGCGCCCTTGTCAAGGATGGGGAGAAGGTCGAAACGCTTGGTGTTGAAAATGATGTCGATCATTTCCTTGGATTCAAAGTCCTTAACGGTACGTCCCTTGAGGATGGTATCGTAGAATACAGGCTTGAAGTGCTTGTATCCGAGAGCAGCCATAGCCTCGAGAACAACGTCTGTCTTGTGAGGATCCTTGATGGATGCGGGAACGAAAATGTCACGGAAGCCGTTGTAGTGAGCGGCGGAAACGTAATTTTCCTGAGTGTCGCTGCCCTTGGGGAAGGGAAGGATACCGAAGTTTACGTCAAGTGTACGAAGATTTGCAGCGGTTGCGGTGGTCGTGAACATGAAGAGCATCTTTTCGTCGGCAAACATGTCTTCCATATCCTCGTAACCGTACTTATCAAGAAGGTTTTCGGAACTGCCTGTTCCGTCGATAAGATTTACAGTCTGAGAGCCGTCGCTGAATATCTTGGAGAACTTATCTGCGATCTCGAAGATCTCGGTGGGAACGCTGTCTGCGTAATAGGGCTTGCCGTCCTCGTCAAACAGTGTGAGAGGAATGTCGTGTGACATGATGGTGGAGGGACCGTTGGGGTTAGAGTAACGGTATGCGCCTGAGCCGTTAGCGTTTTCGGGAACACAAGCGGCAACCTCGAACATTTTGTCCCAGGTCCAGTCACCGTCACGTACGATGGCGTAAACGTCCTCAAGACCGTAGTCCTCAGCTACCTGCTTGTTGAAGAGCACGCAGGAGCCGTCCTGATAGAAGGAGCTGATGATGGGGCCGTTCAGGAAGTAAAGTGCACCCATGATGGAGCAATCGTCAAGAAGGCTCTCGGGCCACCATTCACGGTCAAAGTCGAGCGCTTCGAAGTAGCTCATATCGTAGAGACAGTCGTTGATGAGAAGGTTCTGACAGTGCATGCCGTTTCCGTAGGATGCGTCGTACGCACCGACACCTGCAAGAACGTCCTGCTTGATCTCTTCTACGGTTGCGCTGTTGTTGCCTTCACTGGTTCCTGCCAGCGCGTTTACCCAATCGATACCGAAAGCGTCCTCGATCTCGCGCTGTCTGAAGTAATAAGCGTCGCTCATTACGTCACCGGTCTCATCATCCTTGGTGGGAGCTTCCCAGCCTATACCGAAGTTTGTAAAGGTCTTACCCTTAAGGTCGGTGTAGGTAGCAGACAGCTCTCCGATATGCTCGTCGATCTCAGCCATAAGAGGGTCGGTATCTTCGGAGTTGTCTTCTCCGGCGTCGGTTTCTGCAGCAGATCCGGTGTAGAGTGGCTTAGTGTTGTCATCCGATGAATCGCAAGATGCAATACATGGTACCAACATAAGCAGTACCAGCACGAGTGCTATGATTTTTTTCATGATTTTTGTCCTTTCAAAAAAGTCTGGTTGTAAATTATACTACTTGTATCTTACCGTATATATATAATACCAAAAAAATATCGGAAAGTCAAGCGTTTTGAAATAATTGAAATTATGATTGACACTACATTACAAGTGTATTATAATATAAATGTAATAACAATTTAACGGGAATTACAGGATAAAGCATAAATTACATACGTATTACGGAAGGAGAGCAGTGTATGAGACGATTATTTAAGCAGGTATCTTTGTTACTTTCGATACTGTTGCTTTTGAGCAGCCTTGCTTCCTGTGGGTCATCGGGCGACGGCGGTGAGGCGGACGCTACCGAAGGAGAAAGCACATCTGCAGAGTCGGTAGCAGGGGAAGAAGGGTTCGTTAATTTTGATGCTCCCGAGATAGACGAATACGTGGATGATCTTGCGGCCGTTTACGCCAAACGCGGCGAGAGTTTTACCTGGTGCGGAAACGAAGGCCAGGCGCCTGATGTGGAGGAGGACACGGGAGACTTGAGAAACGACGCGCTGTATTTCAGACAGCGTCAGCTTGAGGAGACCTTTGAGCTTAACTGGGTGAACTTCCGTCCTGCCGTTGCAGTTGATGAAAACAATCAGGCGATGTTTGAATACGTTTTGCAGGACGTTCTCGCAGGTGTAGGCGCATACGACGCGTGCTACGGCACAACTATTGCTATAGCACAGCCCCTTTTCATGCACAACGCCTTGGCAGACCTTAGCGAATACAACTACGTTGACCTTGAAAGGGAATGGTGGACTCCGAATTTGATGGATATATACGGCATCGAGGGAAGCATATATTTCCTTAACGGCGCCATCGTCACGTCAAACTATGAGGACACCTTCTGTATAGCCTTCAACAAGGAGATCGCGGAGGACTACGGCATCGACGGTCTTTACGATCTTGTTTACAACAACGAATGGACCTTTGACAAGATGTTCGAGGTGGCGTCGGTCATCCCAAGCAATGCCAATAAATCAGGAGTTTACCGCTTCGGTAACGCGGAGGGCATGACCACCCTTTACGCTCACGGCTACAGAGTTGCCAAGTTTGATGAAAACGGCACTCCGTACATTGACGAGAATCTGCCTGATGAGCTTTACGAGCTTTCGGAGAAATTCTCCGTTATCTACGGAGACGAGACTATCTCCGCTATATGTAAGGGCGGAAAGCAGGGTCATTACGAATGGGTCATCGATAAATACGGCTATGATGATTTTAACGATATGTTTGCTGACGATCAGTTCCTGTTCTACTTCCTCAACACAGGTGAGGCGGCAGACCTGAGACGTCACGACGTTCAGTTCGGTATCCTGCCGATCCCCAAGGGAAGCACCTCTCAGGAGAATTACATATCGCATACGTATATGTGGGGCGCCTCCAACGTATTTGTTCCAAGATCGGCAAGAAACACGGAGCTTTCCGACGTAATGCTCGAATGTCTTGCAGCCCTCGGCTACAAATACATAAAGCCTGCGTATTATGATAAGATCCTCAAAACGAGAGCTACCTATGATTACGAATCAAAGGGAATGATAGATATAGCCTTTGAGACAAAATCCTACGATATCATCGATTTCCTTGCTGTCGGCGGAAATATCAATATGGAAAGCGATTTGGTGCGACTTATTAGAGGCGCGATCCAAGAGGATAACGACGCATTCTCCTCAAGATATTTCCTTCAGGCAAAGATCGTTTCGAGTAATATAAATATGATCCTCAAAAATATCCATAAGGATCAGGCAGACTGACGGAAGCAGGTCAGAGGAAAGGATTTTATGCAAATGAAAAAGATAATTGCAATGCTTCTGCTTTGCGTGATGGTACTGCCTTTGGCAGTCTCGTGCGGCAAGGACAGCGGCAAGGAGGCGTTGACCACCGACACCGAGACGGCTTCGGATACTGCAGTAGCTCCCGAGGAAGAAGATCCTCTCATTGACGACATTGAGGAGCACGTAGAGATCCTTGCCGAGGAAAACAAATTCAAGGGTAAGAGCTTTACCTGGATCGGTAACGGATATCAGGCGCCAGAGAAGGAAGAGGAGATAGGCGACGTTCAAAGTGACGCCCTTTATTTCAGACAGAGAGATATCGAGGAGCTCTTCGAGATCGATTGGAGCAACTATATCCCCGAGGACCTTGAGGACAAGGGAATGGATCCCATTGCCGAGGCTGTAAAGCAGGACGTTCTTGCAGGCTCGGGCGCGTATGACGCAGGCTACGGCATGAGCTTCACCTGCACCGCTCTTATCGCAAGCAACAGCCTTCTTGATATGTCAGAGTTTGAGACAATGGACCTTGATATGCCCTGGTGGACACAGAGCCTCAGAGATACCTACAGCATGGCGGGCGCGCTTTATCTCGTTAACGGCCCCATTCTCACCTGCCATTATCAGGACGCGGCAAGCGTTGTGTATAATAAGGTGGTAGCGGAGGACTACGGCATCGACGGGCTTTACGATATCGTAAGAAGCGGTGAGTGGACATTTGATAAGATGTTCGAGATCGCATCCCTCGTTCCCGAAAACGGCAACGGCTCAGGCGCGTACCGCTACGGCGACCCCGACGCTGTGTCCATGCTTATCGCACAGGGCGTTACCATTACCAAGTTCGACGAGGAGGGTAAGCCCTACCTTGAGGATAACATTGACAAGACCATCGTTGATATTGCCGACGAATACTGCAGAATATTCGGTGATGACACACAGACGGTAAATACCAAGGGCTCATATTCCGGCTCCAACTACGAGAACTTCGAGGAAAAGTACGGCTATGAAAGCTACGAGGAGATGTTCGCGGACGATAAGATACTGTTCCTCTTCATCCCCACGGACGAGGCGGCATGGCTGAGGATCCACGAGGTACAGTTCGGTATCCTTCCCATGCCCAAGGCAAGCACCGCTCAGGAGGATTATATCTCCTATGCAACTCCCGTGAGCGCGTTTGACGTGTTCACTCCCAAGAGCACAAAGGACGCAGAGGTGACCGACGTGATCCTCGAGGCAATGGCGGCACTTGGCTATAAGTACTTCAAGCCTGTGTTCTACGATACTATGCTGAAGAGCAGAATGGTATATGACTACGAGTCCAAGGATATGATCGATATCATATTCAACACCAAGCGTCACGACATGATAAATATGTTTGACGAGGGCACAAGCATCAACGGTCCCGGATCCGTTGTACGCCTTCTTAACGGCGCCGTAACCGAGAACAGTCAGGGTCTTACATCACGCTTCTTCATTCAGAGTAAGGTCGTCAACGGAAATATCCGTGAGATACTTGCGAATTTAGAGGCAGACAGAAACAGATAAAGCATCCCCTGTATATGCTTTTTGTACATATACAGGGGTCTTTTTTTGTGCACTCGGCTGATTAATATCCCGCCTTACACAATTGTTAAGATGAAACCTTGTAAAATCTCATAGGTGTGTGATATAATATCGTTGTGATACCGAGGCTTGGCTTGACCTCGGGCATAATGACTTTTATAAGGAGAAAAAGAAATGTTAAAAAAGATTTTGGCACTGCTTCTCGTGATCCTCATGGTAGTACCTGCAATCGTATCATGCGGTGACAGCGGCGAAGAGCCTAAGAACACCATAAATTACGATACCGAGGCAGGCGGCGAGGATGAAGAAACAGAGGAGGATCCTCTGATCGCAGAGATCGACGAGCACATGGGTGAGCTTTCAAGCCTCTTCAGCTTTAAGGGCAAGACCTTCACATGGCTCGGTCCCAGCTGGCAGGCTCCCGAAAAGGATGAGGAGACGGGTGACGCTGAGGACGATGCAATGTACTTCAGACAGCGTGATATCGAGGATATGTTCGGTCTGGAGTGGGTAAATAACAAGGCTGAAATGGTAGTGGATGATGGCGACAGCGCCACCATCGAGCTTATCAAGCAGGACGTTATGGCAGGCACGGGCGCGTACGATGCGTCGTATGCGGGCAATATGCACACTCAGCAGCTTCTCATCAACGACTGCCTTATGAACCTTACGGATTTTAGCACGGTAGACCTTGACGGTGAGTGGTGGCAGCAGGATCTTAAGGGTACTCTTTCCATCGGCGGAGAGCTTTACTTCCTTCAGGGCTCCATCGTTTCCTCATACTATCAGGATGCTCAGTGTATCGTGTTTAACAAGGACGTTGCCGAGGACTACGGTATTGAGGGTCTTTACGACCTTGCGCGTGACGGCGAGTGGACCTTTGATAAGATGATCGAGCTGGCAAACACTGTTCCTGAAAACGCGAACGGCGCGGGTGCTTACCGTTATTCGGGTATCAACGGCTATACGGTAGTTCATGCCCACGGATATTCTATCACGGAATTCGACGAAGGGGGAAATCCTTACGTTCCCGACACAGTTCCTCAGACAATAGTAGATATAGCCGATAAGTACAGCGTTATTTTCGGTGATGAGAGCCAGACGGCTCATACTAAATGGTATTCAACCTCAAATTATGAGACGTTTGAGGAAAAGTACGGCTACAAAAACGAAGCAGAAATGTTTGCTGACGGAAAAATACTTTTCCTTATGACGAATACCGGCGGCGGAGCAGAACTCCGTACGCATGACGTAAACTTCGGCTTCCTTCCCATCCCCAAGGGAAGCAATGCTCAGGAGGACTACATCTCCTACGTAGAGCCTTGGAGCGCGATCAACGTATTCGTTCCCAAGTCTGCGAAGGATCCTCAGATGACGGACGTTATCCTTGAGGCAATGGCGGCTCTCGGCTACAAGTACTTCAAGTCAACCTGCTACGATAATATGCTGAAGAGCAGAACCGTTAAGGACATGGAGTCCAAGGAGATGCTTGACATTATCTTTAACACGAAGAGATACGATATCATCAATATCGTTGACAAGGGTGCCAGCGTGTACGGCGACGGAGAGCTTATGAACTGGTTGAACGGTTCTGTACAGGAGACGAGCGCAGGTATGGTCTCGAAGTATTTCATTAAGAGTAAGATAGTAAACTCAAATATCAAGACGATCCTCGGAAACATTCAGGCAGATATCAATAACTGAATTACATAACATCCTCCACCGCAGAAATGCTCTGCGGTGGAGCTTTTTGTATCCCTAAGCGTTTGTATAAAACGGAGAAAATATATACGCTCACTTGCAAACTGAATTTGTTTATGCTATAATTTTATCAATACTATGAAGCTATGCTTCGAAATAAATAAGGAGACAAAGAAATGTTAAAAAAGATTTTGGTACTGCTTCTCGTGATCCTCATGGTAGTACCTGCAATCGTATCATGCGGTGACAGCGGCGAAGAGCCTAAGAACACCATAAATTACGATACAGAGGCAGGCGGCGAGGATGAAGAAACAGAGGAGGATCCTCTGATCGCAGAGATCGACGAGCACATGGGTGAGCTTTCAACCCTTTTCAGCTTTAAGGGCGAGACCTTCACGTGGATCGGTCCCAACGGATGGGAAGCTCCCGAAAAGGATGAGGAAACAGGCGACGCAGTTGACGACGCTATGTACTTCAGACAACGCGAGATCGAGGACGCCTTCGGTCTTGATTGGGTAAACAACAAGGCAGAGATGGTCGGCGTTGAGGATGGTGCAAGTCCTGCTATCGAGCTTATCAAGCAGGACGTTATGGCAGGTACAGGTGCATATGACGCGGGATATGGCTTCAATATGCACACACAGGTGCTTCTCATCAACGACTGTCTCATGAACCTCACTGACTTTACAAACGTTGACCTTGACCGTGAGTGGTGGTACAGCGGCATGAGAGAATATCTCAGCATCGGCGGCGAGCTTTACTTCCTCACAGGCCCCATCGTAAGCGCATACTATCAGGATACAATGAGCATCGTATTCAACAAGCAGGTTGCAGAGGACTACGGCATCGAGGGACTTTACGATCTTGTAAAGGACGGCGATTGGACCTTTGACAAGATGCTTGAGGTTGCAAGTGCTATCCCCGAGAACTCAAGCGGCGCGGGCGCGTACAGATATGCAGATGCTGACGGTGTATCCATCGCTATCGCACACGGCTATACTCTCACCGATTTTGATGAAAACGGCAACCCCTTCATTCCCGACGCTCTTCCTCAGGGACTTGTTGATATCGCTGACAAGTACAGCGTTATCTTCAGCGATGATACTCAGAGCGTAAACTTGAAGGGCAGAAACTCAGGTAACCACGAGAACTTCACCGAGAAGTACGGCTATGAGAATATGCAGGACATGTTCGCAGACGGAAAGGTTCTCTTCCTCTTCATTCCTACCGACGAGGCGGCATATCTCCGTCAGCAGGACGTAAACTTCGGCTTCCTTCCCGTTCCTAAGGGAAGCGACGCTCAGGAGGACTACATCTCCTACGGTGCTGCACGCAGTGCGTTCAACGTATTCGTTCCCAAGTCTGCTAATAACAGCCAGAAGGTTGACGTTGTTCTGGAGGCAATGGGTGCTCTTGGCTACAAGTACTTCAAGTCTACTTGCTACGACAACATGCTTAAGAGCCGTTCCGTTAAGGACATTGAGTCCAAGGAAATGCTTGATATCATTTTCGAGACCAAGAAGTATGATATCATCAACGTAGTTGACAAGGGTGCAAACACAAGCTCCGACGGCGAGATGGTAACTCTCTTCAACACAGTATTCGAGGAATCAAGCTCAGGATTTGTATCTAAGTTCTTTATCAAGAGCAAGATCGTAAACGCAAACATCAAGGAGATCCTCGGAAACATTCAGGCAGATATCAATAACTGAATTACATAACATCCTCCACCGCAGAAACGCTCTGCGGTGGAGCTTTTTGTATCCCTAAGCGTTTGTCTAAAACGGAGAAAATATATACGCTCACTTGCAAACTGAATTTGTTTATGCTATAATTTTATCAATACTATGAAGCTATGCTTCGAAATAAATAAGGAGAAAAAGAAATGTTAAAAAAGATTTTAGCACTGTTGCTTGTCATTCTCATGATAGTACCCGCTATCGTATCATGCGGTAACGAGACGGAAAAGCCTAACAGCGGCATCAATTATGATGAGACCGAAAACTCCGACGACAACGGAGATGAAGAGGATGACCCGATCATCGCTGAGGTTAACGAGCATGTAAGCGAGATCGCGTCCCAGGTAAACCTGAAGGGGAAGACCTTCACGTGGATCGGTCCCGACGGATGGCAGGCACCCGTAAAGGACGAGGAGACAGGTGACGTTGAATCTGACGCTATGTACTTCAGACAGCGTGAGATCGAGGATAAGTTTGCACTTACCTGGGTAAACAACAGAGCTCCCACATCCGGTGAGGGAGATACTTCCAGCCCCACCGTTGACATGATCAAGCAGGACGTAATGGCGGGCTCAGGTGCATATGACGCGGCGTACGGCGGAAACATGCATACTCAGCAGCTCCTCATCAACGACTGCCTTATGAACCTTACTGACTTTACGACAATGGATCTTAACAACGTTTGGTGGCAGCAGGATCTTCAGGGATCTCTTTCCATCGGCGGTGAGCTTTACTTCCTCACAGGTCCTATCGTAACGTCCTTCTATCAGGATGCAATGTGTATCGTATTCAACAAGCAGGTTGCAGAGGACTACGGCGTTGAAGGTCTTTACGATATCGTAAATGACGGTGATTGGACCTTTGATAAGATGCTTGAGATTGCACAGGCTGTTCCCGAAAACGCCGGCGGAGCAGGTGCATACCGTTACGGAGGCATCGACGGTATTTCAGTTGTAGTTGCACATGGATATTCTCTCACAGAATTTGACGAAAACGGTAACCCCTATATTCTTGACAGCATTCCTCAGGAGATCGTAAACATTGCTGACAAGTACAGTGATATTTTCAGTGACGATACACAGACAGTTAACACCAAGTGGCAGACAAAGAATCCCGGTGAAAGCTTTGAAGAAAAGTATGGCTATGAGGGATGGGACGAAATGTTCGCCGATAATAAGGTGCTTTTCGAGATGACAGATACCGCAGGCGTTGCCCATCTCCGTACACTTGACGTAAACTTCGGTGTTCTTCCCATGCCTAAGGGATATGACAGCATGGAGAACTACGTTTCATACGGCTCCGGTCAGTACGTATTCATTCCCAAGTCAGCTAAGGATCCTCAGATGACAGACGTTATCCTTGAGGTAATGGCAGCTCTCGGTTACAAGTATTTCAAGCCCACCTTCTATGATAATATGCTCAAGAGCAGAAGCGTAAAGGACTTTGAATCTAAGGATATGCTTGATATAATCTTCAATACAAAGAAGTATGATATCATTAATATCGTTGATAAGGGGGCGAATATCAGTAGCGATGGTGAGCTTGTAACTCTTTTCAGCGGTGCTATCCAGGAATCAAGCGCAAACCTTGTTTCTAAATTCTTTATTAAGAGTAAGATAGTTAACGCAAGCATCAAGGGTCTTCTTGCAAACATCGCCGCAGACGTACAGCATTAACGCAAATGAAAACCACAGCAGGGCATAGGGTGAGGTTCTTAGCGGAGAGTTTGACAAATACCGCTAAATGCGAGCATCGCATTTGACCGGTCAAACGCAAATGGGCTATGCCCAAACCCTTATAACAAGCAGAAAGAGAGAACAAATCGGCTTAAATCCCGAAATGTCCTCTCTTTTTTCTGTTAGTGATGTTTTTGCTGACGCAAAAGTGATGTTATGCTCCGCATAATGATGTTGCTCGCCATTTGCTACGCAAATACAAGCTCGC
>JAFSGU010000034.1 GCA_017440665.1 Clostridia bacterium
CAAGTAAATAGCCATTAAAGTGGAAATCCGCCGATTTTTTCGGCGGATTTCTCCATTTTATGTGTCTTTTTAGCCGCGATTTTGCTCTCTACCGTACCGAGTACGCCGACGAGAACAAAATCACGACTTCTGCATCTAAATTCGACACCCCCTTTTTTTATCTCTTTCGACCAAATTGCCGCCGCGTAAATTAATTTTCCTATTCACTATTGACAAATCCGCTTTATCGTGCTAAAATAATAAAGCAACATCTTTTTTACAGAAAGTACGGTGACACATATGGAACGCAAAAGCGGTGTGCTCATGCACATTTCATCCCTTTTCGGAGATTACAGCTCCGGCAGCTTCGGCGCAGAAGCAAAATATTTTATAGATTTCCTAAAAGAGTCCGGTTTCTCCTACTGGCAGATGCTACCCTTCTGCATGGTCGACGAGTACAACTCGCCTTATAAATCCTTCTCCGCATTCAGTGGAAATCCTTTCTTTATCGACCTCGAAACACTCAAAAACAAGGGACTTCTCACCGCCGCAGAGCTTAAAGCGGCTGAGCAAAAGACTCCTTACGCCTGTGAGTTTGACAGACTCCGCGAGGAGAGATTTGATCTGCTGAAAAAGGCGGCGCTGAGAATAAAAGACCGCTCTGCAGTTGAAGAATTCATCGCGGGTAACGCTTATCTTGAGGCTTTTTGCCGTTTCATGGCTCTCAAGGAGGCAAACGGCGGCGAGGACGTAGCGTGGAACGATTGGACTGTTGACACATACGACGAGGACACCTATTTCGCTTGGAAGTTTACTCAGTACGAATTTTTCACACAGTGGGCGGAGATCAAAAAATACGCCAACGAGCGCGGCATCGGTCTTATCGGTGACATTCCGATCTACGTAGCGCAGGACAGCTCCGACGTTTGGAGCCGCCGTGAAATGTTCAAGCTTGACAAAAACGGCATGCCCACACACGTTGCGGGATGCAGTCCCGACTACTTCAGCGAGGACGGTCAGATGTGGGGAAATCCCCTTTACAACTGGGCGGAGATGAAGAAGGACGGCTACGCATGGTGGTGCGACCGTATGCGACACATGGCAAGTATGTTTGACGCTGTGCGCATCGACCATTTCAGAGGCTTTGAGTCATACTGGTCCATTCCCGCATCTGCTGAGACAGCGAAGGCGGGTAAGTGGGTCAAGGGTCCCGGTATGCCTTTCGTAAAGGCTATCAAGAAAGCCGTCGGTGACACCCTTATCATCGCGGAGGACCTTGGCGACATCACACCCGAGGTATACAAGATGGTAAAAGACAGCGGTCTGCCCGGTATGAGAGTGTTCCAGTTTGGATTCCTCGGTGACGACAACAGCCCGCATCTGCCCCACAACTACCCCAACAACTGCGTAGCTTACACGGGCACACATGACAACAACACACTCCTTGGCTATCTTTGGGAGCTTGACGATGATACGAGAGAAAAGATGCTCTGTTACGTAGGTCACAAGGGTGACTGGGGACTTGGTTGGAAGTCCGTTATCAGAAGCGTGCTTGCAAGCCACGCAGGACTTGTGGTGATGCCCATTCAGGATCTTCTCGGCTACGGCCGCGACACAAGACTTAACGTGCCCGGTAAGGCAGACGGCAACTGGTCGTACAGAATCACAAAGGAACAGCTTGATTCCATCGACCGCGAGTATTATAAGAAGCTCAATAAAATGTACGCAAGGTAAAAAAGCCCGGGCGGGTGCTTGCTATTCTTTACGAGAAATTTGCAGACATAAAAATTTCGGCAGAGGAATTGTTTTCTCTGCCGATTTGCGTTTTATAATACTACGATAACGTCATGGAGTATACCTACGGACAGCTTATCGTCAAGGAATCTGCTCTTGATGTAGCCGGAAGGGGTAAGCCTTGATCTGGGGTCAAAGGCGACCACGTCGCCAACCTCGATACCCAGCGCTCTTGCCTCATCCTCGCTGTTTACGTCCTCGTCAAGAAGGACCTCAGTGGTATCAAAGCTTCGCTTTGTATCGGCATAGCTTCCGTTTACGTGAACGGATGCGTTGCAAAGCTGAAGCGTACCCTCTATAATTTTACCCTCTCTCGTGTATACTCTGACGTTTTCGGTCTCTGCGTTTTCCGCTCTCATTCCGCCAAGGCTTGTTACGCGGAGGCGTCCGTTCCCTTTGATCTCGGCGACCATTGCGCCGAGGGTGTCAACGTGAGCTTCAAGGAGAAGTCCGTCGCCATCGGGAACACCGACGTTTACAATAACGCCGCCTTTGTTCGTGATCTTCGCTTCGTAGCCGAGAGACGTGAACTCTCCCGCCACCCACTCAGCCGCCGCTTTCGTAAATCCCGTGGGACTGTCTATCGCCAGCAGCTCAAAGGTCTTGTCCGCGGCAAAGCGTGCGTATTCTTTTAACATGATTTTTCTCCGGTAAGTGTATCAAGATCGTACATGGTAAGATGATCCTTCGTATTCATTACCATTTCGCAAAACAGCTTTTTTGCGTCCTCTGCCGTGCAGGTAACAAGCGGATCGCCCGCAAACACTTCAAATATCCCTTGAACGTTCCTTGCCGCGATAGCCGCGTCAAGCTTTTCCTGCTCCTCGCATATCCGCGACACGAGGTGATATATGGAATCGGGGATACTTCCCGCCATAACGGGTGTGAGCGTGCCGTCGCGGAACACTGCGTTCGTTTCAACCACCGCACCCAGAGGAAGATTCGGTATCTGTCCCACGTTCGGTATGTTTGCATTGGTCACGAGCGTATCAAGACCCAGTAAGGCGCGCATCATGTTTACGCCCTCCTCACCGGAGGTGCATATGGTAAGCTCTTCCTCACCGCTTACAAGCCGCGCGGTCTTGGCTTTCTTTTCGGCAAGGTCGCGACGTCTCCAGTCCACGGGAGTAAGTCCGAAGCCCCATCGGCTGACCGTTTCGGGATCCTTCAAATAAGTGTCACCACCCATGAACTCCGCAAGGTGACGGTCTCCCGCCGCCGCGATGTATCCGTATCGGAGAAAAAGGTCAAACTTCACCATGTTCGCGTTGGCAAACGCTTCGTTAATCTTTATGGATGTCTTTTTCTGAAAATAGCTGTCTCTGTGTTTTTTCGCAAACTCCGCGTAGACGGGGAATATGTCAACGTCTCTGTACCTCGCCTCGGTCAGCCACGTGAAATGATTTACCGAGACGGGATTTATCTTCACGTCACGTCGTGCCACGTTCTTGATTCCGCACATTTCGTCAAGTGCTTCTGCAAGAAGCTCCTGGGTCTGGAACACCTCGTGACAGCATCCGAATGCTTTGATTTTCGGGAATGTCCTGTACAGAGTCTTTACGCAGAGAGTCATTGGGTTGGTGTAATTGATGACCCACGCATCGGGGCAGTATTTTTCCACACATCTTGCAATATGCTCAAACATGGGAGCCGTACGCATAGCTCTGACGATACCGCCGGGACCTGTAGTATCCCCAACTGACTGGTATATCCCGTACTTTTCGGGAGTGTGTACGTCCGATGCCATTTCGTCAAAGGAGCCGGGCAGAATGGATATAACAACGAAGTCAGCTCCGGTGTAGGCATCCGCCTCGTTCTCTACCGCACGGTAGTTCCAGCATGACCTTGTGTCAGCAAGTGTGTTAAACTTATTTCCGATGATCTCGTTATCCTTCGCCGCCCCGAAGTCGATATCGTAGAGATACACGTCTCCCGACATATCTTCACATACCGCAAGGTCACTCATAAGCGACCTTGCCCAGCCGCGGGACCCGCCGCCGATATATGCGATTTTGACGTTTTCTGCTTTATTTCCGTTATATTTCATAATACTTTACTTTTTGATAACTCCAAAGCTTTCGTGAAGAGCTCCGCCTGCAAGGGCGTATTTTTTTACTCTTTCGGCAAAGGCATTTGGGCATACCGCGCTCTTCAGGTTAAGCATATTCGTATTCCACTTGAACACGTAACGGAGTATCGCCGCAGAGTCCTCGTCAACCGTAACATCAAACATATCTCGGAAGGCGAGGATATTGCCACCCTCCATAAGATTATCAAGGCAAGGGTCGAGAAGCCATGAATGGCAGGTGAAGTATTCCCACTTGTAATCGGGGAAGTATTTTGCGAAGAACTCACGTGCCGCGTCAAAGGATTTTTTGCACTCCTCGGGAGAAAGCTTTTCACCTGCGGGAATGTGTACCTCAATTACAGGGTCGCCTTTTTTTAGCCCGTACTTCGGCACGTCGTGCTCTGCGCCGCCCATGGCAAACTGAAGTCTGCCGAGCTTGAAAAGGTTCAGCTTCATGTGACGGTTGAGCCACGCTATCTCGCCGAGATACATTTTGCCGTGTATCTCCGTATATGAGTTTGTCCAGCGGACGATATCGTAAAGGGTGTCGATGAGTATTTCCTCGGGAATACCCGCCTCGGCGTACTTTTCCGCCACGCCCTCACACAAGTAGAGGAATGTGAGAAGATTTCTCGCGCCGTCGTCCGTACCCTCGCCGAAGCTTTCGAGAGTTACCGCGTCGGAGATGCGAATGGTGTCAAGAGCGCGGTAGAATTCTCTGTTGTATTCCTTAGGGAAGCCAAGCTTCAGATACCATTTTTCAATAGTCTTCGCCACCTCGGGATTTACCGCGCTCCACGCGTGTGAATCGTCTACCTCGGGGCTAGCGATAGCGGGTCTTTCACGGGTCTTGCCGAGGAAACGCATAAGGTTACCTGAATACATCAGCTCGCGGTATTTCTTTGATACACCAAGCTCGTCCATGATAGCGCCGTCCGTGGCAAGCCACTTGCCCGACCACGCGCTCTTGTAGCCGCACGCAAGAGAATCGGTGCCGAACATTACGTTGTGTCCCACGTCGTAGCCGATATCGAACAGCTTCGTCATAAGCTCGCGGCGGTATATCTCAGGTGTACCGGGGGTAATATCGAAGAACATTTCCGCAGTGTTTCTCATAGTGAGAGAATTGAGGAACTTTCCGTAAAGGGCGATACACTCATCTATCCACGGCCATGAGCAATGTCCCATGGAGAAGCGGAGCCCCTCGATTCCGAGAAGCGCCTCCCAGTTAAGGGGGCGGTTATAATTAGATGAAACCGCGCCGTCCCAAAGGATACCCGTGTGGAATATAACGGGCTTATCAAGGCTTGCTATCTCGCGGAGAAGCTCCATACTTTTCTCCTCGTACACGTAGAAGTTGGTGCATATCATCTTGAATGCGGCAACACCCGCCTCGACCGCCACGTGCACCTTGTTTATAATATCCTCTTCGTAGGGATGGATCCACAGAACAGGGAAGAGTCTGTCCTCGTATCCGCGGGTCCAAGAGAGGACCTCTTCAAGTCTTTCCTCGAATGACGTACCCGATTCGGCATTAGCTTCTTTCGGCCAGTTGGAGAATATACATCCGCCGTAAACGCCCGTCTTCTCCATTTCGGCAAGAAGTGTTTCGGGGGAGGGGGAGTAATTAAAGCTGTGTATGTGCATATCGTAGATCTTCATGTCACGTGTCCTTTCTTTTTCAAAAACAGCTGTCCTTCGGGATAGTAAAATTCCTGAAAAACAGCTGTCCTTCGTATTATTCCTTATCTTCCGCAGCCGCGCTTTCCTCAGCATTCAGCTTTCTGATGAAGTTTGTAAACTTTTTTGTCTCCTTTTCGGGAAGACCGAATTTTTCTTTACCAAGAGCAATGCTGTTTATAAGGAAAGTCATATTCTCAGCAAGGCTTCTCATGGTCTGAAGTCCCTCTTCGTCCTCAACCGCGTCGCCGGGCTTTCCGCCGTGGATACAGTTCCAGTAGTTGCTGGTAGCGATGGGCATACCGGAGATGGCAAAATACTTGTTAAGCTCATCGAAGGTGGATGAACAGCCGCCGCGGCGCGCAACTGCAACAGACGCACCGACCTTCATGGTCTTGTCGTAGGAAGTGCAGTAGAACAGACGGTCAAGAAGAGAGATGAGCGTTCCGTTTGCGGATGAGTAATATACAGGGCTTCCGATGACCAGACCGTCGCACTCCTCAAACTTTTTCACCAGCTCGTTTACGATATCGTCGTATACGCAAACGCCCGTACCAAGGCAGTGGTTGCACGCGATACATCCGCGGATAACTCTGCCGCCTACCTGAACGGTCTCCGTCTCAAAGCCGTTCTTCTTAAATACCTTATCCATTTCCGCAAGAGCGCAAGCGGTGTTTCCGTTCGCTCTGGGACTTCCGTTTATCATTAAAATCTTCACATTGACCTCCCTCAGACGTACGCAAAGCCACTTTGACGCAAGTCTGAAAACGCTGTATTTACTACCTTATATTATATAATCAATCCGTAAAGATTTCAATAGATATGGGGAAAATAATGTATTTTCAGAAATAATCTATAGTTAAAATGATAAACGGGGCAGAAAGTTAGCCTTTCTGCCCCATGCTGTTTTACATATCGGGAAATTAATACATGCCGCCCATGCCGCCGCCCATACCGGGTGCTGCGGGAGCCTCAGGCTCGGGCTTGTGAGCAACGAGAGCCTCAGTTGTGAGAACTGTGGAAGCAACGCTGGAAGCGTTCTGAAGTGCGCTTCTTGTAACCTTTGCGGGGTCAACGATACCTGCCGCCATCATGTCAACGTACTCTTCCTTGTAAGCGTCGAAGCCGAAGCCGAGCTTGCCGCTGCTCTGGATGGTGTTTACGATAACGGAGCCCTCAAAGCCTGCGTTCTCAGCGATCTGACGAACGGGAGCCTCAAGTGCGCGAAGAACGATGTTGACACCGGTCTTCTCGTCGCCCTCTACGGTAGCCGCAACGTCTGCAACTCTGGAGATGAGGTTGAGATAAGCTGTACCACCGCCTGCAACGATACCCTCTTCAACAGCAGCTCTTGTTGCGTTGAGAGCGTCCTCGATGCGGAGCTTCTTTTCCTTCATTTCGGTCTCGGTAGCAGCACCGACCTTGATTACTGCAACACCGCCTGCAAGCTTAGCAAGTCTTTCCTGAAGCTTTTCGCGGTCGAAGTCGGATGTAGTGGTCTCGATGCCAGCCTTGATCTGAGCAACTCTTGCACCGATAGCCGCAGCATCACCTGCGCCGTCAACGATGATGGTGTTGTCCTTGGTGATCTTAACCTGTCTTGCACGGCCAAGCTGCATTACGCTTGTTTCCTTAAGGTCTAGACCCAGCTCGTCGGAGATGACCTCACCGCCTGTAAGGATAGCGATGTCGCGGAGCATTTCCTTTCTTCTGTCACCGAAGCCGGGAGCCTTAACAGCAACGCAAACGAAGGTACCGCGGAGCTTGTTGAGTACGAGAGTTGTGAGAGCCTCACCCTCAACGTCCTCAGCGATGATAAGGAGCTTCTTGCCTGCCTGAACGATCTGCTCAAGAACGGGGAGAATGTCCTGAACGGAAGAGATCTTCTTGTCTGTGATGAGAATGAAAGCGTCGTCGATAACAGCTTCCATCTTGTCTGTGTCAGTTACCATGTAAGGAGAGAGGTAGCCACGGTCAAACTGCATACCCTCAACGATCTCGCTGTATGTCTCAGCGGACTTAGACTCTTCAACTGTGATAACTCCGTCGGAGGTAACCTTTTCCATAGCATCTGCGATGAGCTTACCGATAACCTCGTCACCTGCGGAAACAGTACCAACGCGAGCGATGTCCTCAGTACCGGAAACGGGCTTCGCGATATCGCGGAGACCTGCAACAGCAGCGTCAACAGCCTTTTGAATACCCTTGCGGATAACGATGGGGTTAGCGCCTGCGGTCACGTTCTTCATTCCCTCGTGAATGAACGCCTGAGCGAGAAGTGTAGCGGTTGTCGTACCGTCGCCTGCCGCGTCGTTTGTCTTGGTTGCAACTTCCTTGAGAAGCTGTGCGCCCATGTTCTCGGCAGCATCCTCGAGCTCGATCTCCTTAGCGATGGTAACGCCGTCGTTTGTAATGAGGGGAGAGCCGAACTTCTTGTCGAGAATTACGTTACGTCCCTTGGGGCCGAGTGTAATTTTGACTGTGTTTGCGAGCTTATCTACGCCCGCGATAAGAGCATTACGGGCATCAGTGCCGTAAAGAATATCCTTTGCCATGATAGTAAATCTCCTTTGATTAAATATTTAACGGGGGAAGCTCTTTTTTGAAAAAAAGCTCCTCCCCCGGACCCCCACCGCAAAAAACTTTGGAAGTGGGGCAAATGCTTTTTTTCGTGATGCGTGGTTCCGACGGGAACCGATTTTATTAAGATGAAAAATGCCGCGGCATTTTTCTACAATAACTTTCATCAAAGCAAAGGCTTTGATGAAAATTTCACATTTCGTCGGAGACGAAATATTTCACCCGCACACCGTGCGGATTTCACATTTTGCCGTAAGGCAAAATATTTCACTGAATAATTCTGTGAATTATTCAACGATCGCAAGAATGTCAGCCTGCTTAACGATGCAGTACTCAGTGCCGTCACACTTAACCTCAGTACCGCTGTACTTGCTTGTGATGACCTTGTCGCCAACGTTAACGGTCATGATAACTTCCTTACCGTCGATAACGCCGCCGGGACCAACTGCCACAACCTCCATAACCTGGGGCTTTTCCTTAGCCGCGCCGGGAAGAACGATACCTGTCTTGGTGGTCTCCTCAGCTTCTACCGCCTTTACCACAACTCTGTCTGCAAGGGGCTTGAGTGTCATAATATTTACCTCCTGAAACGTGCCTTACGGCACTATATTTATTATACGCTTGTCGCCTCGTCCTCCGCGTTTTTAGCACTCGGAGAGGCGGAGTGCCAAACTCTGCTTTATATTGTAGTACCAAGCGGCGTAAAAATCAAGCACCTTACGGCAAGGTTTACACATCGTTCACAAATAGTTCCAAATGATTCATATTCCTGCAAAACAGGCATAAAATGGGCGAATTTTTACTTTAAACGGGGCATATCGTGACGTTACTACATTAGAACACACGTAAGTTTTTTCAATAAACCGATGAAACGTTGAATTATAGCATATCCGGACGTATTTCGGCAGGCACATGAGTCAGAGTGCTAAGAAAGTGAAGATAAAGAGAGAAGAAGTCGTATCTTCATTTACGCCACTGCACTATTGGCTGAGTTTTCACATTATCTCAAAAAATCAACGTCGCACATTCGCAGAATGTGCTGAGATCTGTGTTCTCCCGCCTCGTACGGCTAAAACTGCACGTTACCTACCCAAACGATTTATTTCAAGTTTCTTTGCGAAGAAACTTGACTAAGAAACCTCCAATATGGGGCTTTGCCCCGGCACATCGTCTGCGACGACTGTGCGACGGAGCCTCACCCCCGAGGCAACAAAAACTTGACGTGGCAGTCTGCGACATTGCCACTACGTTAGCTTCACCC
>JAFSGU010000035.1 GCA_017440665.1 Clostridia bacterium
GAGGGGAGCGCAAGCAAATAGCCATTAAAGTGGAAATCCGCCGATTTTTTTCGGCGGATTTCTCCATTTTATGTGTCTTTTTAGCCGCGATTTTGCTCTCTACCGTACCGAGTAACAGGGCGAGAACAAAATCACGACTTCTGCATCTAAATGCGACACCCCCGGAATCGTTTATTCTTCCGTTTTTGCGTCCTCGGGGATCGGATACTTTGCGGGATCGATCTTTCCGTGGATCCTCTCGCTGTACTCAACGTTTGTACGGATGAGCTTCAGCATATGATTGTTCAGGTTACATTTTTCTCTTTCCGCAACACCGAGAAGCTTGCGGTAAAGCGTTTCGTCTACGCGTACCTCAAAGGTAACTTTATTTTTCTGTGCCATATTGTTTCTCCTGTCTGAGTAATTGTATATATTTTGCCGTGCGACCTATCCGCCGACAGTTTTTTCACGATATAAGTATATCATATTTTATAATATTTTTCAATAACATGAAAAATACGTTTTTTCTATGCCTCTCACTTGACAAACAGCTTTCAGTATTATAAAATATCCTTACAGTTTTTATCAAAGGAGCATAATCAATGAAAACAAAGATCACATCATTGTTGCTTGCCGTTGTCATGTTATTTGCCTGTGTGCCGTTTGTCGCACTCCCATCAGACGCGGCACCTACACTTTATTGGCCCGTACCCGGACACACCAACCTCAGCCAGGGTTGGCATGACGGAAACGCCATTGACATCAATGACGGTTCCATCTCAGGCGCACCCGTTATTGCCGCGATAGGCGGTACTGTCAAGGGAATATACCTCTGTACTCAGAACCACCAGAACTACGGTGACTGCGGTGGCTTCGGCACGGGACTTATCATCCTCGGCGACGACAACCGTCTCTACCAGTACGCCCATATGCAGGGCGGAAGCATCCCCGCACACGTATACTACGGCGCACGTGTAAACGCAGGTCAGATGATCGGACGTGTGGGTAACACAGGTTATTCCACAGGTCCCCACCTCCATTTTGCTATCGCAAACTCTACCACAAACGCGTGGCAGCAGGGAATAAATCCCTTGAACGAAAGCTACATATACACAAGCGGTCCCGTTGACGGCGGCGGACAAGTCATAAAGCCCACCCTCTCCTGGTCCGATCTGAGATGCGAGCCCGATTCCTCAAACACCTTCGTTTATGCAAAGATCACACCCAGCATCAGCGGTACTTGGGGAGACTGCGGTATCACCATGTGGGACCTTGACGGCAACGTGGTCGCATCAAAAACAGAACACGCCAACGGCGGAAACTATCTTGAAATGTGGTACAACATAACGACCGAGATCGGCGTGGTGCTCAATTCCGCTACAAAGTACACATATCAGTTCCACGTTGTATTCAACGGTGAAACGTATTATTCTCCCATGTACAGCTTTTCAACTCTTAAAAAGCCCGATGCATGTGACGGAGTAAACTCATGTCCCGGCAAGAAGTTCGTTGACATGCCTGCGGCAGGCACATGGTCTCACGACAGTATCGACTACGTGGTAGGTCAGGGTCTTTTCGGCGGTGTGGGCAACTCACTGTTTGCACCTCAGACCACGATGTCCCGTGCTATGCTGGTTACTGTGCTTCACAGATTTGCAGGTGCACCTGAAGCCGCGGCAAGTACCTTCTCAGACGTTGAAAGAGGCTCGTGGTATGCAGCTGCTGTTGACTGGGCATCCGAAAACGGTATCGTCAACGGTGTCGGCGGCAACAAATTCAATCCTACCGGCACGGTTACAAGAGAGCAGATCGCATCTATCCTCTGCCGTTACGCAGAAAAGCTCGGAAAAAGCACAGCAAACAGAGACAGCCTTGCTTCTTTCGCAGACACGTCTGCCATCACTAATTGGGCATATTCATCCGTTCAGTGGGCAGTTGCCGCAGGAATCATTTCCGGAGTTAAGTCAGGTTCCGCTTACTACGTAAACCCCACGGCAGGCGCATCCCGCGCTGAGGTTGCCACCATGCTTGTCAGATTTATTAATTCCATTTCCTGAAACACGGTCAGCTGCTTATCACTATAAAACGACCTGCGGTCCGAAAGGGTCGCAGGTTTGTTTTATACTATTCACATTTTTATCTCATCATATAATCAAGGCCGTGTTTGATATACTCGTCCCAGTATCCCCATGAGTGGTCTCCCTCAGACTTTTCGTATACGTGTTCTACACCAAGCTCTTCAAACACGGCGTGCATCTTCTCGCTTGAATCGTGAATAAAATCGTCGTGTCCGCACCACATGTACATACGGGGAAGCTCACGCTTTTCAAGCACAGCCTGTTTTGCAAGGTGGAATACGTCGTGATGTGTACCGTAAAGCTCGTCGGATGAGGAAAATTCTCCGAAGATGTATCTCGCCTCCTCGGGCACAAGAACGCTTGCCATGTAAGCGATGTCAAAAGCACCCGAAAGTGCGGTGCATCCCATGTATCTTTCGGGATAGGTGAGAGCCGCCTTAACGGCACCGTAGCCGCCCATCGAAAGACCCGCTATCATGTTGTCCTCACGCTTATCGGACATACCGCGGAACATCTCACGGCACACGCGGGGCAGCTCCTCGGTGATGAAGGTAAAATACTTTGCACCGTACGCCGCATCGGTGTACCAGCTTCTGCCGCCGAAAGGCATTACAACGGCGATACCGCGGTCAGCCGCGTATCTCTCGATGGAAGTTCTTCTCGCCCATGCGGTGTGGTCGTCGGAAAGGCCGTGAAGAAGCCAAAGGGTCTTATACTTAGGCTCTGCCTTACCGGACATTCCGATAATCGTCTCAGCATACTGAGGGATGATAACGTTTACCGATACTCCGTGCCCGAGGGCGTCGGAATGTATCTTCATTTCAATAAATGCCATAGTTTTCTCCTGTTTGCGTGACGGTGGTTCCCGTCCGTTTTTTCGTTATCTACATTATAGCATAAACAAAACAGGTTTTCCATAGTTAACAAGGAAAAATCCCGCGTTTCCGCCTCCTCATTGACAAGTCGGGGCTTCTGTGGTATCATAACCTTGTAAAAATACAGAACGTGAGGAAGAAGAAATTGACTGTTACAGAATTTTTGGGACAGGCGGTAAGCATACTTGGCATGCTTTTCGCCATGATATCATTCCAATGCAAGAAAAACCGCGTGTTCTTCACCCTTCAGGCGCTCAGCGGCGCGTCCTTTGCCGCAAGCTTTTTCATACTCGGCAACAACGTGGCGGCATGCCTTAATATGTTCAACATCCTTCGCGGCTGGGCGTTCGGCTTTGCACCGCAGAAGTCGAAGAAGTATTTCGCCCTTCTTACAGCCGCGCTGTACATAGGCGCTACCGTTATCACCTACGACCCTGATTCCGTGGCACTTTGGCTCACTCTGCTGATACTGTCTGCACAGCTTGTCGGCACCACGGTCATGTTCATCGGCGACCCGGGGACCATACGTATCGCCCAGATCGGGTATATGTCCCCCGCGTGGATGGTGAACAACGTGATACATTTTAACTTAGGCGGTATTTTATGCGAGGCGTTCAACATGGCGTCAAGCGTCATTGCAATGATCCGCTTCCGCCGCGAGTGGTTCGGCGGGAAGGAGAAAGAATGAAGCAGTCTGCGGCTATGAAGCGCTGCGCATGAAGCTTCTGCTACGCGGAAATGAAGCGTTCGCAAGGTGCGGACATTATAAAACACACATCCGAAAAAGGAGTACGTTATGAAACATCCTGCAGAATTTTTAGCAGAAAAGAAGTGGGGCGTATTTTCCCACTATCTGTATCACGACGTCTGTCGGGCAGGCTCGGAGCACAACCGCGGCGTAGGCGAAGTGTCATGGTGTGACGCCGTCAACATGTTCGACGTGGAGAGGGTGGCGTACACGCTCCACCGTATGAACGCGGGTTACTATTTCATCACCCTTCAGCAGGGCACACGCCATATGTTAGCTCCCAACGCCACCTACGATAAGATCGCAGGCACACTCCCCGGAGAGGCTTGCGCCACGCGTGACCTGCCCATGGAGCTTGCCCGTGAGCTTGAGAAGTACGGCATTGATCTGTGCCTTTACTATACGGGAGACGGCCCTCACAGCGACCCTGAGATCGGTCCCAAATTCGGCTTTACGGGAAGTACCGGAGACGGACGTCACGTAGACCGTGAGTTCTGCGAAAAGTGGGCGTCTGTAGTCGGTGAATACGCGGAAAGATACGGAAGCCTCGTCAAGGCGTGGTGGATGGACGGATTTTACGATGATTTCTTCGGCTACACCAACGAGCTTCGCGGAATCTACCACAAGGCTATCAAGAAGGGAAATCCTGACGCGGCGGTCGCATTCAACAACGGAGTTAAGGACGGCTTCTGGAGAGTGTACCCCGAGGAGGAGTTCGTCTGCGGTGAATTCAACGATTTTCTGCTCGTTCCCTACAACAAGTACATCGAAGGCGCGCAGGCGCACGTGCTCGCCCCTCTCGGATACGACCATGAGCGTCTCAGCGTAGGATACGGCTGGGCTCAGCCGGGAGTGAGACACACGAAGGAATACATGCGGGACTACATCCGCGCCTGTGCCCGCGTGGGCGGCGCGGTATCCGTTGACATCCTCACCCACATCGACGGCAGCTTTGATATAGAGCAGGAGGCCGCCATGCGCTGGGTCGGCGAGAATCTGTAATACATGGGGAACGTAACGGATAAGGATAACGAAAAGGGATTACCCGAACGAAAGTCCACAAGGTTAAAGAATTATGATTATAGCTCTGCCGGTGTATATTTCGTAACGATCTGTACCGGGGACAGAAAACAAATATTATCTCACATCGTAGGGGGCGACGTCCTCGACGCCCCGAAAATTTCACCCAAGATCGAGTTGACCGGATGTGGGATAATTGCACGCAAATACCTTACTCAATTGAATTTGTCTTATGATATTCTCAAAGTTGATGGGTATGTAATAATGCCCGATCATATTCATCTTATGTTGATTGTTTTAGACAACGGGGCGTCGGGGACGTCGCCCCCTACAAGACAACATTCAACCGTTTCTCGGTTTGTATCAACCTTTAAAAGATTTTGTAACAAAGAATACGGTATGAATATATGGCAAAGAGGCTTTAACGATCATATCATAAGGGATCGTCGGGATTACGAACTACATAGAAAATACATGTATGAGAATCCATTGCGTTGGTATTATAAGTATTTAAATTTCGAAAAATAACGCACGTGGATGCATGAATTGCCTTTGGCATTAAGAAATAAAATAAGGTGCTGTCCGCGCGGACAGCACCTTTTTACACTAATACTATTACAAAGCAGAAGCTTCCTCATCCTTTACGTATTCGATGATATCGCAGAGATCACATTCAAGCGCCGCGCAGATACGGTCCAAAATGTAACTGTCGAAGCGTACAACGCGGTTTTTGTAATAACGGTCTATCGTTTGAAATTTAACGTCGGTTCGCTTGGCTAACTCATACCGAGTAATGCCTCGCTTATCCAAATATCTGTCTATAGTTAATCTAACCATAAGAATCTCCCCACAGTTGTTTTCACTCATACTCATACCTGAAATAATCAACGTCGACGTATCCGCCGCCCGTGCTGTTATTATAGGTATAGATGCCGATATAATCGCCGCGGTAGTTACCCGTACAGGGTACGTATCCGCTGCCGCACTCGGTGAAGCTCTCCCCGTCGGTGCTGTAGAAGAAGCGCACCGTAAGATCGTCCGCGCTTACCGTGGTGCGGAGGATGATCTCGCCCGTCTCCACCGTAACGCCCGTCTCAGCAAGGTCGCAGGTTATAAATAATCCCGCGTCCGTCCGCTTTACGCCCAGTGATGAAAAGCTGACGCCGCCGTTAAAGTGGGCAAGTCCCGCGCTCTGTCCCGCCTCCATGGCGGAAACGTCCATCTTTATCTCTGCAAGCACCCTGTCAAAGGTAAGGTATCTCTGGCAGATAACGCTTCCTATCTTGAAGAAACTGTCGCTTCCGTCCGCCGTGGGAGACGCATACATTCTGAGATGACCCTCACGCTCCGTGAGAGAATAGCTTCCGCTCCTCGGCGCGTGGTTAAACTGCCAGTTGGGGCTGAGCACACCGTCCGTGCTGTTCTGCTCACCGCCAAAATCTCCCGCGCCGAAGTTGTCACAGTCCTGATATTTCACTGCCTTATGGCATCCCTTGATCGGGGGAATTTCCACTTCCCACTCCATGACGCCCGGTATGATCCTTGCGTGGGGATGGTGACGGGTGGGGTCGGCGTCACTTGTCAGTCCCGTGCCGTCGTACTGAGTGGCTTCTACCGTGGGGTATCCCGTGGTGTAAACGTCCCCATCGGGCATCTTACCTATCATGGGCCATCCGTCTATCCACGTAACGCTCAAAAGAGAGGTGGGACGGCAGTCCGCATACACGTCCTGCTTACCGTGGTGGGTGAGAAAATACCAATGCTCGCGCCCGTCCTTTGACAGCCATGCGGGTACGTCCACGTAGCCGCCCTGATTGGGCTCACGGGTATCGACAGGGTCAAAAAGATTCAAGTTAAGCCTTTGGGTCTCGTAGCAGCCCGGGTCACCCGGCGCACCGGGACGCAGATATTTTCCGTTTTCGTCAAACACGTCGCCGTATATGCACTTAGCACGGCGCAGCACCGGGAAGCGGAAGCCGTCCCACCACTCGCTGCTGAATATGTAGATATAGTCGGACACACGCTCTCGCTCACCGTGCCTGCCGGAGAAATACGTTTTCCCGACTTCGGTATCCTCTCCGAAGCGGATTATTTTTGACGCCTCCGCCGAGGGGGTATCGTTGACGGTTGTACCCTCTCTGCCCTTTATATGGCAGGCGCGAAGAACGCTTCCGATGTCGCCTTCTGCGTTCATGTCAATGATGTGATTTTGGGAAATATGCTTGGGCGTGGGGATGACTTCACCCGTGAAGCGATCCACGATCTCACCGTCCACGGGGTCACCGCTTTCCACTCCCGCATATATTTCACCCGTCGGGGTCTCGCCCGTGCGCACTCTGCCGTGGTCTCCGGGGACAGCCATAAAGCTGACGTCTCCGTCAAGCAGCTGCATACCGTCAAGACTCATTTCAAACACCTTGGTGTGCCACCAATGACCGCCCGGCTTGCTTGCTATCATGTAAGCTGCCTTCAGGGTGCCGTCCTCATTAAACTCCCAATAGGGGCAGTTGTCGTCCCACGTGGGGGCGATAAGCTCGCGCCCGTTTTTGTCAAGCATGAAGCGCGCCTTCCACTCGCCGTACACGTTGTCAGCCGTTGATACTATTATACCGCGTCGATAGATGGTGGTATACATGAACCACCGTTTTCTTTCGGTTAGCGTGCCGTCCGCTTCTCTTTCCTTCCACTCAAGGTATCTGAGCGCGCCTGCGTAGATGCCTACGTTGTAGCAATCCATAACGTCTGCAGACATACCGGGCTCAAGCTCGTCAATGTTCGGCACTGCGTAGTTTACAGTCTTCCAGTGCACAAGATCACTTGATTCAAGTATCGCCATTCCGGGATAAAGCTGAAAGGTAGAGGTGATCATGTAATATCTGTCGCCTACGCGTATCACGTCGGGGTCGCTGTAATCCCCTTTGAGAATGGGGTTTTCAAAATATTTTTTATCCATACGGATCCCTTATTTCTTTTTAGCTTCGCCCCTCTTGCGAATGACTCTTGCAGGATTTCCCACAGCGATGCTCATGGGCTCAAGCGGCTTTACCACAACCGCGCCGGAGCCGACCACGCTTCCGTCGCCGATATCTGCCGAGTAGAGGATCGTAACGTTCATGCCAATGTAGCAGTCGCGTCCGATGGTGACCTTTCTGGTGTGTCCGCCCTGCTCGATGATATTTGTGTTCGGATCCTCGAAAATATGTGAATACGGGGTCAGGGAAATATTCTGCGCCATGAGAGTGTTGTCGCCGATGTCAAGTCCGCAGTGACCGAAAAGGGTCGTTCCCGTGCCGATATACACGTCGTCTCCGATGTTCATAACGCTGTCGTCGTGCTCTGTGTCAAGGTACACTCTCTGCATTATGTTAACGTTATTACCGATGTTTATCTCGCCGGTGCCGCCGCGGGCAACTATGGTAACGTCGTCGCAAATGCTTACGTTGTCACCGACGGAAATACATTCGGGATGGGATATTCTGACGCCCACTCCGATATTGAAGTTTTTACCGCATGACTTAAACAGACGGCGGTAGTATTCGCTTCTGAGACGTGCCGCCTCCTCGCCGTTCATGTTCATGAATACTGCCTTATAAAACTCCTCCTTTTGGGTGAGGTTTTCGAATGCGTCTGTGAAGAAGGTTTCAATGTTTGACATGGTTAAAATTCCTTTCTGCGTTTTAATATGCTATGCCCGTGCCGATAAAGCCTGCCGTCTTGAAATCGTCGGGATTGTGTCTGATAATATAATCGATGTAGGAGTCTATGAGTTTCGCTGTGAAAATATATCCCGCAGGGCTCATGTGGCTGTGGTAGAAATAGTGTTTTCTGAATTCCTCGTCGTAGACCGGACCGTAACGGTAGAGGTCGATAACGTAGCAATTATCAAACTTCTCCGCAAGCTGATACAGCCCGTCTGCCATCTGTCGCGTGACTGCCGCATCAGCCATCGGGTCATTGGGGAACGTGACAAGGAAAAACTTCGCGTCCGGAGTTATTTCCTTATACTTGCTGATGATCGCACCGTAGTATCCCATGAAGGTAGGAGCGTTGCTTTTGTAATCGGTGACGTTGACGTCGTCGATCGTGCCGAAGTTTTCCACAGCGCCGTTGTATATGTCGTTCACTCCGAGAGCAATAACGTACGCCTGCGCCGCCTTGTCGCGGCTCCACATCAAGTGCCAATCGGCAAAGGAGTCAAATGATTTGGCTGTCATGCCGCCGCATGAAAAGTTATACGCAGTACACCCGTTGCGTCTTGCGATATACTGTCCCCACGAATGCTCAAACATATCGTAGTAGCCTACGTTTTTTCCCTCTACGTGGGTTTCGAATTCTCCCGAGGAAAGGCTGTCGCCTATGAAAGCCATCTTTCTGAAAATGGACGTGTTGCTGTATCCCTCCACCAGCCTGTCAAGCGGTTTTTCTGCAGGGTCCGGAATAATATCGTAAATGTTCATATGTCTTCCTCTGTTAAATAATAATTTCTATCTCTGTGGTTCCTCGATACGCAAGGTACACTTTTTCAGCGCCGTCTTCCATCCCACAGATAAGATCGGTTCTGTCACCGTAGATGCCGCTGCGCATACATCTGTGACCCGCCTTAGATATGGGGATAAGAAGAGTGTCCGCACCCACGGCACCGTAAAATCCGCGGTGGCCCGTGTCGCAAAGTCCGTGGTGGGGCATCTGCAGAACGTCCGCCTTCAGCTCGTCTTTATACTTTTTATATACGTGCTCAAGGCTTCTCTCGTCCGCATCTCCCGTAAACACAGCGCGTCCCGTCCCGCCGCTCACGGTAAATATCAGCGACAGATCGTTTGGACTGCAGTTTGTGGGTCCGTCATCCGTCGGTGTGCAGAGGAATTTTATATTCAAGCCGTCTGCAAATATCTCGTCTCCCTCGCTCGGCGTGATCCGCTCGGCACCCGTCCGCGCAAATATCTCATTCATGTGGTCAAGTGCGTAGTCGATAGGCTCTCCTTCGTCATCAATAAAGCTCTCCGGGAAGCGATACACTATTTTGCCCACCTTCACCTTTCTGAGCAGTGCTTCGTCAAGGCAGATACCGCGAAGGGCTCTGTAGTGGTCGCGGTGGGGATGGGTGAGTATCCACGTGTCCACCTCACCGCCAAGCTTTTCGATCAGCGCCGCAAAGCCTGCGCAGTCCGCCTCGTGTCCGCCGTCAATTGCGATGAGCTTGCCGCCGTCCGTAACGATCAGGTAGCCCATTCCCGCCGATAACCACGGAGCCCCTCCTCCGAAGGGACCGTCAAAAAAGGACGCTTCCGTTGCGTACTGTATTATTTTAGCCATGTCTTCTCCTTGATCTGTATAATTTTACGTAAATCTTATCACACGAAGGGTCTCAGTATCGGTGAGGAGCACGGGACGTCCCCGCTCGTCCTTACCTTCGTAATTCAAGTGCAAATGACCGCAGATGAAAGCCTTGATACGCTCTTCGCTTTTGAAATACGCCACAGCCTCACGGGTGACGCCGTCGGGACACACTTCCTGCTTTTCGTCCTCGCTCCACCATTTCGAATGCTCATCGGGAACTCCCGCAAGACATTTGTCACGCCCGATCTTTACCATTTCTGCAAAGAGATTCGCGTTGTAGATGGGTTTGTGTATCAAGAGGACGATGGGAAGACCCATCTCCGCTTCTCTTTTCACAAAATCGATATGCTCACTGTCAAAGCGGAAATACCCGTCGTCAAGAGCTATGAAGTTGACCCCGCCTATCACGCGGGACGACATTCGGATGTCGTTTCCATGGCACGCCTGCACCTTCGCAAGGCTTATGTTTCTGTAGTCCGCGTCCTCCCAAGCCTCACCGCAGTAAAGGCTGAAGTCGTGGTTGCCTGCGGCGTAGAAAACGTCGCACTCTTCCCTGAAGAGGCGTACCATCTCCAGATTCTTCTCGGATACGAAATCGATAAAATCCCCCGTGTGTACGATGGGGCAGTTTTTCTCAAACGCCAGTTTTTTCGCCGCGTTGTAGGTTTCAAGCGGGTCAGAGAAGCAGTCGACCCTGTTTTCGGCAAGTCTCATCTTGCGCTCGCCGTCACGCTCGTCGGCAAGGGTAAAATGAGTATCCGACATATGTATCACCTCGAAAGGCGAGGTCAAGTCGATATTAACTTCCGTTTCGATGATATTCATAAGCGCCTCCGCTCTTGCGTTCAGTATTATCATGGTTACAGTATATCACACATTGACCGTTTTGTGTGAAAATATATGTATTTTTACCGAAAAATTCGTATCAGATGTCACTTTTGTTGAAAAAATCGGGGATGTGTGGTATACTTGTAATAACACTTTTTTTAATGAGAGGACAACTGTATGAAGATAAAGATTGTGTCCCTTTTACTCGCGGTGTGCTTTTTGCTCACCTCATGCGCGCTTTTCCGCGACCACACGGACGAAAAGCCGCAGACGGAGGTTCCCGAAACGACCGTTGACACGGCAAGGGACAGCGAGAGCATGTCGGAGTCCGTTCCGGAGGGAACGACGTCACCCGAAGAGACTGCCGCTCCTGCAGAGAGCACGTCTGAGTCTGCGGCAGAGAATACCGAGCCGCCCGAGACGGAGGCACATGCGGAAACCACGGCTCAGACGGAGACTACCGTAAAGACGGACGTGCCCGTCGGAAGCTTTGAGCCGGAGGCGCTGATGTACCACCTTATTTTAGAGGAGGTATACAGCGTATACGAAAAGCTTTTCGTGCGACCCACGGAGTTTGAAACGCACCTTACCGTGCTTGACGAGCTTGGCTACGAATACCTTTTCGCGGAGGAGTGGAGAATTACGGAAACTCCCTCTGTCATCATCACCCTTGACGACGGATATGAGGACAACTACACCAATATGTTCCCCATACTTAAGGCTCACGGGGCGAAGGCGACGGTATTTCTGGTAACGAGCCTTATCGATACGGACGGATATCTCACAAGAGCGCAGATCAAGGAAATGTCCGACTCGGGACTTGTGTCCTTCCAGTGCCACACGGCAAATCACGTTGATTTAAGTTATCAGAGCGCGGAGGGTGTGAGACGTGAGTTTACCGAATCCGTCAGCATTATCGAGGAGATAACGGGCAAGCCCGTGCGCGCCATCGCGTACCCCGCCGGCTCATATAACGCTACGGTGCTTGAGATAGTGCCCGAGTTCTTCGACTTTGCGTACACCACAAAGTCACCGAACAGCACCCCCGAATACACTTCTTACACCGTGCCGCGACACTATATCGCGAGAGGTTACGGCAGGGATCTGTTCGCAAGTTTCGTAAGATATTGATCGCTGTCAGATGGACAATGTAAAACTCGCGAAGCGAATATAACTTGGGCGAAGCCCAAATATAACTGCAAAGCAATATAACTCGCCGTAGGCGAATATAACTAAAAGGTGTTGTCGCATTTAGCGCCGAACAAAAGACACGAGGAAATTAATTGTCAAAGTCTCGGAGGGGAGCGCAAGTAAATAGCCATTAAAGTGGAAATCCGCCGATTTTTTCGGCGGATTTCTCCATTTTATGTGTCTTTTTAGCCGC
>JAFSGU010000036.1 GCA_017440665.1 Clostridia bacterium
CAGGTATTAACGTAACGGCAAGCCACAATCAGAAAGAATATAACGGCTACAAGGTGTATTGGGATGACGGGGCGCAGCTCCCGCCCAAACACGCCGCCGCCATCGCCGATATGATGACAAAGCTTGACGTTTTTGATTCCATAAAGGTGTTTTTCGGCGGGAGCAAGCCCCCGCCCTACGACAAACCATTTCTCTGCTGATAGTGGGTTCAGGCTTCTGCCCGATTTGGCGCGGCGGACATCCACGCGCTATACTTGTCTCGGACGCGAACGTCGGGAAAGCAGAAAAACAAGTGTTGTTTGGTTATCAAAACAACGAATTGATAATAGACTGTTCTGTTTTGGATATACAATCGCCGTATCCGTTATTGCTTTTCTTTGCTTTCTGCGCATGAAAAAAGCCACCACAAAAACGTGGTGGCTAAATTCAATTTTACCGCTAATTTTGCATATCATTGGCTCAGCGGTTTTACGTTTGTATCTTACTTTTCGAGATACTGTGCGTAGTTCATTGTTACCTTTGCAATCTCACTTCTTACAGCAACTCTTGTGGGAGAGAGTACCTTTGCGGAGGTGCTTGTGCTGCCGAGGAATCCCTCTGCAACTGCCCAGCTTGCCGCATCGGTTGCCCAAGAGCTTACCTGTGCGCTGTCGGTGAATTCGGAGAGGTCAGCTCTCTTTGAGATGTCCTTACCCTTCATTTCAGCGTAGTTCATAAGGAACTTTGCAAGCTGCTCGCGGGTCACCTCGCCGCCGAGACCGAATTTTCCGCCGCCGATACCGGAGGTAACGCCCGCCTCGTTTGCCCACTTAACAGCGGCAGAATACCACTGATCTGCGGGAACGTCGGAGAATCCTGTGTCACCTGTGTAATCGTCCTTGGAAACGCCCTCAATGTTGAAGAGAAGCTGTACGAACTGCTCGCGTGTGAACTTCATGTCGGGAGAGAATGTGGTCTTGTCTGCGTTTGTACCGTTCATGTAACCCTTTTCGGAAACGTACATAACACCCTCAAAGTACCATGCGCCGCTGTCAACGTCGGAGAAGGGATTATCGTGAACGAAGGTTACCTCAACCGTAGTGTCCTCGTTTACGCTGTCGATAGTGATGGTATTGGATGCGGGAACTTCCTCGCCGTTGACCTTGACCGTGCCTACTTTGTATCCGTAGGCGCAGGTGAAATAGATGCTGTGGCTATCGCCTGCGGGAACCGTCATGCTCTCGGGGGCACCCATTCCTACGTCGTTGGTTGCAATAACGTTTACGGTATAGCCCTGCTTTAGAGTAATGTCTGCGGTGAATGTTTTGGTCTCATATCCTAAGTTGGCCTTGATCTCAGCTTTGACTTTGCTCTCACTGCCTGCAGCGGGGAGAGTGTAGTCTCCCAACGTGATGGATACGTCTGCATTGATGAGATCATTGCCGAATATAAGTGCCATATTAACGGATTGTGCCACTTCATCCTTGGTGAAATTATCCTTGACACCCACTACGACAGTACCGTTCGTGCAATTCTGCTCGAATTCGGCGATGGGGGAAGTCTCATATCCCTTCAGCGCACGCGGCACGTACTTTGCGTTACCGTTTGCACTTGCGGATGCGATACCCTGCTCAGCCGCCGCGTATACTACGTCATAGTATATCTGAGGCATCTTGCCTGCCTTCTGGGAGTTTCTCATCATGGGGAAGTCGTCTTCGTTGATGGGAAGGTCGGGGAGAAGAGTCTCCATTGTAACGTAGTTTACAAGGAAACGGCCGATTCCGAGGCTGAGGTGAACAGCGTCTCGCTGAACACCGATCTGGGGGTCGGTGGTCTTGTCGGCAGTTGCCGCCTTTGAGTTGAAGTCAAGTGTAGCGAGGAATGTACCGCGAATAGCCTGAACAGCAGCTCCGAGGGGAAGCACGCCGTCAACAGCCTTGCCGGTCTCGGTACCTGTGTAGGTTTCGATGGTACGCATGGTTGCCGCGATCTTCTTGTAGTCGTCAGAGCCTGCGTTAAGCTTTGTTTCGGTTGTGGGACTCCACTGCAGGTGGAGGTATACCTTTGCGTCAGGGGCATTCTTTGCCACGTGGTCGATCATGTAGGGGAGGGATTTATCGAGCTTTGTGAACTCACTGAGTATTCCGTCCATGGGAGCGGAATAACCTTCCATCATTTCCTGACCGTAGGGTTGAAGAACGACTACGTCCCAGTCGGTGTACTTCATAGCATCTGCGGTAGAGCTTCTGTCAAGCACCTGCCAACCCTTGCTACGGTCGTCTGTATATACGAAGGTGTAGTCTGAGCTGTTTGTCTTTGCCATGGAAGCGTGCCATGCCATGGTCTTACCGCCGCTCCAGATAAGGCCTACTGCTGCGTTTCCGCGGCCAACCTTACTCTCAAGCATGGAGAGGAGGGTACTGTTGTTGAAGTATCCGCCGTCTGTAGCGTCGTCGGAATAGCTGTTTCCGATGAACAGTACCTTAAACTTTCCGTCGTCCTTCGCCGCCATTGTACCTGCGGGGATCAGGCAGAGAAGCATTGATGCGAGTATTAAGAGTGCGAGAACTCTTAATGTGAACTTTGTCTTCATTTTTATTTCTCCTTACTAAGAAAAATTATTCTTATTCAAGTATACCAAAAAATACGGGATAAGTCAATATAATTCGGCGAGGATATGCAAATTGAAATTAAAAATCAACGAGCCTTTTCGACACGGTGAAAAGCTGCCGAAACAATTCATGATTCATAATGCACAATACATAATTCTCTGTATTGTATATTGTCACTCGTACATCACCTCGCGGTCGATACCGAAGTCCGTATCGGTCAGCCTCTTGTCGGCAAACATTATCCCGCGCTTTACCACATCCGCGCCGTGCTTGCGTCTCAGCTCGTCGATGATGCCCTCCAATTGCTCTCTGTCGCAGGGCATATCGTCTTCGGGGAAGAGTGATATCTGCTCGCGGGTGTCGTCGCAAAGACCCGTTGCTCTGACAGACAGGCTCCGTATGCCGCCCGTGGTGGGACGGTTACTCTTAATGAGGCGGAATGCGGCGGCGAAAAGGGCGTTTGCAGTACGGTCGGGGCGGGTGAGTCCGCATTGCCTTTCGTATGAGAAAAGGTGGCTGTCTCTGATACCCACGCACACCGTGCGGCAGAGAAGCTTTTGCTCCCGCAGACGTGCGGAAACGCTTTCGCACAGGGCGTAAAGGACGATCTTCACGTCCTCGTCCGTGATAAGGTCCCTCGGGGCGGTGGTGCCGTTGCCGATGGATTTTACCCTCGGCATCTCGTATGCCCGCATGACGGGGGCTGTGTCAAGACCCGAAGCCGTTTGCTTCAGGCTGACTCCGTTTTTGCCGAGAAGCAAACGGAGAAAATCCTCGTCAGCCTCGGCAAGTCGTCCGATGGTGGATATGCCGTAGCGGGTCAGCTTTGCCGTGGTCTTGGGGCCGACGAACAAAAGGTCAGACACGGGCAGACGCCACGCGGTATCCTTGAAGTTTTCGCGGGAGACTACCGTTGTGGCATCGGGCTTTTTCATGTCGGAGGCAAGCTTTGCAAAGGTCTTGTTGAAGCTGACGCCCACGGACACGGTAAGTCCCGTTTCTCTCTTGACACACTCCCGTATCTCGTCGGCGATGTACCGCCCCGCCTCTGCCGCGTCTTTTATATGGGGACAGAAAAGATAAGCAGAGCCTGTCACGTCAAGCCAGCACTCGTCCATGCCGAAGGGCTCGATCAGGTCTGTGTATCGGTAGTATATGCGCCTCACCTCTGCGGAAAGGCGGGAATAAAGCTCAAAGTCGGGCGGCACAAAGGTGATGTCGGGGCATTTGAGCTTCGCCTGCCACAGTGCCTCGCCCGTTTTGACGCCCCGTGCCTTGGCAAGCTGATTTTTCGCAAGGACGATGCCGTGCCTTGCCTCTACGTCCCCCGCGACGGCGATGGGAATGTTCTTTAGGGAGGGATCCTTGGTAGCCTCGGCAGAGGCGTAAAAGTTGTTAAGGTCGGAGTGGAGTACTATCCGTTCCATGATGGCTTCTCCTGCAAATATATGTTCCGAACAATTGTTCTATAATGAGTATATCACAGAACGGATGCAGTGTCAATAGAAAAGCAAACATTTGTTCGCGTCGGGGGGGCGTTCTTCATTCTCTGTTATCTATATATCTATTCTTTATTCTTTATTCTTTTGATTCCCACTGACGCTCCATGCCGACCGTAGGGGAGCGGCTTGCTGCTCCCGTGACGAACGATTATAGCTAAACGATACCCAGGACTCGCTTATGCCCCCGTAATGCAAAAAATCTCCGAACACATTCCTGTGTCCGGAGACTTAATATTACATATTAAACTTATCTGCCGAGAACTGCAGCGCCGATGATACCTGCATCGTTGCCGAGCTTTGCGATCTTGATGTCGGTCTTGGGTGTGCCTTCTCTGGAGTAGGTCTCAGACCATACCTTCTCAAGAAGGGGCTTCATAAGGTTGTCGCCTTCGTTGCATACACCGCCGCCGATGGAAAGAACGTTGGGCTGGAAGATGTTGATAATGTTTACGATACCGCAAGCAAGGTAGCTGATGTATTCGTCAACGATCTCAGCGCCGAGCTCGTCGCCTTCCTTCATAGCTGTGAATGCGGTTCTTGCGGAGATCTTGGAGTAATCGTCGCCGATAGCGTCGATGATGGATGACTTTCTGCCTGCAGCAGCTGCTTCGGCAACTCTGTCCTTTGTGATGTTTACAAGACCTGTAGCGGAGCTGTATGCTTCCCAACAGCCGCGTCTTCCGCAAGAGCACTGTCTGCCGTCCTTTTCGATAACCATATGGCCAAGCTCTGCGCCTGCGTAGTTGAAGCCGGAATATACCTTGCCGTCAAGAACGATACCGCCGCCGAGACCTGTTCCGAGAGTGATCATCACGGAGAACTGTGCGCCTGCGGCAACACCTGCGAAAGCCTCAGCCTTAGCAGCAGCGTTTGCGTCGTTCTCAATGTAAGCGGGGATGCCGCCAAGGAGAGAAGAAAGCTTCTCAGCGAGAGGATAGTGGAGGAAGGGAACGTTGTTTGCGTATACTACGATTCCGCGGTCTGTGTCGGCAGTACCGGGGGTAGCAACACCTACGCTTGCAACCTCGGAGAGGGGGAGGTTAAGGTCGAGGAGAAGGCTCTTGGCAAGGTCTGCCATATCCTTGACGATAGCGTCAGCGCCTCTTTCGGGCTTCGTGGGAACGCTGCCCTTCTTTATGATCTTGCAGTTTTCGTCAACAATACCTACGGCGATGTTTGTACCGCCAAGGTCTACACCGATATAATACATTGTTAATACCATGCCTTTCATGTGAATATAATGATATTGATATATACACCTCTATTATAAGTTCAAGTTCTCCGTTTGTCAACGGGTTTTTGGAATAACTTCCCTGTTTTTTTGATAAAGTTTCGCTTTTGGACCATTTTTGTCCCACCCCGGGGTGGAAAATACAACTTTCGACGAAGTTTGTGCAACTTGTATATGTGTAGAAAAAACGCCGTCAAATTTGTGCAAGGTGCACTAAACGAAAAAGCATGGTTCTGTGCAACAAGGCGTCTCGTGGGAATAGTTTCCATTACCATAGTAAGCACAATTTACCCAAAATGCCCCAAAATGATGTATATTTCTGTATATTGTTGTACCTTGGCGGGGGCGACCAATAAATATGGGGGCGTACGCAGGGGAAAAGTAAGTGGCGCTTACCCCAAGTTTGGGTGTAGAATCGCAAAAAGAACGACTGTTCGGACTTTTGGTGGTGAAGTGCCCCCAAAAGGGTCGTGAAGGCGCTTGAACACGGCTGATTGTGTTACGTATGTGTTACTTAATAATGTCGTGAATACTTGACTTTTTTGAATGAATATGGTATTATTACTATATCTAAAAGAAGATAAGGTGCATACCTATGTGCACTTTCGTGTCGGTGCCACGCACAACCCGGCACCTTCACCTGCGGACGTGGGTCTGAAAGCCCGATTCCGTAATCAAAAATGCAATTGCCGCACCGGTATGTGTGAACGGTGGCGGCAGAAGGAGAATCATATGAGCAATACCATGAGCCGGAAGTTATTGTCGCTTATCTTGGCTGTTCTGATGACGTGCAGTGCATTCATAGTGCCTGTTGCGGCTGACGAGACCACGGTCGGCGCCACAGACGATGCCAAGAGCGGCACGTCGTCTTCCCTGACAGACATCAAGGAATTAATGTCCACTCTCACGTACGATGAGTACATTGAATCCTACAAGAATGCGGCAAAGCCCGAGGGCGTGTTCCCCGTGGACGTTACCGACTACAATGTAGAAAAGAGCACTGAAGACGTAAAGGTGCTTAAAGACTACAAGGGTAAGGACTACGCCATCGAGACTGCAGAAGGCGGAACGGTTACATTTAATATAAATGTGGACAAAGCCGGCCTGTACTGCCTCCGCCTGAGCTATGTTCCCGTTGAGACCTCCAGCACCGTAAACGTTGAGCGTATCCTATACGTAAACGGTAAGGTTCCCTTCAAAGAGGCCAGAAACCTCGTTATGAACAAGAAGTGGGCTAACGAGTATACCGAGAACGCAGACGGTAAGCTTCGCTTTGAGGTGGACCAGAACGGTAACGAGATCCGTCCCGATAACAACGTGGTATATGAATGGCAGACATTCGTTCTCCGTGATTATAACGGCTTCTACAACGAGCCCCTTTGCATCTATCTCGAAGAGGGTGAGAACACGATCTCTCTCGAGGGCTCCCGTCACGGCGCGGTTTTCGCTGACGTAGAGCTGTTCAGCTATGAGGCACCCAAGTCCTACGAGGACGTTATGGCTGAGTACGAGAAGAAGGGCTATAAGAATGCTGAGACAAGCTTCACCATCGACGGTGAGACTCCTGTTGCTACATCCAGCAACCAGATCTATCCCGATAACGACCCCGTATCCTCTGCTACAGAGCCTCAGAGCGCTGACTCCACAATGAGAAACCTCATTGCGACCAGTATGGTAGGTGAGTGGCTTGAATATGAGCTTCCCGTAACTGAGAGCGGTATCTATTCTCTTATGTTCCGCTTCAGACAGGATACCTCATCCTCTCCCGTAAACAGAAAGTTCTACATCGACGGCGAGGTTCCTTACGACGCTGCCGAAAACATCAAGTTCGGTTATGCCGACAAGTGGCAGACAGGCAATGCGACTGCAGCCGACGGCAAGGTGTTCAAGGTATACCTTGAAAAGGGAGTTCACACACTCCGTATCGAGGTTACCCTCGGCGATGTAGCAGACATGCTCCGCCGTGCGAATGCGGTTCAGACTGCTCTTAACAACGATTACCTTGAGATCCTTCGTCTTACAGGTGCGTCTCCCGATGAATACCGTGATTACGGCTTCTCAAGAGTAATGCCTGATACGATGCGTGACCTTGTTGACCAGTCCAAGGAAATTTACGAACTCGTTGATATTCTCGAGTCGAGCGGTCAGAAGAGTGAGTCTTCCTCAAACCTCAAGCAGGTTGCAGACCGTGTATATTCAATGGGTACTGACGAAGATAACGTAGCTAAGAACCTTGACGGTCTTAAGAGTGACCTTTCCACCCTTGCTTCATGGGTAAGCGGTATGTCCGGTCAGTTCCTTGAGATCGACTACATCACTCTCCAGTCTCCCGAGGCTAAGGTGCCGAAGGCTGAGCACGGCTTCTTCGCAAGCACATGGTTCGAGATCAAGAAGTTCTTCGCAAGCTTCTACGTTGACTATAACTCCCTTGCAGGTGCTGAGAACACAGAGCTTAAGGTTAAAGAGCCCGTTGAGGCCTGGACAGCTGCCAGCCGTGACCATGCTCAGATCATCAAGGACTATGCGAACGACACGTTCACGATGGACAGCGGTATTCCCGTAACGGTTAAGCTGGTTGCCGCAGGTACCCTCCTTCCCTCAATGCTTGCAGGTATCGGCCCCGATATCGCGCTTGACGGTATGACAAGTACAAACCAGGCTATCGTTTCCGCTACAGGTTCTATCATCGACTACGCGGTCCGCGGTGCGGTCCTTCCCATCCAGGACCTTGAAGGCTACGATGAAGTTAAGGAATGGTTCCCCGCAGCGGCGTTTGAGCCCGTAACTCTCTACGGCGACGTTTACGGTCTTCCCACATCCCTTGACTGGAACATGATGTTCTACCGCAAGGATATCTTCGCTACCCTCGGTATCGACGTTCCCCAGACATGGGACGATATCATGGCGTCCGTTCCCGTACTCCAGTTCAACAACATGGAAGTCGGTCTTACACGTGACACCACAACGTTCGCAACGTTCATCTTCCAGAACGGCGGTGAATTCTGGGCTGACGGCGGTATGAGAGTAAACTTCGAATCCAACACCAGCCTTGAGGCGTTCGAGTACATGACCAACATGTTCACACAGTACTCACTGCCTCTCACATACGACGCACTTAACAGATTTAAGACCGGTGAGATCCCGCTCTTCCTCGGTACTTACATCACATACAATACCATCACGATCTTCGCGACTGAGCTTGCAGGTCTCTGGGGCTTTACCGCGATGCCCGGTACTTACGATGACGAAGGCAACCTCAACCGCACGGTTGTAGGCTCCGCAGACGCCGTATGTATGGTTAAGAGCTGTGATGACGTTAAGAACTCTTGGAAGTTTATGCAGTGGTACTGCGGTAAGGATTTCCAGGTATCATTCTCCAACGAACTTATTAATATCCTCGGCGAAGCAGGTATGAAGAGCGTTGCCAATAAGGCGGCTCTCGAAGAGCTTCAGTGGAAGAAGGCTGACCGTGAGGCGCTCCTCCAGCAGATCGACAACGTTAGATGTCTGCCTCAGTACCCCGGTTCATACTTCATCTCCCGTTACGTAGACTTCGCAGTAAACAATGCTTACAATGAGGGTGCTGACCCTGTTGAGTCCCTCCTTGGATACGTAAGTGCTATCAACAAGGAGATCACACGTAAGCGCGGTGAGTTCGGCTTTGAGACCATCGAAGTCGGTCAGACTCTCGCAGGTAAGAGACTCGGTGAAGCTGTTGCTCTCATCGACGAGCTGAGTGAAGCAGACCTTGAGACCTACAAGGATGTGATCGCAGAGGCTAAGGCTCAGGCTAAGGCTGACGTTAAGGACATCGCAGGCATCGAGGCGGCTGCAGATGCACTCACAGCGGCTAACGCAGACCTCTTTAAGGCGGCTGCAGAAAAGCTTGACGACGCCGCAAAGTGGCTCGGCACTTACGATAACTGATAAGACAGGTAAATTTAGTTAAGGAGACAAACAAATGGCTAATAAAAAAGAAAAAGTTGTCTCGCGTAAAGAAATGACGATGGCGCAGTGGACACTGCACCAGATGAACGTAAACAAGATCGGTTACATAATGATCGCTCCCTTTATGCTCCTCTTCCTCGTGTTCACCATCGTCCCCGTTGTTCTTTCTCTCGTAGTCAGCTTGACAAACTTCAACATGATCGAGTGGCCGGACTTCGTGTTCATGCAGAACTACGCAACTCTGTTCCTCGATGACGAGCTCTTTATCACGGCTCTCAAGAATACTCTGATATTCGCCGTAATCGTCGGTCCTATCGGTTACGTAATGTCATTCGTAGTCGCATGGTTCATCAATGAGCTTGCTCCTTCCATCCGTGCGATCGTAACTCTCGTATTCTACGCTCCCTCCATTTCCGGTAACGTATACATCGTTTGGACCACCCTCTTCTCCGGTGACTCCAAGGGTTGGCTCAACGGTTGGCTCATGCAGCTCAACATCATCGACGCTCCCGTACAGTGGCTGACCACGGCAGACTATATCATGCCGATATGTATCATGGTTGCTCTGTGGGGTTCACTCGGTATGGGCTTCCTTTCCAACATCGCCGGACTTCAGGGCGTTGACCGCAGCCTCTACGAGGCAGGTGCCATCGACGGTGTTACAAACCGTTGGCAGGAGGTTTGGTACATCACCCTTCCCAGCATGAAGCCTCAGCTCATGTTCGCGGCGGTAATGTCCATCACCGGTGCCTTCAACTTCGGTGGTATCGTAACCGCGCTCTGCGGATCCACACCTACCGACTACGTAGGTTACACAGTTGCTCACCACATGAGTGAGTACGGTAGCGTACGTTGGGAGATGGGTTACGCCGCGGCGCTCAGCTTCCTCATGTTCCTCCTCGTATTCGGAGTGAACATCATCATCAACAAATTACTTGCGAAGGTGGGACAGTGATATGAAGAAATTAAGAACCAGAAATCATAAAGTTGTCCTCAACCGTTCCAAGGGAGGCGACGGTGCCATCACCGTAATGCTTGCTATCATGGGCTTCTTCATGGTGCTTCCTCTCGTGTACACCATCTCTCAGTCACTGAAGCCTCTGACAGAGCTCTTCATCTTCCCTCCCAGATTCCTTCCCATTAAGCCTACACTGGTGAACTTCAAGAACCTGTTCTACCTTATGAACTTCTCTTGGGTTCCCTTCTCCAGATACATCTTCAACACAGTGTTCATCACCGTTGCCGGTGTATTCGGAAACCTTCTTCTTGCATCTCTCGCAGCTTACGCTATCGCGAAGATCGAATTCCCCGGAAGAAACTTCTGCTTCCAGGTAATTCAGAAGTCACTTATGATCGGTGCCGCTATCGGCGGTGAGATCACATACATCATCATCGCAAAAGCTCACCTCATGGATACATATTGGGCGCTCCTCCTTCCCGCTATCGCAGGTCCTACGGGTCTGTACCTCATGAAGCAGTTCATGGATACCAACGTGACCACAGCGATCCTCGAGTCCGCAAGACTTGACGGTGCAAAGGAGTTCAGGATCTTCTGGTCCATCGCAATGCCTATGGTTAAGCCCGCTTGGCTCACACTTATCATGACAAGCTTCCAGGGCTACTGGCAGATGGGTAGCTCCACATATATCTATTCAGAGCAGCTCAAGACTATCAACTACGCTATCGGTCAGATCACATCAGTCGGTGTAACCCGTCAGGGTGTTGCGGCTGCAGGTACAGTGTTCATCATGATCGTTCCGATCATCATCTTCATCGTATCTCAGAGTAACATCATCGAGACGATGGGATCCAGCGGTATGAAGGATTAAGGAGGTCACAATGAACAAGTTAATAAAGATCTTTGCGATCGGCCTCATGCTTCTCACGCTCCTTCCCATGGCGGTAGGTGCTGCGGCTCCCTATAAGAGCTACACCTACTCTCCCGCAGGCGAGCTTCTCAATTCCCCTAACGCATACGTTCCCGACATGAACGTTGATTCCGATTACATCGGCCTTGGCGATCTTCCCTTCGACGGTGCACGCGACCTGTTCGTTGGTCCCGACGAAAGAGTATACATCGCTGATACAGCCAACAACAGAATCCTCGTTCTTACAAGATACTACAAGCTGGATTACATCATCGAGACCTTCGTAAACGACTGGGGCGTTCCCGACAGACTCTCCAGCCCCGCAGGTGTATTCGTAAACGAAAAGAACATCTACGTTTGTGATACCAACAACAGCCGTATCGTTCTCTTCACCATCGACGGTGAATTCGTTAAGGTAATCGACCAGCCCGAGTCCAACCTCTTCGAGGAAGGCGCGATCTACAAGCCGATCGCCTGCGCTGTTGACCAGTACGGACGAATCTTCGTAGTATCCTCCACCACCTACCAGGGTGTTATCGTAATTAATGACAATGCTGAGTTCTTCGGCTTCATCGGTGCTCAGAGTGATACACTCTCTGCACTCCAGATCCTCTGGAGACGCTTCCAGACCAAGGAGCAGAGAGAGCAGCAGGAACAGGTTCTTGCAAAAGAGCTTAACAACATCACGATCGATAAGAACAACTTCATCTACGTAACAACTTCTGCTATTGATGAAGGTGAACTTATGGCTCAGATCACAAGCAAGGATCCCAAGACATCTCCCATTAAGAAGCTGAATGCTTCCGGTGCGGACGTTCTTAAGCGTAACGGTGACTTTGCTCCCTCCGGTGAGGTAAGACTTAACGCTGCTCCCGGCGCAAAGATCCAGGGTGCGTCCAAGCTCGTTGACGTTGGCGTTGGTCCTGTAGGAACATGGTCCATTATCGACCAGAAGCGTTCCAAGATCTATACATACGACGAAAACGGTAACCTCCTCTTCGCTTTCGGTGACATGGGTGATACCGCAACCAGCCAGATCGGTAACGTATCTGAGATCGCGGCAGTTGCATATCAGGGCTCCAAGCTCCTCGTTCTTGATACTGCAAACGACAGCATCGTAGTTTACAGAAGAACTGAGTACGGTGACCTTCTTATCAACGCTCTCCAGAACGACGCGGACCGTAAGTTCGACGTTGCGAAGGACGACTGGACAGAGATCCTTAAGCGTAACATCAACTACAGCCTTGCATACCTCCAGCTCGGTAAGACCGAGGCCCGCGCAGGTAACTACGACGCGGCTATGGAGTACTTCCAGAAGATCAAGAATACGACCGATTACTCCTCCGCATACAAGGAGATCCGTTCCGAGTGGGCAAGCACATACTTCTGGATCATCCCCGTTGCAGTTGTTGTAATATTCTTCCTCGTAACCAAGTTCCTCGGCTATGCAGCTAAGGTAAACCTCCGTGCTACGATGAAGATCGGACGCAAGAGCGTCAAGGAAGAGGTCCTCTACGCTTTCCATATCATATTCCATCCCTTCGACGGTTTCTGGGATCTGAAGCATGAAAAGCGCGGTTCAATGAAGTCAGCACTTGCGCTCCTTCTCTTCACTATCGTTGCGTTCTTCTACAAGTCCATCGGTACAGGCTATATCCACAATCCCGACGATTCCCAGATGCTTACCGTAGTTGGTAACATCACAGCGGTTGTTGTTCCGCTTCTCCTCTGGGTAATCGCTAACTGGTGTATCACCACTCTCTTCGAGGGTGAAGGCAGCATGAAGGATATCTTCATCGCAACATGCTATGCACTCACTCCTCTGCCGATCATCATGATCCCCACAACGATCCTTTCCAACGTGCTTCTTGCAAACGAAGCAGGTATCCTCAGCCTTCTCTACGCCCTCGGCTTTGTATGGCTCGGAATACTCCTCGTTCTCGGTATGATGATCACACACGACTATTCAGTAGGTAAGAACATCCTCGCCTGCATCGCTACGATCGCGGGTATGGTATTCATCATGTTCATTGCCGTGCTGTTCTCAACACTTATGACCCAGATCATCAGCTTCATCTCAGATATCATAACTGAGCTGAGCTTCAGAATGTAAGTAGGGAGGAGATTTATAATGAAATTCACTAAAATAATATCGACTGCCCTGGCTTGCGTGATTGCGTTTGGTTTTCTCACAGCATTCCCCCCGAAGGCAGCAGCGGCTGAGATCATCACAGCTCAGTCAGCCGGCTATATCACAGAAGACGGCAAGCCCAAGATCAGCTATACTGTAAATACCAGTAAGCTTAACGAGGACGGTACTCCCAACGAGGCGTACAGCTCCTTCAAGAGCCGTCAGGAAAAGCTCGATTCCATGATGTTCATCAAGACAGTGTCTGACATGGATATCTACTACGAGCCCTATACCGGTGAGGTTGCATTCGTAAACACTAAGACTGAAGACGTGCTCTTCACCAACCCCTACGACCTGAACGACGGTTACTCCAAGTCTTCCGCGAAGACCAAGGAGCAGCTCCTCTCCCAGATCGTACTCACCTACCTCGACAACGAAAAGCTCGAAACATTCTACAGCTTCCAGGAAGCAGCAGAGCGTGAGCAGATCTCCATGAAGGAGATCAAGGGCGGTATCCGCGTTGAGTATCAGATCGGTGAGCCCGCTATCCAGCGTCTTACTCCCCGTATGATCAGCTATGAGCGTTTCCAGAAGTTCATCATCGAACCCATCGAGGCGTACATAGAAGAGATCAAGAAGGATCCCACTTACAACAGACGTCAGTTCGACTTTGAGCTTGAGTATGAGCGTCTTAAGGCTTACTACGTGCTCAAGGACCCCAACAACCCCAAGCTCTCCGAGCGTGCGGTTAAGGAAATGACAAAGGCGTTCCCCATTTGTAAGCAGTTCCCCATCTACGTTTGTGAAACAAACATTTCCGCAAACGAGCTTAAGACACTTGAGCGTCTCGTTAAGACCTGCTGCCCCAAGTACACATACGAAGAGCTTGACTTCGATAACCAGCAGACAGGCTTTAAGAATACCGACCAGTCTCCTCCCCGTTTCTCTATGGCTCTCGAATACAGAGTCAACGATGATAACACAGTTGACGTAACGCTTCCCGCGAACGGTATCTCCTTCGACGAAACACTCTATCAGCTCCAGGATATCAGCATCCTTCCTTACATGGGAACAGGTAACAACGCATTCTCCGGTTACACCTTCCTTCCCGACGGTACAGGTACAATCTTCCGTTACGAGGATCTCACAGAGACCACGTACAAGGTATCCGGACAGATGTACGGCTCCGACTACGCTTACCACGAGATCAAGGGCACAAATGCTCAGACCTTCCGTTATCCCGTATTCGGTACTGTAACGAACTACTCCGATCCCGTTGATATTTCCGGTACACCCGAAACAAAGATCTACGATAACGCAGGTGTTCTTGCGATCATCACAGAGGGTGACTCTCTTGCGACCATTACTACCGACCACGGTGGTGCGCTCCATCCTTATAACTCAGTTTACGCTACGTTTACTCCCCGCCCCAGTGACGAGTACAGCCTCGGCACATCCGGCGATGAGGCAAAGTGGACTGTAACTTCCTCCAGAAGATATACAGACAGCTACACCATCAAGTACGTAATGCTCACCGATAAGGATGAGGACAGCTTCTCTCCCACATACATGGGCATGGCAGAGGCTTACCGTCAGTATCTTACTGACAACGGAGACCTTACAAAGCTTGAGGCTGATAAGGACGGACTTCCCCTCTACATCGAGTCCTTCGGTTCTATCGAAGGTACAGACAGAGTTCTCTCCTTCCCCGTAACCATCGACATTCCTCTTACTACTTTCGAGGATATCAAGACCATGAACGAAGAGCTTGCTGAGCTGGGTATCACCAACATCGGCTACAAGCTTACAGGCTTCGCAAACGGCGGTCTTGAGTCAACTGCTCCCTACAAGCTTGAGTGGGTCGACGTTCTCGGCGGCTCCGACGGCATGAAGGATCTCTCATCGTATGCTGATGAGAAGGGCATCTCCCTCTATCCCGAATTTGACTTTGCTTACGTTGATAAGCAGTCAAGCTTCGACGGCCTCAGCCTTAAGAAGCACGCTATTAAGACTATCGACGGCCGTTATACCAGAAAGCAGATCTACGATTCCGGTTATCAGGCGTTCCAGCCCGTAGGCGGCGCTGCGATCTCCGCTTCCGTATTCGATTACTTCTGGGATAACCTCTCCAAGTCATACAACAAGTATGATATCGGTGCGATCTCTCTCTCCACACTCGGAAGTGACCTTAACTCCGACTTCGATAAGAAGGATCCTCACCACCGCGAAGATACCAAGGGCTTTACTGCAGAGCTTCTTGCAGATATCAGCGAGAACAACAAGGTCATGGTATCCGGCGGTAACGCATACACCGTTCCTTACGCTGACGTAATTACAGACGTTTCCCTCACATCCTCTGAGTACCTCAAGGCAAGTGCAACCGTTCCTTTCGTAGGTATCGTTCTTCACGGCTCCAAGGAATTCACAGGTACACCTCTTAACATGGAAGGTGATATCAGCGAGGCAATGCTCAACGCGATCGAAAACGGTGCAGGCGTATTCTTCACACTTTCCTACCAGAACACTCAGGAGCTCAAGGCTGACGAATATTGGAGCCAGTACTACTCCATCGCATACGACATCTGGAAGGAAGACGTTGTAGAGTACTACAATATCATGAACGAGGCTCTCGGCGACGTTCAGGATGCATACATCACAGGTCACAGCTTCATCGATCCTTACGATGCGACCCGTATCCCCGATGCGGATGAGCAGGCTGAGGACGAGGCTGATAAGGCTGAGATCGAAAAGTTCAATGAAGAGCTTAAGGCAAGCCTTGACAGAAGATATGAGCTCGCTTGCAAGAGAGCAGAGCGTCTCGGCAAGGAAGAACCCGACTACTTCATGTATGAGGCAGACTACGAGGTTGGCAAGAAGGAATTCGACACCACCGAAAAGTATAAGACTCAGACAGGTACAGTAGTAAACGTTGAGTACGAAAACGGCGTAGAGTTCATCCTTAACTACAACTCCTTCGACGTTAAGGTAGAGCTTGACGGCGCAGAGTACACAGTAGAAGCTATGGACTTCGTAAAAATTAACTGATAGGAGGGCGAAAGAATGAACAAAGTAATAGATAAAAAAGTAGCCCCCAAGAAGAATAAGAAGCCTGCATCCCTTGATGCAAAGAAGGCAAGAGCCGGATGGATATTCGTTCTCCCCTTCATTCTCGGATTCGTTCTTATTTATCTTCCCATCATCATCAACTCAATTCGTTTCAGCTTCAGTGAGATCAGAATTCTCACTGAAGGTGGATACGAGCTCGAATTCGTAGGTCTTACAAACTATAGCAACGCTATCTTCGTAGACCCCGGATTTACACAGGCGCTTGTAGCGGGTATGAAGCAGCTGATCATCGATATTCCCTGTATCGTCTTCTTCTCCCTCTTCATCGCTATCATCCTCAACCAGAAGATCCTCGGCCGTGCGGCATTCCGTGCAATCTTCTTCATCCCCGTTATCCTTACAACAGGTCTTATCGGACAGATCGACGCTAACAACGCGATGCTTCAGAACATGCAGTCCGGTTCAGCCAACATGGGTCTCGGCGAGGAAGAGAGCGCAACGTCTCAGATCCTCTCCGTTGTGGACGTACAGCAGCTCTTCGCCAACATGGCGATCGGTCAGGGACTTGTTAAGTACGTAGTTGACGCGGTAAACAGTATCTTCGATATCGTTAACCGTTGCGGCGTACAGATGCTTATCTTCCTTTCCGGTCTTCAGTCTATCTCTCCCGCGATCTACGAGTCTTGCTCTATCGACGGTGCGAGCGGATGGGAGACATTCTGGAAGGTAACTCTTCCCATGGTAAGCCCCATGATCCTGGTAAACACCATTTACACGGTAATCGACGCGTTCACCGCTTCCAAGAACACTGTAATGGCGTATATCGATAACGTATACAGCTCACAGGTCGGCGGTAACGTACTGTCCTCTGCAATGTCATGGATGTACTTCATGCTCGTAATCGCGATCATCGGTATCGTAGCGGCTATCCTCAGTACGTTCGTGTTCTATCAGAGAAGAGACTAAGAAGGGGAGGTAGAAATTAATGAATAACGCACAGGCTCCTAAAGTTAAGAAAGATTCTAAAAATAAGATCCGTGTCGAGTTCGACCGTACCCCTCTTATTGACAGACTCAGAGCAAAGTTCTTAAACCTTTACACCGTAAAGAGAGTTGTATGGTATCTCTTCAGATTCCTCCTTCTCCTTGGTGTATCCTACATCATCCTCTTCCCGTTCTTCTCCAAGGTCTCCTCCTCCTTCATGAGCGAGACAGACTTCGTTGACGTAACGGTAAGACTTATCCCCAAGTCTCCCACACTTCAGACTTACGAGGCTATCATCACCGAGAACAGCTACTTCAAGGCGTTCGGTAATACCTTAGTCCTCTCACTGGTCTGCGCTGTGCTTCAGACATTCATCTGCTGCTTCATCGGCTACGGTTTCGCGAAGTTTAAGTTCAAGGGAAGCGGAGCACTCTTCCTCCTCGTAATCTTCACGATGATCGTTCCTCACAGCACACTGAAGCTTTCAATGTTCCTGCACTTCAAGGATTTCGATATCCTCGGAATTCTCGGAATATTCAATAAGCTTGGCGTCCTTGAACGTCCCGGCATCCCGCTTCTCGATACCAACTGGCCTCTGTGGATCATGTCCGCAACCGGTCTTGCATACAAGAACGGTCTGTTCATCTTCCTTATGAGACAGTTCTATCGCGGTATTCCCGACGAGCTTGAAGAGAGTGCATACCTTGACGGCTCAGGCGTATTCAAGACGTTCTTCACGATCATTATTCCTCTTTCCGTAACGATGATCGTAACAGTATTCATGTTCTCCTTCTGCTGGCAGTGGACAGATACTTTCTATTCAAGTCTCTTCTACACACAGACAGGACCTCTGCTCCTGAACAGAATCATCAAGATTCCCGATTCTCTTGCAGAGCTTACCGAGGCTTCCTCCTCCGCCCTCTTTGGTGCGGCTGTTAAGAATACTTGCGGTATTCTTATCATCATCCCCCTTGTTATCATGTACCTCTTCGGACAGAAGTACATCGTTCAGGGTATCGAGCGCTCCGGTATCACAGGCTGATTACAGCAAAAAAAGAGGTGTAACCTCACTTGGGGTTACACCTTTTCTTTCTAAAGTGACGTGCCTGTAAAACCCAAATGTTGTGCTATAATTATAACAGCAAACAACGTAAGGAGTGGACTTATGCTTAAAAAGATCGTAAGCAAACGTTTTATCATAACTCCCCTATGGACGGCACTTGTCGTTTTCATGATAGTTTCTGCCATGATATACGGCGACATTCCACAAAAGAAGCTGGTTATGGCGCTTGCCATAATACTTCCGTGTGTAAGCTATACTGTTGTCAGAATCGTTTTCGGTATTATTGGCAAGGAAGTAACTATCGGTGAAATAAGTATAGCCGCATGGATAGTGCTTGGTGTGTCTCTTTTTTGCTTTATTGCTCCGAATATTGACTACATCAGACTGTACCCCGATTATTTCGTCATTCTTCCCATGGGTGCTTTCGGCGTAGGTGTCGGTGTTCTTGACGCAATGGCGCGGCTTTTTGCGAGAGACATGACAGACAAAAAGTGATGAAAAAACCAAACAGGTGCTGAGCTTATAAGGCGTCAGCACCTGTTTTTGTTAATATACAGATGGATACCTGAGGCAAACCTTCGGTGGCAGTATTACTTCTTCCGGATCTGCGGCACCTGAAGAACGAACCACATTGCAATAACGGTAAGAATAAGCTCAGGGAGCATAAACTGACCGTTGTAGATGAGAGAATAGAGATATTTACCCATACCCTCGGGCGCCCACTGTTTCCAGATAACAACTCCCGTGAAGAAATGGCAAAGGAATCTGAGTACCATAATGCCGCTGACGGTGACAGCCGTGAATACATTGGACTTGCCGCGGCAGATGAAGGTAAGGCAGAGAAGGGTGAAGGGTACTATATAGTCGAACAGGGCGCATGCCACCGTTGCGAATATAGTGTAGCAATAGGGGAAAACGTCTCCGCCTGCAATTCCCTGAAACAGCTGAAATAAGCTGTAAAGGAACGCTGTGGAAAACGCCGCCTTAAAGCCGTGTCTGTAGCCTACGAGCAAAACGGGAAGCATGGACACGAGAGTGATACCGCCGCCCATTGGCATCTTGTAGATCACGATGAAGCTGAGCACGCATGACAGCGCAAGCAGCACCGCGCACTCGCATAAGCATAAAAGCTTGTCTCTTGTAGTTTTTTTCATAACCACACCTCATAAAAATAATAGATTTACGGACCGGTGCAGAAATAAAAAAGCACCGCTCCCGTCACGGTGAGCGCTGCCAGCAAAAAAATCGCTCCCTACGACGGTACTAACCGTATCAGGTAAAAAGGGTTCGCATTTCGCGTCTCAGCCGTTTTTGGATCCTAAAACGGCACCCCTGCTGAATGTATTATAGCACGGGTAATAAAAAATGTCAAGGGGAAATTTTCAAGAAAAATCGGCGGGTGTGTTGTTATCTTTTACCCAAACAGTTGATTTATTGTCGGAAATATAGTATAATATCTATATACGGCTTTATGCTGAAAGGAGTACATTTTCATGAAGAAATTTTTATCACTCACACTTGCTGTGCTGATGGTAGCCTCTGCGTTCGTGATGAGCGTCGGCGCGGCTATGACAGACGGCGTATGGCATCCCGACAACAAGAAGTGGGACGCTATCTCCAAGGACGGTGTCGTTGCCCGCTTTGCAATCGGTGGCGACATCCACTTCCAGTACTACAATGCAGGCGAAAAGAATGCCGCTGCGTACAATGCGTTTAAGCAGATCGGCGGAGTAGACGCGTATCTTATCGCAGGTGACCTTACTCACTACGGTCACGACGATGAGTACACCTCTCTTATGGCGTCTGTAAACGCAGGTACTAAGAAGAACGATATTAACCCCGGAGCAAGTGGTGACAGCGTAGGCATGACCATTCTTGCAATGGGTAACCACGAATACGGTATCCTTGACCCGAGCAATCCTATTGCTGATCCCGAGGCGCGTTTTACTGAGTATACTGCTCAGCAGCCCGATGCTCTTTACTGGATCAAGGGTATTCCCGTGATCAAATTGAGCCCCGACAACATGAAGAACCCCAGATCCTCTTCTTCTGAGGCGGGCGGCGGATGCTATGATGCATCCGAGCAGTTCCTTAAGGATGCATATGCAGAGATTGATGCTAAGGGCTACAATGGTCTTATCATCATGTTCGCTCATCACAGACCCAGCGTTGAAGGTAACGAAGGCACAAGCGCATGGCCTCAGAGCATGCTTGACATGATGAAGGCTCATCCCAACACCATGATCTTCACAGGTCACAGCCACACCTGGATCGGTAACACCAAGTACTTTATCCTTCAGGATGCAGGCTTTACTCACGTAAGAGCAGGTTCTCTCGGTAACGATTACGGTGGACTCGGCTCAGGTTATATCAATGATACCACCGGTAAGACATCCACTCCTCTCGCAGTAGCGGGTGACTCAAACTGCTCATGTGTTCTCGTTGATATCATGGCTGACGGCAGCGCTAAGCTCCGCAGAATGGACATCGCAAAGGGCGAGTACATGTTCGAGGATGAAGACTTCATCGTAAAGCCCGGTGTTCTCACAGACTATCTGTATGATGATGAAACAGCAGGCTGGGATAAGAGCTATGGCGCTGGCTCGCAGAAGCCTTCATTCCCCGCTGATGCTAAGATAACTGTAGAGGACGCGGGCAACCACTCCTCAGTTGTAGTTAAGTTCCCCGAGGCAGTTCCCGCAACAAGCCTTGCAAAGGACTTCGTTGCAGAGTACAGGATCAGACTTAAGACACCCGCCCTTGACGAAAACGGTAACGTTATCGTAAAGGACGGAAAGACACAGTATACATACTTAAAGAACGGCGACAAGGATTATTTCCGCGTTGCCAACTACAGAGGTGTAGCCGACGAGGGTAAGGACTGGGAAGTCAACATCCACGGTCTCACATGGAATACCGACTATACCGTTGAGGTAAGAGCGCTTACTTCCTACGGTAAGGCAACCTCCTGGACCGCTGCAGAAAGCACCATAAACGTGGGTGAGGGTACTCCCAACTATCCCGCAGTTCCCGTAATTGACTTTGACTATTCCTACGGCTCAGCTGCTGACGGCGCAGGCCACAAGCTGGTTGTTGAGCCTACCGTTACAAAGGATGCTGAAATTAACGGTCAGCAGGCTGTGAATTTCCTCGGCATCGGCGGTAAGCCCTGGGCGTATGAATTCACCGAGGAAGATTTCTTCAGCATCAAGGACTTCTTCGTAATGGAAGCATATTTCTCTGCAACCAACGTAACCCAGACACAGTGCATCATGGGTGCATGGGACGCTTCTAACCTTGGCTTTAAGATCGACGGCGGTAAGCTCCACCTGTGGGCGGCGTTTGCGGCTATTGAGACAAGCCAGGAGGCAAGAAACGTAGTTTCCGCTGATATCGAAGCTAACACATGGTATCACGCAGTTGCGGTATATAACGGCCTTTCCGCTAAGCTTTACATCAACGGTGAGCTTGTTGACGAAAACACCAACGCAAAGGGCGGTCTTGACACCGTTTCCTACGTAAAGGATGGCTTTGAGGATGATCCCGAGGCTCCCAGAATTACCAAGAACTTTGCGGTTGCTGCAGGTGAGTACTCAGAAGACAAGGCTATGTACACGATGCAGAACTGCAAGATAAACAAGGCGGCTCTCTACTCAGGCGTTATGACAGACGAGGACGTAAAGACCGCGTATAAGATAGCAACAACAGCTCTTCCTTTCACAGACGTAACTGACGGATGGTACATCGACTCCGTTGAGTACGCATATGCTACCGGCCTTATGAACGGAAGCAGTGCGACCACCTTCTCACCCTCTGTAAAGACCAACCGCGCGATGATCGTGCAGATGCTTTACAACCTTGAGGGCAAGCCTGTGGTTGATAAGACTAACAACCCCTTCACAGACGTAGCTGACACATGGTATACAGACGCAGTTCTCTGGGCATATCAGAGCGGCGTTACCACAGGTACAAGCGCGACCACGTTCGCACCCGACGCACTTGTTACACGTGAGCAGGTAGCAGTATTCCTCTACAGATACATGAGAGACTACAAGAAGGCTGACTTAGGTGACGGCGCAGATCTTTCAAGCTATCCCGATGCTGACGCGATCAGCCCCTACACCGACTTTGCTCCTGCCGTGTCTTGGGCAAATGCAAACGGCATCATCGGCGGTAAGAAGAACGGCTCTGCCGTGACACTTTCTCCTCTTGATCAGGCGATGCGTTCGGAAGTAGCAAAGATGTTCGTATCCTTCGCTAAGAAGTATTGATACATAGAGCAATAATTGAGGCACACCTCTAACTGAGGTGTGCCTCAACATCGTTTTTGTCAAAACCTCTCTCTTTTGCCCGTCTTGCGGAAGTTTTCCCTGATCCTTTTGAAATCTCCCAGGCTAAGCTTGGCAGGATCTCTCTTTTCAACAACGGCTCCGCCTTTGCTCAGTGCTCCCTCCTTGGGACGTCCGCCTCCCGAGCTTACGGATGCGGCTACCGCCTCAGCGCCGCGCTTTTCCGCATCCCTTACACGACCGCTTATGATCTCATCGTAATGCCTTGCCACGTACGCCGCCGTGGTGTCACCTCCCGTGGCGACGGTCAGCTTCAGAAACAGCGGATCCCTCATCTCACGTCTGAGGTCAAACTCGGGGTAAAGGCGGGCGGTCTCTTCAGCGCCCCTTTTAACACGTTTCATGTGAAGACGCACGTTCTGTTCGAGCCCCGGATCGTCTGCGGCAGCCGCTTTTTCCATTGGGGACGGCTCTGTCCCCTCGCCGCTTTCCGTGTAGCGGCGTATCCCCATTTCAACAAGGTGTGCCACGTAATCCTCGTGCTCCTGCTTGTGCTTGTCCGACGTTACAAAGTCGATATAGGATACCTCCGTGTCTGCGGTGGGGGCAGTATCGGGTACGGTCGTATCCGGCGCGGGCGTGTTTTCTGCCACCGCCCGGGTGGTGATGTTATCTGTCATGCTTTTCTCCTTTCATGCTTGCCTCTTATCTCGGCTGAGTTGAGTTTCGCGCGTTTGAGCGGGAGCGCTTTACTGCGGGATGCTCGCCGCCGCTTGATCTTTTATAGCTCTTTTTCTTCACGGGTACCGACGTCTTGCCGAGTATCTCCCTTGACAGCATTTCGGCAGTCTCAGGCTCGTATTTCTCCGCAAGAGAGAGTGCTACCGTCTGATACTGTGTAAGCTGTCTGAACATGGCGGCGTTTTCCGTCACAAGGGATATAACCCTGTCCTTGCCGTCAAAATCCATCATTTTAAGGCATGAGATAGCCTGGTCGCCCATGGCAGGATTGAAGAATCCCAAATTATAAAACTGAAGCGCCAGCTCGTTTATCTCCATCTTTTTGTAGGGACTTGATTTTTCGCTTGTCACCTCGATGTCGAACTCGGGGGCTACGTGACCGACGACGTTGCCGTCATAGTCTGTTACTGCACGCGGCTGAAGCCCCGCATTTGTGTATGAAGCGAACCGATCTTCTTCCACGCGGAATCTGCGGGGGGCATCGTAAAACTGTCTTATCAGCTCGATCATGTGGTAGATGACCTCGCGGAAGGCGCGGTGGAAAACTCTGTTGGAGCTTCGCGCGTTCTTGCCTGCGGTCTCCTGAAGAGCCGCAAGAGCGGATGCCGCCGTAATACCGCCGTGGGACGCGCCGTTGAGCACGTCACGGTTTGAGGTGCAGTACTTCAGCTCGTCTATCTTGGACTGAAGGATATTCACGTAAACACCGCCCAGGGGATCCTGGTCTATGCGTCTGATGGACGCGTCGTCGATCTGTCCCTCTACGTCAACGAAGTCACAGCTGAGGTCAGCGTACTGTTCGGTGTTCACGTTACCGTTCTTCCTCTTGAACCATCGCGGCGTTGCGCTGACGATGGCGTTTTTCGTTATGGCGCGGTTAAGACTGTCGATCTCATCCTGAGTGTCTCTGCCGATGTCGGTCAGTCCGTAGCCGCATATGCTTCCCTCGATAGGGTAGAGTGGCTGTACTACGAAGGGGTACATGCAGTGGTCGTACCAGCCCCGATCCCTCATTGAAAGACCGTTTGGCACGAGCGTGACTTCGCCCGTGGCGGGATCGGTGACGGGACGCATAGGTACACGGGTATCGTTTTCCGATGCGTAAAGCACGTGGCTTCCCACGAAAACACAATACTGAAGCTGGCGTTTGCCGCCGTAGCTTGTGTGGTAGTACCACTCAACCAAGACGGACTTGTCCGATGTATCTACGTAATCGTCGTACAGATATCTTGTGATGTTTATGCTCTTACCGCCGAGCTGTCCCTCAAGATGAGGGTATTTTGCGATGAGCAAGTCGTTGTCGACAAGCTCCGTGCGGAACACGTTGGCTGATTTCTGAATGTCGGTGATGCCCGGCTCCCAGAAAAGGTTGAGAAGGTCTATCTTTACACAGGACACGTCGCCCAGACCGCCGTTTTTCTCGGGGTCCCAGAACACGCCGTATACCCCTCCGCCGTGCTTAAGGGTGTACCATGTCACGTCGGAATAGGTTCCCTCGAAATCGTTCTGCTCAAGTATCACGGGTATGATGTCCGACAGACGCTTTGCCTCTGCCACGTCGTCCTCGCTTCGGGGACGGAGATTACACGTAGGGTACGAGTCCATGGCATCGCTGTAGCGGGACTGGATACAGGACCACAGCCACGCGGTAGCGGTGTTTGATGGCTTGCCGTCACCGCGTACGTTCCACTGCCTCAGTCGCCAGTATTCCTCGTTCTCCACAAGCTTCTTCTCAAGGGACGCCTTGCCGTCGCGGTATTTTCTGAGTATCTCCGCCGCACGGAGCACTTCAGCCTCTCCTATGGCGGCTCTTTCCCCGTCCGGCTCTTCCGTCCTGTTTTTTGTATGCGCGGGCATCTCATTTACCTTATCCTGTCCGCGAAAAAATTTCTTCATATTAAACTCCATTCTGCCGCAGGGCGGCGTTTTAATTTGTATGACGTGTCTGTTTGCGTACCGAATCGGGAGATATGGGTCTGCTCATGCAGAAATACCGTATGCTGTCAGCGGCGTGATCTTCTCCCGTTGTGTCAAGGTCCTCGGGGATACGCTTATCGTATCGCAGGGTGGGGAGGGTACGTACAGTATGTTGGCAAGTCTCGAAAAAGTATATTTTCGCACGTCCCTCTTCATCGAAGCGCAGACGGCGTCTCAGCTCCATCCAACCGGGGATGCGGTCGTTTATACCCGGGTCAAAGTATATTCCGTATTTTTCTGCCGTCTCAGCTGCTGAAATGCCCTTTGAGCCGTCCCATATGGACGGGTCTGCCACTCCGTAAAATCTGCGTCCCGTAAGATAGGGATGCTCTCTCTCGAGCCTTGCTATCTCGGCAAACTGTCGGTCGTTGTTCCACCTTATTCCCTCGTCGGGGACGCCTGTGCATCCGTACAGCTCGGCTATCATGTAGCACACACCGTCGGGGTCTACTGCCCACCAGTTGCATGAAAAGGGCTTGCCGTAGCCCCAGTCGTAGCTGCGGTAGTATTTCCAGCTGAGTGGCGGGTCGAATGGGGCGATGACGTGAGTGTAACGCCTGTTCGCCTTTAAGTCGTCGGTGCTGACTCCCTCCCTTTCTGCCGCGTCCGGGTCCGGCTCCGTACGGAATTCCTCGAAGTACATTCCCTCGAATATGTCCCATCTGCCGCCGAGCCACGCTTCCTTCAGCTTGGGCGGCAGACTGCGCAGAAGCTCCACGTATTCGGGGTCCTTCTCCATCAGCACACGGTTATCCTGTACCAATGCTTTAACAAAGGAGTAGTCAGCGGGATCCTCCCCCGGAAGGTACTTTCGGTCGATGAATATCCGCTTAATGTAAGAGTGGCCCACGCCGCCCGGATTGCAGGTGTAATATATCCGCTTGGGAAAAGAGTTTACACCTCGGCAGCATGCCGTTATCACCTTCATCTGATGTTCGCTGAGCTGTGTGGCCTCGTCGATGAAGATAACGTCGTATTCCTGACCCTGATATCTGTCAAGGTCGCGGTCGCAGGAGCAATAACGAAAGCTGACCGTACTGCCGTTGCGGAAACGGAGTATTTTGTCTGCGCTGATATAATCGGCAACGGGTGCGCACTCCCGTCTCATTATATCGATATGGTTTGCCGTCAGCTCGGGATAGGAGCGTCGGACGATAAGACAGCGTATGCCGGGGTAGGCTGCGCACAGAAGCTTTGCTTTTGTGCGTACCGTCCACGATTTACCTCCGCCTCTTGCACCGCCGTATCCGCAATGACGGGTGGTCATACGGAGCGCCTCCCTCTGCTTTTCGCTGGGAACACCGAGATATAATTTCATTTCGACAGCTCCTCCGCTTCCTCCGACAGTATAAACGTAAAGGATGAGTCGTCCCCGCCTTCCTTTACGGAAGATGGCATATCGTTTACGTCTCTGATTATTGCGGTAAGGTTTTTAAGCGTTGAAGTAAATTCCTTATACACCGCCGCGTCGGACTTGGAAATGCTCATCTCTTCTTCTCCGTCCGGGGCATGTCGAAGCCGTTTCATGCTTCCCGCAATGAGCCACGCCAGATCGTCGGCGGCTTCGATGATAGGCGTCAGCTTATCGGTGGACGGAGCGTTTTTCTTTTCCATGACGTGTCACCGCCTTCCCGTCCCGGTGAAATGCTCAGTCCCACGCGCCTGCTCGGTCCAGTATGACGAGCAGTCTCATCATAAGCTCAGAAAGCTCAAGTGAATTTTCTCCGTTACCGCGGAGATACCCCAGCCTCACAAGCTTTGCCACCGTAGAATAAGCCCAATCGGGCAGGTTGCCGTCAAGGTACGCCCAACGGACCGCGGCGTTGTCGTACACCTTCATTCTGTCATATCTGTCGAGTCTTGCCTTAAGTGCTTCTACAGCTTTTTCAAGCGCTTCAAGCTGTTTTGAAATTTCTTCGTTCACGCTGTCCTCCATGTTATAAAATTTTACAAGGGCGTCTGCTTCAGCCTCTGCAAGAAGAGTGAGATTGTCTTCCGACGAAAGCCACTGTGCGCATCTTTCATTGGTGTGAAAACCGTGCTCAAGTATCACGCCGGGCACACCCGCACTTTTTGCGCCGAATAAAACTCCGTAATACTCGTCGTCAATAAAGCCGTTGCCGTCGCGGTCGAAATCCACGCTCTTGGTGTAATAAAACGGGTCGGATATTCCCATAATACCGCTGATAACGCCTCCGAGAGCCTTTCCGACAGCGAGGGACTTTTCGTCAAGGTCGGTCTTGGCATCGGGGGAAAGCGTGATGATCCACGGGGCGTCGGGCAGGGGACTTGCCGCCGCGTTTGAGTGAAGTGACAAAAACAGATCGTATCCCGCGCCCATTCTGCCACGCGTCTCCAGCGGCGGATCATCCTCTACCGTCGTTCTCGTCATGCCTGCCTGAAAGCCGCGCCTTTCAAGGGCGGATTTGAGTTTCTGCGCAAGGCTCCACATGGCTCGGGATTCGAAATATCCCTCCACAACGGGGGAGGCGTTGTAAAATTCCCCCGCGTGACCGGGATCAAGCATTATCCTTATCATTGTCAGTATCTCCTTTGTCCTTCAGTATCTCAAGTGCGCGCATGATGACATCTGGCACGGGCAGACCCATAAGTCCCGCGTTTTCCGTAATGGATATAAGCTCGCTTAAAATAAACGCTGTGCATACGCCGTCACGGATAATGCTCATGCCAAGCACTGCGTCAAGGCGTGCGCCAATCAGTACGAAGGCGAGTATCATACATTTTTTTACAAGTCCGCGGAAGGCGGCGTGGCTTGTAAGCGCGCCTCCATTGCTTTTCGGGGAGTTTTTGAATACTGCGGCTACTATGACACCTGTCACGAAGTCAAGTGCCATGAATATACATAGAGTTGTCATTGCCGCAGTCCATCCGCCGAAAAGGTATGATAGCGCAGAGCCTGTGAGCCCGGCCGCGGTCATAATATAGCTTTTCATAAATGTGTTCATACCTTTCTCTTAGCCTGCGCTGTCTCAGTAGGACGCGCGCATAAAACTTTTGTATCCTCCGTGATATCGGAGAATCTTTTTAATTGGCTTAATTACATAATATGCAGTCGTGGGACGTTCCGCCACGGACCGCCATTTTTAAACACAAAGCAGGATTTTCCGCCATTTTGTGTAATAACGTGACGTTCCGCTCCACTTGACGGCATTTGCGTTATTCCAGTATCTTGTTTACCGACAGTCCGAATTCTCCGCAGAGAAGGGTAAGGTACATCATCGCAGCGTCTCCGTTACCAAGCTTTCCGCTTACGTACAGTTCACGTAAGCCGTGCTCCTTGTTGGACGTAAGCTTGAGCATTTCCATGTATTTTTTATACTTGGGAGATATTTTGATATTTGCGATCTCTTCTTCAAGCTCTTCCCGTTCCTTTTCTGCTTTGATCGCATCGGATTTTTCTTTTTCCGTCTGCTTTACGTATGCGTCGTATTCCTTTTTCAGCTTATCGTAATCCTGTTTGGTGTCAAACTGACGTGCATCCTCGGCAAGCTTTGCATAGGAGAGAGCGGTGGCAGCGTTGTTCTGCTCGTCGGAAACAGAGTCGCGCCACGTTTTGTACTGACGGTCAAGACTGTCCTGTTCCCGCTCATAGGCGGTCTCGTCTGCGTATCTTGCGTCTGATATACTGTCACGCCAAGTTTTATACTGACGGTCAAGGCTGTCCTGCTCCCGCTTATAAGCGGTCTCGTCTGCGTACCTTGAGTCTGATATGCTGTCACGTAACGTTTTGTACTGACGGTCAAGGCTGTCCTGCTCCCGCTTATAAGCGGTCTCATCCGCGTACCTTCTGTCGGATATACTGTCGCGCCATGCGGTGTAGTCTCTGTTATATTCGTCCTCATAGTCGTCCATCGCGCTGTCGATCATATCCATGTATCGGGAATATTCCGCATCATCCATCTTTTCGATAATGGACAATTTATCAAGAAGGCGTTTCTCCTCATCAAGATACCTTTCGTAAGCTTTCGCGTAATAGTCATCTGCCGATGCCGCCACGGCTGCAACAGCATTTTCGTAAACCTGCGCGCCAGCGGTTGCCGCGTATGAGTTGGCATATCCTCCCGAAAGTGAGGCGGCACGCGCCACGGTGTCCTCCATTGCCCGCTTGCCGTCGCGGAGTGCGGCGCTTTTTGCCTGCTGCCAGATAAGGTCATCCTCGGGTGAGTAGTTGAAATCCTCACGGTTGACGTACATTTCCACGAGACTGTCGAGCCTGTCCGCCCATTTTTTGTCATAACCGGTGTTTTTCACCTGCTTCAGGTAATCTTTCGCCGCGGTTACCGACTCGGACGGCACGTATATATCTTCGTATTCTTCTTCTTCTTCTTCGAAAAGGTCTTTTTCTTTGTTATTTGCCACTGTTGTCGGGAGCCTCCTTTCCGATAACGTATTCGAGCTGCTCCGTCAGGGCGTACAGCCAGCATCTCAGACGGCGAAGCTCTTCGTTTGCCTCGCTGAGGGTCTCGCCCTCGTATGCCCTGTGCCTTTCCGCTTCGGGCGGCTCTTTGAAATTAAATCTCATATTTACCTCCTGTCATATTAAGGATCAGTCTGAATCAAGAGCGATGGAATAGACACATACGTTTCCTCTGCCCGACAACCTCAGTCGGATATGGTCACAGGGGATGGGAATGATGGGTATCTCGCATCTGTTCATCCCTGTGGACGTAAAGCGTCCGCAGACCTCAAAGGTCCCCGCAGAATCAGTCTCAATTCCAACGTCAAGATATGCTCCCGCAGGGACGTCTGCTCTGATGCGCAGTCGAGAATAGAATTTCCCGTCGGGATGGGAGATACCTATAAGTCCCGTCTCACAGCTCCACTCGAAGGCGTCCTCGCCTCCCACGTCATCTTCAAGCGAACGTATTTCGTGCTCGCATATCATAAACAGCTGCCTCTCGCTTCTCGCGAAGCATACGGCACGGGTACTGTCCTCTCTGTGCCACGTACCCGTTTCGGTGTCGTACACGAAAAGGGATGCGTTACCGTTTGCGTCATCCATGGAAACGTAGTACCTTCCGTTTATCTCTCCCGCGACGGCGTTTGTGTAAACGGTGCTTCCGAGAGGACGGGAGATACAATGGGGGATCCCTCCGCTGTATGCGAAGATGCCCCGCCTGCTCTTGTATAAAAGGATCCCGTCAACCGATACTGTACTGAATGAGCTGCCACGCTCCACTCCGTCAAGAGAAACGGTGACCGTTTCATAATTTGACGGCGCATTTCCGTATATCTTGACGGCACATCTTTCCTTGAAGAATACGGGCGTGCCCGAAAGTACCGCCGCCCCCGTGAAGTCCCCCGCCTCGCCAATGCTGACGGCGTATGAGTCCGAAGCGATACCGTCAAATCTGTTCCAGTTTTTCGCGTCTCCCAACGCGCTGACGTATATCTCGTTTACGTTTTTATCATCAACAGTCCCGCTTTTGCATCCCCAAAGTCTGTTTGCCGAACAGACGACATAATCCATGTCCGGTACCAGTCTCTCTATTGTTATACCTGCATGAAAACGGTTTACACTGTCAATAGTGATCTCGGAATAGGACACCACGCCTTCCACCACGATAAAATCGTTACCGCACAGGACGACAGTCTTGTCTCCTGCGATGGCTCTGACGGGGCCTGCCTCATCAGGTACGGTTATCTTTACTCTGTCGCCGGCAGAGAAGCCCTTACCGATGTCGGGATATCTGAGCTTCACATAGGTAGGGTAAAGGTTTACGAAGGTCTTGTTCACGGCGGAATAGCATTTTACCACGCCGGTGCCTCCGCCGTAGGGGTCTGCGCTTCTTATGGACGTGTCAAGCCATAGCTGACCGTTTTCGGGATCTTCGGGCGGCTCGTCGCTCCTCCATGAATCGTCACAGTCAAGGGCTATTCCGCCTGTTTCGGTATCTGTGGAAATATCCACCATGGAGTATCCGCACCCGCCGAAGTCGGTGAGATTCTTTCTGACAACGGAGGTCTTGTTTTCAAGTGCAGAGACCTGACACCCGTTGCGGGTGATCCTCAAAAGAAGCTTGTCGGGAAAAAGGACGGTATCGGAGCCCATCTGCACGAAGGTGCGCTTTTGTCCTGCAAAATTGTCAAATCCCCTGGTGTACAGCACTTTACCGCTGACAGTATCAAACACACGCAGAATATCCTGCGTGTCCAGATAAGTGTGCATGACCGCAAGATACTCTCCGTCGGGGGTGGAGACGGCGCAGGCGCCGAGGATGGTCTTGCCTGCCAGATCCCATATGTTACCGCTTCGACGGCGGCGGGGTGAGAGGTACGGGTACGCACCGCTCCCCATGTTGCACATGGCGGAAAATTCACCGTCACGTATGGCAGCAGAAGCATTGTAACCTCCGAAGCCCTTCTGCATGGAGGTGCTTCTGCCGATATCGTATAGCTTTGGATATTTCATACTGTCTCCTTACATATATTTTACGTTTGTTTCCGCCTTCGGACGGTGGGCACTGTGATACGCACATCGCCAGGCGGAAAGCATTTTATTGAAAACTGCCATGGAATTGTTGTATCTTACATATTCGTGCATTTCGTAGAATATCTTCATTTTCAGATATTCCACGTAAAGCGAGCTGTAGGGAGAGGGGACCAGAAGCTCTGCATCCGTTCCGTCCTCATACGGAACAAATTCACCGGATATTTCACCCTCGTGGGTCTCTATCACGTCGGTGTGGAGAAAATGGTCGAGGGCGGAAAGCCAGGACAGCTTCACCTCGCGGGAAATGGGGTTGTTTTTGACAAGGTCGTCTGCCTGAATAATAGCTTCGTTTACCGTCAAAGCCCTCACCTCCGTGTCTTACGCCTCGCGCAGATGCTTAGCCTCTGCGTAGGCTGCAGCTGCTTCGTTTGCGAGCTCGCCGTTCTGAATGACCTCCGCAAGTGCGGCAGGGACTTCAACGGTACGGCCTCTCTCTACGGTGTAGTTCTTTCCGTTGATGGAGAAGAATTCTGTCTGATTCTTGCCCGCGCCCTCACGGCGGGGAAGTCTGATCTTTACCTTGTTTGTGTTATTAGCCATGTGTGTTTCCTTTCTGTTTGTGAAGTTTGAAGTGAAATGATAAGAAAAGTTCTTCAGTTAAGCTTGGGTTATCCCCCCGACGGTGTCCGTCGGGGGTGTATCGGGATAATTCAGATCAGTTCTCGTCGTCCTCGCCGCCGAGGCTGGAGCCTGACTCAACGCGGAGAAGTCTCTCCTGATAGAGGATCTTCGCGCCGTGGCAGAACTTGTAGCCTACGGTACCGAACTGCTCGAGGGGGCCGCCCACCTCAGCGCAGGACTTGATGATCATCTCCTGACCCTCGCCGTCGATGTCAAGGATACCGAATGCGTCTCTGCCCATGAAAAGGGTCAGGTAAACGCATGTGCCGTCGTTCTTGTACACCTTTGCCTCGGGGGATTCAACGAAGCGGACTCCGTGGAGAGTACCGATCTCGCCCTTGAAAATGGCGGATGCGTCGCTGTACTGATGGAACTGCTGCCACTCCTCGGACTGACGGAGGTCCAGTGCAACGGAGGGATGGATGATGGCAACGTAGTAGCCGTCGATCTTGGGTGCCTTGTTCTTCTTGAGCCAGGTCGCCGCGCGGTTTACCACCTTGGGTGTCATGAGACACTGGGAGGTGACAGAGCTTCTTGAGGTGACCTCGGTCTCGCTGCCGTCCGCACCGATCTTCGGCGCGTACATCACGCTGTTACCGCCGATGAGAGCGTTACGGGTGAGGATGTCGAAGGTGGAAGCCATTGCCGCACCCATCTCCTCGGACGCACCGTAAAGGATGTCGTCGTAGGACTCAAGCTGGATCCTGTCGGAGAGAGCGGTGTAGCTGCCGTGCTGTGTGGCAACTGCCTCGATGGTGTCCATGCCGAACTGCTCGCCTGTGGGAATGACGCCCTCCTCAAGAGGAGTCAGCGCCTTTTCAAATGTGTTGAACTTTCGCCACTCCACTCTGCCGCCGTGAAGCGCCTGCTTTTTACCGAACTGAGAGAAGATGATGTCCTCTCTGGCGTTTTCCAGAAGAGCCTTGGTGTAGAAGGTCTTCATGGAGGGGGAGAGGGATTCCTGAGTTGTGACCCCGATGGGGTTTACGGTAGGTGTTCCGGCTGTGGTGCCGGGAATGAATGTGTCTGACATATAATGTCCTCCTTAAAAAATATAAAATAATGTTGTGGTGTCTGCCGCAGCCGCGGTTCTGCGACAGGCTGATGAGACAGAGTCATACTCATGCAGCCGTGCCGGATTAGATGAGTTTTTCGCACCGCACTGAGTCCTGTTCCCTTGTCTGACATTAGTATAGCAAACAAGAACATTTGTTCTCTAACCCGAAAACGAAGATTTTTTAAAAAAATTTATTTTTTTGAAAAAACGGGGATTCACCCCTCCCTCACCCGTCTCCCCTTGACAAGGAGGTGAAAAATATGGTACAATTTAAAGGTACGATAAAAGCACGAAAGGCAAAAGCTAAAATGATAAAAGGATATATTTTCGATATGGACGGCACTCTCATCGACTCAATGGAGATGATCTGCCGAATGGACCGTGAGATATTCCGCAGGCTTGGTCTTGTCCCCACAGAGGAAGCTCTTGAGGACATGAGATACATCCCCCTGGGCGAATCCTCCGGTTATATAAAGTCTCACTTCGATATACCTCAAACGGAGGACGAGGTCATGCGTATCCTGATGGATACCATGATCGAGGGCTACCGCACCGTGGAGATGAAGGCGGGAGCCATAGATTATCTTGAGTTCTGCAAAAGCCGCGGCATCAGAATGTGCATCGCCACAGCCACCGAGCCCGAGATAGCAACGGACGTTGCCCGCGACAAGGGATTTTTGTCCTACATGGAAAACGTCACCGCCTGCAGTGAGGTGGGCAGCGGCAAAACAAAACCTGACGTATTCATCGAGGCGGCGCGCCGCATGGGACTTGAGCCCTGCGAATGCGTAGTATTTGAGGACGGTATCCCGGGTGCGACAAGCGCAGGTGAGGCGGGATTTAAGGTAGTAGGCGTGTTCGACCCCACCGCGGGGGACGCCGATACCGAAAAAATGAAGAGCATTACCGACAGATATATCGTGTCCTTCGAGGACGTAAAGGATCAGCTTATATAACAGGAGGAAGCATAAATGAAGGAAATTAAAAAGATAACAAGCTTCACCGTTGATCACACCAAGATCACCCCCGGGATCTACGTGTCCCGCGTTGACGGAGACGTTACCACCTATGATATGCGTACCCGCCGTCCCAACATGGGCGACTACATGGACAACCTTACCATGCACTCTTTCGAGCATATGTTTGCTACCTACGTGAGAAGCTCCGCCATCGCGGACGACGTTATCTACTTCGGCCCCATGGGCTGCCAGACGGGATTTTACCTGCTGGTGAGACGTGCAGATAACGAGGGCGTCCTCGCAGTTGTAAAGGACGTGCTCCGCAGCATTATCTCTCATGACGGTGAAATGTTCGGCGCAAGTGAGATCGAGTGCGGGAACTACAGAAATCTCTCAGTGGAGTCTGCCGTAGTTGAGGCGAAACGTTACCTTGCTGACCTTGAAGGGACAGAGGTTACGTTCAGTTACCCCGCGTAAAACAGAAAGGAAGAGTAAAAATGATTGGAATAATCGCTGCAATGCAGAAGGAAATGGATAATATCGCCGCGGAGATGACTGAAGCTGTCCGTGAGAGCGCAGGCGGAGTTGAGTTCATCCGAGGCAAGGTAAACGGCGCGGAAGTGGTGTGCTCCGTGTGCGGTATCGGAAAGGTGTTCGCCGCAATGTGCGCGGAGGCGATGATAATCAAGTACGCACCCGAGCTTATTATCAATACGGGTGTGGGCGGAACGCTTACGTCAGAGCTGTCTATCAGCGACGTAGCCGTGTCTGACAGAGTGTGTCAGCATGATATGGATACAACAGCCCTCGGAGACGAGCCCGGACTCATCTCGGGTACGGACAAGGTGTACTTTGACGCTGACGCGAAGGTAGCGGACAAGATCTGCGACATCGCAGGTGCTATGGGAATCAAGACTCACCGCGGCACCATCGCCAGCGGAGACAAGTTCATCGCAGACATGGCGGAGAAGAAGAGAATAGTCGATACCTTCGGTGCGGTATGCTGTGAGATGGAGGGTGCGGCCGTAGGACACGTGTGTTACGTGAACAAAGTACCCTTCGTGATCATCCGCGCGATCTCAGACGACGCTGACGGCGGCGCGTGTGACAACTATATGGAGTTTGCCGCGGCGGCTGCAACGAAGTCTGCTGCTATCGTGTGTGCCCTTGCGGGACAGATGTAAGACAAATGAATTTCACCCGTCTGTGCGAAAAAAGTATCGCAGACGGGTGAATTTTTATCAAAAAAGCCTTGACAAACGGGGCAAGATGTAATATAATACTATGGCAAGCATATCTGAGACGGTCTGTGCTTGTGTTCTGCGGAAGTACTCAAGAGGCCGAAGAGGCGCCCCTGCTAAGGGTGTAGGTCGGGTTACCGGCGCGAGAGTTCAAATCTCTCCTTCCGCGAAAGAAAAAAGACACACTTCGGTGTGTCTTTTTTCTTTTGTTTAAACGAAGAGATTTGAAAGCGCACGAACGAAGAGAGAAAAACAGTCCGGTGGACTGTTTTGGTGCGCGTGTGCGTGCCGCGGGACGGTAGTCCCGTCGGGCAAATCTCTCCTTCCGCGAAAGAAAAAAGA
>JAFSGU010000037.1 GCA_017440665.1 Clostridia bacterium
GTAGCCCCATCGCGTAGCGGGGGGCCAAACGCACTGCGTTTGCGGCGTGGATCTAGTCCGATGTTCGCACTTGCTTCATCACGTGAGACTGCCCCCCTTTGGGGTTCCTTTTCTTCTTTTGCCGGTATCGTACCGGGGGTCGAAAGCCGGTAGCCCCATCGCGTAGCGGGGGGCCAAACGCACTGCGTTTGCGGCGTGGATCTAGTCCTATGTTCGCACTTGCTTCATCACGTGAGACTGACCCCCTTCGGGGTTCCTTTTGCTTTCGTGCCACTTTTGCACAGGATTCAGAAAGAACACATTCGCTTACGCGAAGTGCGGCGCCGCCTTCTCCCGCAGGAGAAGGCAAATTAAAGCGGTCGTTCTCCATATTTACCGCAAGCGAAATGCTTCACTTCTCCGCCTTAAGCTCAAACCAGAACGTACTTCCCTCGCCCGCTCTGCTTCTTACGCCGAATCTTGCTTTATGGCTGACAAGTATATTCTTAACGATGGAAAGTCCGAGCCCTGTTCCAAGCACCGCTCTCTTGTGGAAGGAGGCTTGCTTGTAATACCTATCCCATATCATAGGAAGCTCATCCTCAGGAATACCGTCACCGCTGTCAATCACTTCTATCATGCATCTGCCGTACTTCACCGTCTGGCGAATGACCACACGCTTATCTTCACCCGTGTAGTTTACAGCGTTGTTTACAAGATTGTATATTACCTGAAGTATACGTCCCTTGTCGGCACGGACCAGCACCTCGCCGTCACTTTCGAAATCGATAACGTATCCGTCGCGCTCTATAAGTCTTGCATACCGCCCCATAGCCTCGCGTACGGTCTCAGTCAAACTGAAAGTTGAAATCTCCAGCTTGCCTCCGCCCTGCATGAATCTTGACACGTCCAGCAGATCACTTACAAGAGAATTAAGTCTTGCCGTCTCGTCTATGATAATCTGCATGTTTTCCGCAGTCATCTCACCCGGGATGTCACGCATGACCTCACTGTAGCCTGAGATGAGAGTCAGAGGCGTGCGCAGGTCGTGAGATACGTTGGCTATAAGCTCCTTCTGCATTCGGTCAAGTCCGGACAGCTCGTGTGCCGCGTGATTCAGCGCATCTGCAAGCCCCTCCATCTCACGGTAACCGCCGCCGTTAAAGACAACGTCGTAGTTTCCGAGAGCAAGCTTTTCCGCTTCTCTGCTCATGGCGGTGGCGGGGCGCGCCATAACGCGGGACATAACGACACTTATCACCGCCGCCACGGCGATGAGAGCCACGCTCACGTAAACGAGCTGATAACGCATAGTGGATACGGTGGATGACAGAGGATATATCTCCGTGTTGAGAACGATCATATAGCTTACGTCCTCTCCGGGGATCAGCTTTGCATAAATGATGCTCTCGCCTTCTCCGTCGTCTCTCTTACCGCCCATTCGAGGTACACTTTCTATGTACTCTCCATCCTCTGACGCACCTAAGTAAAGTCTGTCAAGAAGGTGGTCGGAGGAGGTGTTGTGGATAAAGCAGACCGCGTTTTCGTGGTATTCCGCAATACCCTGTCCACGTCTGCCGACTATGGTATACACCGACACACACATGCCGTATTTGTTGCCAAGCTCCGTTGCCGCGCTTTGAGCATCATCCATATCACGTACAGATATCTCCCTTGCACACTTAGCAGTCTCACGCAGACGGACGCTTTTGTAAAGGTCCTCCATAAATACGCTCTGAAACAGCCACAGCGTACCTATTACCACCGCACAAAACACCAGAAACGAGGCAAATATGTAAGTCCGCATAGGAAGCTTTTTTCTCCTGCGGATCTTTTTTTCACCTTTTTTCACCGCAAAGCCTCCTCACGTAGCCGATATCTCGCTGTCAAATCTGTAGCCTACGCCACGAAGAGTCACAATATGCGCCGCGTATTTGCCGAGACTTCTGCGGAGTAGCTTGATATGAGTATCAAGCGTTCTGTCGTCGCCGAAATAATCGTACCCCCACACCTCGCTTATAAGTCTTTCGCGGGACAGGGCAATGTTACGGTTACGGAGCATATAGAAAAACAGATCGTATTCCTTAGGCGTCATATCGGCAGGTGCTCCGTCGATATACACCGCTCTTGCAGAAACGTCTGCGGTAAGACCGCCAAGTTTTACCACTTCCTTCTGAGGAGATACGTTTTCCGAATTGGCGCGTCTGCCCGTGCGCTTCATTATCGCCTCTACACGGAGCATCAGCTCCTTAGGTGAAAAAGGCTTCACCACGTAGTCGTCCACGCCTATCTCGAATCCGTTTATCCTGTCGTATTCCTCTCCTCTTGCGCTGAGCATGATTATAGGAACGTCTGAAAATTTTCTGATCTCGCGACACGCGGAAAATCCGTCAAGCTCGGGCATCATTATATCAACTATGGCAATATCAACGTCACCGTTTTTGCAAAGTTCGATGGCTTCCATGCCGTCTGCCGCTTCAACTACGGTGTGTCCTTCGAACACAGCGTATTTTGCAACGAGGGTACGGATGCCCGCTTCATCGTCTGCTATAAGAATTTTATACATATATATCTCCTTCGCTTCACAAAATAAAACAATTACGCCTTGATCTGTCCTGTTTGAGCTTTCATAAAGAATCACCTTCGCGGTGCTCTATTATTCGGAAAGGACTGCCCCCGATACCCTCGGTGGCAGTCCGCCGTTTTGTTTACTTAGAAATCTACGTCTTTCGCTTTGTTTTCGAAAACGGTGACCTCTACGTTTTTAAGCTTGCCGTCGCGGTATACGAGGAAGTTAAGCTTGTCGCCTGCATTGCTGCCTCTGACGATTTCCACAATGTCCGCGCCCTCTGCGATCTCGATATCGTTGACTGCAATAACTCTGTCGCCGCCCTTAAGCACGTCGTCGTTATAGCCCTTTTCGACCTCGTAGATGTATACACCGTATGCGTTTACGTTGTACTTCTGCGCATCAGCAGCCGTGAAGATGTTTACGGTGGTGATACCTATCTTTACGGATGCGGTGTCGGTAACGTCTCCGCCTGTTTCGATTATCTTACTTGCTACGGAGTAAGCATCGTTTGAGGGAATGGCAAAGCCGAGGCCCTCGATGCCCGTACCTGAGGACTTAGCGTTTACCACGCCCACAAGCTCGCCGCTCATGTTGAAAAGTCCGCCGCCGGAGTTACCGGGGTTGATAGCGGCATTGGTCTGGAGCAGGTTCATCTCGACGTTTTCGATGGTCACCTTGCGCGCAAGGGCGCTGATGATACCGTTGGTAGTCGTACCGCTGAGCTCACCGAGGGGATTACCGATGGCGATAACTTCCTCTCCCACCTTCAGCTTGTCGCTGTCCGCAAACTTGGCGCTGACGAATTTTTCGCCGTCCTTGGCTTCGATCTTGATGACCGCGATGTCCGCGTCAGCCGCACCGCCTATAATTGTCGCGTCATATGTCTCACCGTTTTTAAGGCTGACTGTGATCTTATCGGCATAGGAAGTTGTAGTTCCGTAGAAGGAAGTCTCTGTGGTGGAAATTACGTGGTTGTTAGTGATGATGTATCCGTCCTCGGAAATGATGACGCCGCTTCCCGCACCGCTGGTCACGTATTCCTGCCAGAAGCTTGTCGCCTTGTGCTCGGTGGTAATGGCAACGACGCTGTCGCCTACGAGATTTTCAACGTCTGTATAAGTAAGCTTGGAGCCTTCGGAGGAGGTCTCAACGTGCTCTACCACGCGGTCGATGATGACGGTGCCATCGTTGCTGCCGCTGTCGTTACCCGTTGAAACACTGTCCTGTACTTCGGGTGCGAAGAAGAAGTTTGAAAGTGTGGCACCCGCAAATCCGCAAAGGAGGGAGAGAACAACACACGCCGCCGCGAAAAGAAGCTTACCGCCGTTCCTGTTCTTTGTCTTCTTCTCTTTTTTATCCGCCGCATCCTCTGCAGGCACATAGTCGATACTGCCTTCTCCGTCCTTGCATGTGGTGCTGTATTCGGGAACGGGTGTAAGATCGTCCTTTATGATATCATCACGCTTCATGCTGTAGGTGCCTTCCGATACAGAGGACTCCTCAGAATAATCGTAAGTAACGGAAGGGATATCCCCTGCAGTGTCTTCGATAATATTTTCTGTGTTTTCCACAGGCTCGTTATTTCTGTTTTTTTCTTCAAAATTGTTATTCATGTCTGAAAACCTTTCCTTTCTCTCCGGCTGATTTCATTATACCCGCTTTATGTGACAGATAAATGAAAACAGAGAAAAGTTTCGTTGAATGTTGTGTTTATCCTACCGGAGTTACGACGGGTACCTTATAGCTTGCAAGGGGAAGCTCAGGCTCACCGAACTTAACGCTTACGATAAATCCGCCGCAGTTGTCACCGGAGATATTGTAGTCCGCCGCATCTGCAGGCACGGGGATAAGGACTGTATCTTCCTCTCCCATGGGTACGTAGTACACCACGTATCCGTTTTTGGGAAGAGTTTTCTTGTCACATGATGAGACTTCTCCCTCTGCTGTCAGCAGAAGCATTTCTCCGTCTGCAGAATAATCTCGTACAAACTCCACGTATTCTTCAAGGCACATGTTCTTCTTGAACATTAAGTAGGAATGAGGAAGCCCCACGTATCTGTAGTGCCAGGGCTCGGTATTGATGTGGGTGAACACGTATTTATTCTCAGGGTAACGCTGAACGAAGCCGTTCATTATACACAGAGATACGAAGGTGTCAAGGTCCTCGTAATTCTTCATCTGCACGTAGGAGCCGTCGGAATAACGTACGGTAAGGTCAAGCGCCTTTCCCGTGTGGTGCTCGCTTGAGCCGGGGTCTGCCACGTACTGTTTTGCATATTCCTCGCCGTTTGACTGAACGTAGCTGTCGTATATAGACTGCTGATCCTCGAGGGAACGGTACGTGCTGTTTACGAGAATGGGACTGTCACCGGTCGCTTTCTTCAGGTCTGCAATAAGACGTGAAAATACGTCAAGCACGTCGCCGTCAAGCAGATAGTCGTTATAAGCCACGGCATAATCGGAGGTCTTGTTCTTATAGATGTTTACAAGATGATCCTCTGTTTCGGGGAAAACGTACTTGTACCGGTAGTTGACAAGTATCACGTCACCCACGGCCACGTCAGCAGCGGTCTTGGTTATGGTATCGAACTTTACTTCAGGCTCCGTTTCGGGCGGATTTTCCTTGAGGAAGCTTTCGGCAAGCTCATCCTGTCTGTCACGTCCCGGACGCTTCCAATCGAGTGTCATCATGAATGCCACGGATACTGCCACCACAGCCAAAAGCATGACCGTGCAGAGTATCACCGCTATACCCGATTTACCGAGGCTGCGGCGTCTGTAGCGTGATGTAGCGCTCTTCAGCACGTCCTCTTCCGTGTATCTTACGCGGCGAGGATCGTTTTTTCTGTTTTGTGCCATAATAAACTCCATTCAGCCCACGGGCTGTACTTATTATAAATGAAAACGCAGGGGTACTCTTACCGAGCGCCCCTGCTGTATTTTCTGTTATTGATTAAAGAGCGTCTCTTCTGGAGAGGTTCATTCTGCCCTTTTCGTCGAAGCCAAGGAACTTGACCTTGATCTCGTCGCCTACGTTGCAGACGTCCTCAACCTTTTCGGTTCTCTTACGGTCAAGCTTAGAGATGTGAACGAGGCCTTCCTTCTTGGGAGCAAACTCAACGAATGCGCCGATGGGGATGATTCTCGTTACCTTACCTGTGTAGATAGCGCCTACCTCAGGCTCGAATACGATAGCGTCGATCATAGCCTTTGCAGCCTGGATGGACTCCTTGCTGGGAGATGCGATGAAGATAGTACCGTCGTCCTCGATGTCTACCTTAGCGCCTGTCTCTGCTACGATACCCTGGATGACCTTACCCTGCTTACCGATAACCTCACTGATCTTCTCAACGTCGATCTTCATGGTGAGCATCTTGGGAGCGTACTCGGAAACCTCCTCGCGGGGTGCGGGGATAGCCTTGAGGATGATCTCGTCAAGGATGTAGTCACGACCCTTGTGAGTTACCTCGAACGCCTCGCGGATGATCTCGGGTGTAAGACCGTCGATCTTAAGATCCATCTGGATGGATGTGATACCCTTGTGAGTACCTGCTACCTTAAAGTCCATGTCGCCGTAGAAGTCCTCAAGACCCTGAATATCGATCATGGTCATGAAGTCGTCGGAATCCTCGGAGGTGATAAGACCGCAGGAGATACCTGCAACGGGAGCCTTGATCGGAACACCTGCGTCCATAAGAGCAAGTGTGGAGCCGCATACGGAACCCTGAGATGTAGAACCGTTGGAGCTGATTACCTCAGATACGAGTCTGATAGCGTAGGGGAATTCCTCAACGGAAGGAAGTACGGGAACAAGAGAACGCTCAGCAAGCGCACCGTGACCGATCTCGCGGCGTCCGGGACTTCTGGAAGCCTTTGCTTCACCGACAGAGTAGCCGGGGAAGTTGTAGTGGTGCATGTATCTCTTTTCGGTCTCCTCGCTGATACCGTCAAGCATCTGAGCGTCGGAGATAGGACCGAGAGTTGCGATAGTCATTACCTGAGTCTGACCTCTGGTAAAGAGACCGCTACCGTGTGTTCTGTTGAAGAGGCCAACCTCAGCCGCAAGGGGTCTGATCTGGTCCATTCTTCTGCCGTCAACACGCTTCTTGTCAACGAGGAGCCAGCGGCGAACGATCTTCTTCTGGATCTTGTAGATGAGCTCGGGGTAGATGGTCTCAAGCTCGGGATACTCTTCAATGAACTTCTCCATGATAGCGTCACGGATGGGCTCCATTCTTGCATCACGGATGTTCTTGTCGTCAGTGTCGAGAGCAAACATAACGTCACTCTCGCAGAAATCGAAGATCTTGTCGAACATATCGTGGTCAAGCTCGCAGGAAGGATACTCAAACTTGTCCTTACCGATCTCTGCTACGATGGAGTTGATAAAGCCAACGATACCCTTAATTTCTTCGTGAGCCTTCATGATAGCGTCGAACATAACGTCGTCAGCTACTTCCTCAGCACCTGCCTCGATCATTACGACCTTCTTCTCGGATGCTGCAACTGTAAGCTCGAGATGGCTTCTCTTTCTCTGCTCGCTGGTGGGGTTGATAACGATACCCTCTTCGTCGGTAAGTCCTACGAACACACCGCCGATAGGACCGTTCCACGGAATATCGGAGATGGAGAGAGCGATGGACGCACCGATCATTGCTGTGATCTCAGGAGAGCAGTCGTGGTCAACGGAGAGCACGAGAAGGGAGATAGCAACGTCGTTTCTGAGGTCCTTGGGGAAAAGAGGACGGATGGGTCTGTCGATAACGCGGGAGGTAAGGATAGCCTTCTCGCTGGGTCTGCCCTCTCTCTTAAGGTAGGAGCCGGGGATGCGGCCTACGGAGTAAAGTCTCTCCTCGAAGTCGATGGACAGAGGGAGGAAGTCAATTCCGTCACGGGGACGCTCGGAAGCGGTAGCGCAAGCGAGGATCGCAGTGTCGCCGTAGCGAACGAGTGCGGAACCGTTTGCAAGGCCTGCCATCTTACCTGTCTCTACTGTGAGAGGACGGCCGGCAAGCTCGTAAGAAAACTTCTTGTAATTCTCAAACATTTTCATTTTTCCTTTCGTATTTTAAAGTCTACGCCAAGGAGCTTCAGCACTTAAAGAAACGCACAGCATCTGTTACGGTCAGTTAAGTTTTCCCTGCCGTGTCATCCTCGAGCGAAGCGAAGGATCTCGGCAGAAGTTTCTCTTAACTTATCGGTGTTACTGCACCTATGCGCTTTTTTAACTGCTAAATCTCCGATGACGTCTGTTTCCGGTTAGCTTACGTGAGCAAAAAAATACCGCGGCAGATCGGCAGATACCGAACTGCCGCAGTAAAGTTCAGAAAATACTTGACCTATCCTGCAGTCGGATAACTTATCTTCTGAGACCGAGCTTCTCAACGATAGCACGGTAACGCTCAATGTCGTTCTCCTGGAGGTAACCGAGGAGGTTACGGCGATGACCTACCATCTTGTGAAGACCGCGGCGGCTGTGGTGGTCCTTCTTGTTAACCTTAAGGTGCTCGGTGAGGGTGTTGATGCGGTGTGTAAGGATCGCGATCTGAACCTCAGGAGAACCTGTGTCGCCTTCGTGTGTCTTGTACTGCTCGATGATTGCTGTCTTTTCTGCCTTAGTGATCATTTTTCTTCACCTCATAAAAAATATTTTTCTCCGTAAACTCAGAACTCGGCGGGTGAACCGCTTATCGTGTCCGTTATGTCCGCTACGTTAGCTAAACAAACAGGCACAGCGCTGTGTCCGAATTCCGTGCATACGGCATACGAGAGTTATTATAACACAGTTTTTTCCGTTTGTAAAGATGTTTAGATGATTTTTTTGTTTTTGTGAAAATTTATTGAGGGGAATTTAAATTGAAAGTTGTTTTTTGTTCATCCGTAGCCGTAGAGGGGCGGGGGAATGATGAATGATGAATGATAAATGAGGAATGATGAATGAAGAATTTCGGAATATTTGCTTCGCAAATGGATTTTATTTAAAATTTGGAAGGATGTTTCGACGGTAGCCGTGGGGACGGTGCGGGGCGGACGTTTGCGGCGGGAGCAAGCCCCCGCCCTACGACGGTTTATATTGTTGCCGTGGTAGCCGCGAAGGTTGCATAGAACCTACGGCGTGAGATAAACGAACAATATATTTGTAGGGGACGACGTCCCCTACGTTTTATTATGCGTTTTGTCAATTATTTTTTCTTAGTGCGACACCCCCATACTTTATTCTGCGTAGCTTTCAATAATATCTTTCGTCACCCGTGAACATTGCTTGAAGCGTTCCGCTGTCGCAACCCGACAAATCCTTGAAGCTTCCGTCCTCGTTGTATATCACGTCAAGATCATAGTCGTACTGATAAAACGCACCTCCGTAATATACCTGAGACGGCTCCTCGCGACGCTTTACCTCTGCTATGATGGCAAGAAGCTCTTCACGGCTTATCTGCCCTGCCACTGCAAGCTCGGGAATACTGCAACTGCCGTACATTTTCAGCGAAGTACCGTCTGCGTCATTGTAATACGTTCTGATAAGACTGACCATGGCATCGAACGTTGTCTCCTTATAATGCTTCACTCTGTGCGACACTGCTTTGTAATACTCCAGAACCTCATCCATAGTTCCTTCAAAAAGGACGTCATAGGGAATATCGTATTCCCCCGCCATTTCGGAAACGACACCCTTCACATCTTCCCGGGTCAGTCCGTATTCGTCAATAAGTGTCTTAAGCGGGAAGGGACTCTCGTTAAGCACTCCCGTAGGATAATGTGACTTGTCGCCTCTCTCTTCAAGTATATCTTCGCACCTGTACGCAATTCTTTCGATACACTCACCCGTGCATGCGTAAGAACGCTTGTCGGAATAGCTGAGTCCGTCACCCTCGTTTTTTACGTCGCCTATCTCTGCGGGGTCTTCCCATTCGTATATACGGCAGAAAGCCTCGCCAAGCTCTGCAGCATAGTCTACGACCGCATCAAAATCGTTTTCCGTAACGTCAAGCTTCGACAGCTCTTCTCTGAAGGTCCCGTCCTCGTTATATATGACGCTGAAGTCGTAGTTGAAGGTAAGCTCAAAGCCCGCCTTGCCGACAGTTTCCTCGATCACGGCGCGAAGCTCATCCTCGGAAAGTCCGTAATGATACGCAAGCTCGGGAATGCTGTAGCCAAATCTGCGCCGTTTTTCCGTTGAATCATTTGCCAGCCCCTCGGGTTTGTTTTCGCAGTTAAGGCGTATCGCTATGAGCGTCTCGTTGTAGCTGTTGTACATCTTCTGACGTCTTTCAAATATCTTCGTATATCTGTAGTATTCGTCACAGTAATCATATTCGCCGTAAAGCACATCTAAGTTGAATGCGTAATTTACTACAAGGTCAACGTTTTTGTCAAAATCCTCCCTCGTTATACCGTGCTCGTCGATATAATGCCTTACGGTATCTTTTTCACACTTGCCTGCTATACGCCGTCCGAGACTCTCCTGATACTCTAACTTCATCAGCAGGTCATACGAATTCATATCATCCCACGGCGACACATCCTCCACCACTGTTACAAGCGACGTGGGAACGGAATGGTACGATGGATGACCCACTCCGTCGTAATGTCCCTCGGGACATAATTTGGTAGGCAGCTCCGTGCCTATGGAGCTCTGCCCCACAGCCCACGAATACTCTCCCGTTTCCGTTTTATAAGTTACTATCCTCGGACCTCTGTAAATATACGGCGGCTCTATCTCAGACGGCTCCGTTTCAGGAGACACTTTCTCCATCGTATCCACGCCGCCCTTTGTTTCGCTGTTTATCCCGCTGGGCGCGATCAACGGATTACGATCCCCATTCATGTAATGCGGAAGGATCAGCACGCATCCCGCGATCAGCGCGGCACAGGCCGCACCCGCCGTGACCCTTGTCCTAAGCTTACGCCTTTCTTCCTTCTTTCGTGCGGCTTTTTCTATCTTCTCTTCAATTTCCGCCGTCCACTTTTCATATTCCTTCATAAACGAATCCTCCTTCCTCAAGCTTTCCCCTCAGCGACACTTTTGCTCGGTACACCAGATTTTTCATCTGCGGGCGGCTGCGCTTCAGTACACGCCCCGCCTCGTCGTAGGATAGCTCTTCAAAATAAATAAGATACAGCGCCGCTCTGTAATCTGCGTTCAGCTTGTCCATGGCACGCCACAGCGCACGCTTTTCCTCCTCTGCGACGACAGCCTCTTCAAGAGAATGGAGAAGCGTTATCTCCCTTTCTGCGTCCTCGATGGGAACGAATCCGTACCGTGAAGCTCTGCGTATATAGTCTGCCGCCTTGTTGCGTCCGATGGCAAAGAGATACGTCTTAAATGCGGACTCTCCCTTGAAGTGCTTTTGCTTCATCACCACGTCGCAAAAGGTGTCCTCCATCAGCTCTTCAGCTACGCTCAGATTGTTGACATATCGGTTGATAAAGAGAACGAGACTCGCCGAATAGCATTCAACAAGTTCCCCGAGAGCCGCCTCGTCTCCCGCAAGATATCTTTCATACAGCGCGTTCCCGCTGTCCGTGTCACGCATACGCACACCTCCTTCAAGCATCAGGTCTTTTGACCCTTCCGTATATTAGTCGCAGAAAAGGCAAAAAGGTTTCACCTATTTTTTGAAAATCACGAAATATTTTTCATTTCCTTCCGTTTTACAAAAAGATCTCCCCACCGAGAAATATCAGTGGGGAGATCATAACTGCAGATTACATTGTACCGAATACAAACTTGCCTACAAAGAGGAGAGCGATGATCGTAACAGCGATATCCTTCTTTGTGAACTTGCCTGTGAACAGAGTGATGAGAACGTACGCCATTGCACCGATACCGATACCGTTTGCGATGGAGTAAGTAAGGGGCATCATAACCAGCGTAAGGAACGCGGGAACCGCGCTTCTCATGTCTTCCATGTCAACCTTAGCAAAGTTCTTGAGCATCAGTACACCAACGAAGATGAGAGCGGGAGCAGTTGCAGCCGCGGGAATGATGCTTGCAAGGGGAGAGAGGAAGAGGCATATCGCAAAGCAAAGTGACGTTACGACGCTTGTAAGACCCGTTCTGCCGCCTGCGGCAACACCGGATGCGCACTCAACGAAAGTAGTAACGGTTGAAGTACCGCAAACGGAACCTGCTACTGTAGCGATAGAGTCACATGCCATTGCCTTGTCGATATCAACGGGGTCGCCGTTTTCGTCAAGCATGTTTGCCTCGGAAGCAGCACCGTAAAGTGTACCGATGGTGTCGAACATGTCAACGAGACAGAAGGTAACGATAAGCATGATCACGGAGAAGATGCTTCCAATCATTTCGCCGCCGAAAGCGTTCTTCCATGAGTCAGCCTTGAAAATACCGGTGATACCGATCTCAGCGAAATCCTTGAAGGGCTGAGCGATAGCACTCATGTCAAAGTTGGGAAGCTGCCATGTTGCAAGGTAATAAATCACGGTAGTTGCAAAAATACCGAGAAGCACTGCACCCTTAACGCCAAGCTTAGTAAGAATAGCAATGATAATAAAGCCGAGGAGCGCAATAACCGCGGGAGCAACGTCAGCCCATGCAACGCCGTTAAGCTTTACAAACTGAACCAATGTGTACTGGTTAGCCTGGATGATGCCTACGTTCTGGAAACCGATGAAGGCGATAAAGAGACCGATACCTGCAGGGATCGACTTCTTGATGCACTCAGGCATCGCCTTAGCGATGTAGCTGCGGGCACCCGTAACTGAAAGGATCAGGAATATAAGACCGGAAACGAGAATGATTACAAGTCCTGCCTGATAACCCTTGATAACGTCTCCTTCCGCAATGATCTGGGGAAGAATGAATGATGTGAAGAAGAATGAGTTAAGACCCATTCCGCAAGCCTGTGCGAAAGGCAGCTTTGCGTAAAGTGCGTAAAGCATAGTACCGATCACAGCGGCAACAATAGATGCGATATAAACCGCATTCCAGATCTTTCCGGCGCCGGGAACGTCAAAGCTGAAACCGATGATCTGATTGGGGTTTACAACGATGATGTACGCCATAGCGAAGAACGTTGTAAGACCTGCGATGATCTCAGTTTTTACATTTGATCCGCGCTCGGAAATTTTGAAAAACTTGTCCATGTTTTTCTCCTTTTAATAAATTTTTACATCAAAACTATTCCGAAATATCAAGGCAATAGTTCTTATGTTTGAATGTAGGAAGACCCGCGAAGCGAATCCATATCCCCTGCGAAGGCAGGAGAGTTTCATTTACGCGTCGTACTCCGCGATATAGGGAAGATTTCTGTAATACTCGCCGCAGTCAAGACCGTAACCGATAACGAAGTGATCTGGAATGGTGAAAAGGGACATGTCCGCCTTAAAATCGACCACACGGCGGTCAGGCTTGTCAAGCAGAGTTACGACCTTCAGCGACAGAGGCTCTCGCGCGCGCAGAAGCTTTACTACGTCGTTTAAGGTTCTGCCCGTGTCGATGATATCCTCAACGATTATAACGTGATAGTCCTTGATATCCTGCTCAAGATCCATTGTGATCTGAACCACACCTGATGAGGAAGTACCGCTGTAATAGCTTTTCGCGCACATAAAGCCGATCTCGCAAGGAACACTTACCGCACGGCAAAGGTCTGCCATGAAAACGAAAGCTCCCTTAAGTATGCTGACAAGAAGGATGGGACGTCCGTCGTAAATAGAATCGATATACGCTCCCGCTTCCTTGATCTTTGCGTCGATCTCTTCTTTTGTGATGAGAACTCTCTTGATTTTGGAGCTGTATTCTGCTGTTGTCATGTTCGCCACCTCATTATGCAAAAGTATTAACTATACGTTTTTATTATATTACATAAGTGTCTGTTTTTCAAGTAGAATTTCCCGTTTCGGTGAGTTTTTTCATTTTTTCGAAAAAGTTTCTGTGAAGTTTCAACAGATATTTACAATGTGTTGGGAAACGGGAGGCAAATGGGGAAATGTGAAACCGTTGGAGGAAGGCAGTCCCCTTCCGTTGATGGGACTGAGTACTGCTCTTCGAGGTAAACCGAACAAAACGAAGCAGGAGCGTAAGGATACTTCCCTATGCTCCTGCTTTTCAGTTTACTTTGGTTCTTCCCCGCATACGCAGGGGAAGAAGATTACCTGTCCGCGCAATCAGATCAATATCTTCCGATCTTATCGAAATGGTTATCTGCAAGTCCCTCTCCCTTAACTACAGAGTAGTCGCCGATTGCAGGATTTGCAAAGAAGGGGTTTTCGTCGGTCTTGAGCTCGAAGTTATTTTCGATAGTACCTACGGCAACCGCATCTTCGTTGAAATTAATCACACTGTCTATGAAGTAGTTATAAACTACGGTGTTGTTCTGAACGAAGGCACTGTTTCGGTTGTAGAAGTCCTCCGTATCAAGCTCTACCTTGTAGTTGTTGGGACACTTTGCCGCCCAGATCGCATAGTAGGGAGAATCTTCCTTGGGGAGAAGCGTATGATACTGATACTGGAACTCACGGCTAGAGTCCGCATCAAAATACGTCTTGATAGCGCTCTCGGGGCTGTAGTTGATCATGATATTACCCGAATTGATAAGCACATTGTCATGGATGTAATTGTCGCGTCCGCGATTTGTAACGATGGGAGTGGTAACGTTGTAGAAAACGTTTCCGTAAAGCTCATTGTCTGTCTCAAAGTCGTCGAGGTAAATTCCGTACGTACCGCCCTGGTGAGATGCAACGATGTCGTAGATCAGGTTGTAACGCATGATGTGACTGGGGCCTACGATTCCGCGTCCGTTGTGGATCGCGCCTCCGTCTGCTGAGTTAGTCATGCAGTCATGAATCTCGTTGTATTCGATGAGCACGTCAAAGCTTGTCTGACCGAAGGAGATCGCGTGACGCGCAGAATTGTAGAACTCGTTGTGAGCGATCCTTGCGCCGATAACGTAGTTACCAAGCTTAACTGCCGCAACGTCGGAGTGAACGTCAACGAGAGCTATGTCGTGGAAGCAGTTGTTTTCGACAAGGACGTTCTGGGACATGAGTGCCATGTAGTCATAGCCTGTCTCGGGACGCTCGCCTGCGTTAAGACCGTCGAAGTATATACCGTAGCCTGAGAAGTATCCGAAGTCGGAATTCTTAAGAGTGAAATTAAGGCAGTTGATAACCTCAAATCCGCCGTTACCGGAAACGAAGGAAACGTCCGTGCGGTCAAAGGTTACGTTGTCACAGCTGTCCAGCGCAACGGGAGACGCCTTTGTACAACGGAAGTTCAGATTAACAAAGCTCATGTAATGAGCACCCGTAGCTCTGATGAAGGTTCCGTCCGTTGCAATGTAATAGTTACCTGTCGCACCGTAGATGTAAAGGGTCTTCGTTGAAGTGTCGAGCCAATATTCGCCAACAGCATCAAGCTCCTCGGAAGCGTTGCTGATGAACGCCTTCTGAGACTCGTCAACGTTTACAAATCCGTGCTGAGGTTTGTTGAAGAACTCAACCACACCGGTTGCCTTATCATAGCTCTTGATGTTAAGCATATCCTGATGCCATACCTTGGAAACATAACCGCAGATCTGTACACCCTCGTAGGTGTGATAACTGTCAAGTCTCGATTTTATAGTATTGAGCGCCTGAAGCTTATTCTGTTCTGTATAAGGAAGGATGATGGTATCCGCGTTGAGATAACCGTTTGCGATAGCCTCTGCCCTGATCTCCTCCATGGTGTAGGGGCTGTCGGGAGTTGCAACGTTAACAGTCATGTTAGGATAATACTGGTCAGCTCCGTCAAGCTTGTTGGGAATTCTTGCAGGCCACAGCATGCCTGCCGCATTAGAGATACTTACGGAGGAATCGATCTTGTCTGCCGAAGGATGTGCGGAGAGATCCACCTTCATGATCTTGTCAGCGTTTGATTCGGAGAAATATGCCTTATCAGCCGCATCAAGAGGCTTGAACTGATCGTTTGTGATATACACACCGTTGGTGAAGTAAACTTCATCGTCACCGTACGCGCAGTAAGTGATGGGGGACGTCTCTGTACCGCTGTCCTCAGCGGTCATAGTAACGCTCATCACACCGTAGTCACCGCCCATGAAGGCTACCTTACGCTCGCCGTTCTTTTTGATACCGCGCACCTTAACCTTAGCAGCCTCAAAAGTTGCGAGAGGCTTTTCGAGAGTACCGGGGTTGTTATCGTTTCCGTCAACAGCAACGTATACGTCAGCGTCTGTTACGAGGGGATAATCGGGTTCTGTGTATTCGTTCTTTACTACGGGCTTCTCGTAAGCTACGAGATAGTCAAAATCAGTTTCCTTGAAACGCTTGATGATGGTAGCAAACTCTGCTCTTACAGCCTTGTCCTCGGGAGAGAGTGTGGCTGCGCCGCCGTTCGCCTTACCTGTGATAAGGCCGACACCAACCGCCCACTTTACTGCATCTGTCGCCCAAGTTGCAACGGAGGATGCATCGGGGAAAGAGTCGATGGAAGCGGAGTCCCCAGTTTTGTCAACGTGTCTGAAGTCAGCGTAACGGCCGAACATGGTCGCCAGCTCCTGACGGGTGATATCACGGTTGGGGGAGAAGAGGGGGTCACCCCAATCGTCGGTGCCCGTACCGTTTACGATATTGTTGGCAAATGCCCACTCAGCCGCGGCAGTGTAGTACTGTCCCTCTGCAACGTCTGAGAAGGTAGCAGTATACTTCTGCTTGGGTGAGCCGTTGTCTCTGTAGAGAACGGTTACAACCATTCCGCGGGTAAGGCTCATGTCGGGAGCAAAGCTCTCTCCGTTGCCAACACCGTTCATGAGTCCCTTTTCCACAACGTATTCGATCGCAGCCTTGCCCCAATGACCGTCGGTGTCATTGAAGGAAAGCGCCGCATTTACGGGAAGTACTGCCGCAGTCATGCTGAGAAGCATCACCGCAGTAAGGATGAAAGAAATTATTCTGTTTCTTTTCATTTATAAAACCTCCATGAATTAATTTACACTTCAGTATAACATAATACTATGAAATAATCAATATAACTTTCTCTCTTTTGTTGTTTTGTGAACAATAATCAAAGACGAAAGAGACTAAATTTGTGCAAAGCGTTTGTAGGTTTCAATCATATCGCTTTTTGTCACTCGCAGACCATGTGCTGTATCTGATATCAAAAAGAGGTCGAGCATCAGTTCAACCTCTCAAATTAAACAGTAGGCTTTTTAGGAAAAAGCATACATCCCGCTTTTCTGAATCGGTCAGCCATTGCGCGCAGATCATCTGTCGGAAGATCAAAATGCTCAGCCAAGCAGTTTATACAGAAAAATTCGGTACTGTGCCTACCCACAAGTTTCTGATGTAATGCGACCTCGTCACCGGAAAGCGGAGCGGCACATTTTTTACAGCTTCTCATTACTTTTTAACAAGTCTCGCAGTATACACACCGCATGAACGGGCTTCAAGCTCTCTAAGGAAAAATTCATCGTATACACCGAGGTTTTCTCCCGTGAAGGCGTCAGTCACCTCAAAGGCATATCCACACTCGGGAGTTATACCAAGCTCTGCAAAGAAGAGGGCAACAACTCCGTCGTCATCTGTGGTATTGAACAGACCGATGGCATATTCGTTATCGGAAAGCACACGGAAGTACACAGGCTTATCCTCGAAACAGATCTTGATCGCCTGAAGTCTGATAGGTGCACGGTAGTCGGGGTCCTGATTGATTCTGATGAGAGTCTCGTTTTTGATAAGAGCAAGTGTCTCCTCATCAAGGTTACGGATATCACAACCGAGCATAAGAGGAGAGCCGAAAAGGCTCCAAAGCGCAAACTGTGTGCGATATTCTTTGATGCTGTACTGGCTTGTGCTGACAAGACCGTGTCCCGCCATACCTACAGTCAGCATATCAAGGTCATTGAAGCATCCGGGGGCACTGTAGCAGAGATTTCCCTCCTGGCTCATAGCTATACCGTTCACCGCTGAGAAGCAGTCACAGATATCCTCTGTGGAACGGTACAGATGTCCGCCAACAGAACGCGCCCAATGATGCACGTCATGGCGTCCCCAGTTACATATTGAATATACGATATCTCTTCCTGTCGCACGGAGAGCCATGCCCATTTTGAGATAGAGCTGAGAACCCTCTGCAGTGGCGGGCTTTGCGCAGTAGTCTACCTTTAAGTAATCAACCTCGAAATCGGCAAAGGTCTGTGCGTCGATAAACTCATGGCCGTAGCTTCCGGGGTACATACCGCAGGTGAGAACACCCACACAGGTATACATACCGAAGAGAAGTCCCTTAGAATGAATATAATCTGCCACGTATTTCATACCGTGAGGGAATTTTTCGGGATCGGGAACAAGGCGTCCTGTAACCGGATCGCGATCCTTCATTGCCCAGCAGTCGTCAATGACCACATACTTATAACCAAGCTTGTCAAGTCCAAGCTCTACCATAGCATCGGCAGTTTCGAGAACCACCTTTTCATTGATGTCGTGTCCGAAGGTATTCCATGAATTCCAGCCCATGGGCGGTGTCTGTACAAACATAATATATTCTCCTTTAATAGTTACATGGTATGTCTTTACGGTAATTATATCACGGGGGTGGGATGGTGTCAAGAGGAAGGGGGAGATCTCTCCCGTTAATAAAGTTTAGCGGTTGCAGTGAAGATAGTGCGAGGCGTTCGTTGGCGTGGATGTATCGTTTGCGTAGCAAACAGTGGCGTCATCCCCTACGGTGGTGAGATCGTTTGTATAGTTTGTAGCCGTAGAGATTGTGAGAGGCGTGAGGGCGACCGCAAGGGTCGCCCCTACGATGTTATCGGACGTTCATGCGAAGCCGTGAAGGAACGTGCGTGGCGCTTTTCGTTGCAGGGGATGGATACAGCATTTCGCGAAACGAAATGCGACCTCCCGCCGTGGCGACGGTGTGGGGGTGTACGTATTCGGGAGGGGGAACCCCTTCCCTACAATGGTTGGGGTCGTTCATCCGTAGCAATAACACCTGCAAAACAAACAACCGCAGAGTCTCCCCTGCGGCGTTTGTATATGTGAGGTAAGAAGATTTTACTTCGTCATTTTTTCCTGCTTTACCTTGTGGTCGATTACGTGGCGGGATGCAAGCTCACGGTGAATGTCTTCAAGGGAGATGCCCATCTGAAGCATAAGCACCATTACGTGATACGCAAGGTCTGCGATCTCGTAAACTGTTTCAGCCTTATCGTCAGCCTTACCTGCGATGATTACCTCGGTACACTCCTCACCAACCTTTTTGAGGATCTTGTCGATTCCCTTCTCGAAAAGGTAGGTTGTGTATGAGCCTTCCTTCTTCTCGATCTTTCTGCCCTCAAGCATCTTCATAAGGCTCTCGAGAGAGAACTCGTGTCTCTCCTCGCTCTGCCAGATGGTGTTGGTGAAGCAGGAGTCGGTACCCTTGTGGCACGCGGGACCGTCCTTATCTACCACTACGGTCAGCGCGTCGCCGTCACAGTCTGCCGTGATGGATACGATATGCTGATAGTTTCCGCTGGTCTCGCCTTTCAGCCAAAGCTCTTCTCTTGAACGGCTCCAGAAGCATGTGAGCCCACGTTCCATGGAGATCTGAAGGCTCTCGCGATTCATATACGCAAGAGTGAGCACCTTCTTTGTTACACTGTCAACGACGATGGCGGGGATAAGACCGCGTTCGTCAAATTTAAGTTCGTCTATGTTTATCATTTTTTCTACTTCCTAATCAATTATTTTTCAGCTTAGTCTTACGGGGATGCCGTTTTCTGCAAGGGACACTTTCAGATCCTTAATACTTACTTCACCGAAGTGGAATATCGATGCGGCAAGTCCCGCGTCCACCTTTGGTAAAGTCTTGAACAGTGTGTTGAAATGCTCGATGCATCCCGCACCGCCCGAAGCGATAACGGGTACGTTTACTGCGTTACATACGGCGTCAAGCATTTCAATGTCAAAGCCGCCCTTTACGCCGTCGGTGTCGATGGAGTTTAGTACCACCTCGCCTGCACCGTTACCGACGCATCGCTTTATCCATTCAATAGCTTCCATGCCCGTGTTTTCGCGTCCGCCCTTGGCGAATACGCGGAAAAATCCGTCAACTCGCTTGACGTCCGCGGATATAACCACGCACTGGTCACCGTACAGCTTTGCCGCCTCGTAGATAAGGTCGGGGTTTCTGATAGCACCCGAGTTTACGCTTACCTTATCCGCGCCGCATTTGAGAACTCTGTCGAAATCAGCCACGGTGTTGATACCGCCGCCTACCGTCAAAGGAATGAATATCTGTGAGGCTACCTCACGGAGTATGTCCGTAAAAAGCGCACGACCCTCGGCTGATGCGGTGATATCGTAAAATACAAGCTCATCGGCACCTGCACTGCTGTAGTATCTTGCAAGCTCCACGGGGGATGATACGTCGGAAAGGCCTTCGAAATTTACTCCCTTCACTACCCTTCCGTTTTTAACGTCAAGGCAAGGGATTATTCTTTTCGTTATCATACTGCCCCTCCCTTTGTTACGGCAACCGCGTCGCTGAGGGAGATCGCTCCCGTATAGTACGCCTTGCCGATTATCGCACCGTATATGCCAAGCTCGTTCAGCTTTTCCACATCCTCCATGGAGGAAACACCGCCGGAGGCTGTGATGTCAAGCTTGAAACGGCGGCTCATCTCGCGGTACAGCTCATGGTTTGTGCCCTGCATCGCGCCGTCCTTTGAAATGTCCGTGCAGATGACGCAGGACACGCCCATCTTCTCCATTTTTTCGCAGAACTCAAATCCTGTGTATGCGGAGGTTTCCGTCCATCCCTTTATGGCAACGTAGCCGTCCTTCAGGTCGATTCCTACTGCGATCTTGTCCCCGTATTCGGCAACCGCCGCACGAAGGAATTCTTCGTCCTTTACCGCCGCCGTGCCGAGGATGACTCTGTCAACGCCTGCATCCACGTACGCCTTTACGGTGTCCATATTTCTGATTCCGCCGCCGATCTCAACGAAGAGGTCAGCCACGTCGATTATCTTCTTAACTATTTCTATATTGGGGGTGGTTCCGTCCTTTGCGCCCTCAAGGTCAACTATATGAATGTGACGCGCGCCCTTGGCGTAAAAATCCTCTGCGATCTCCCAGGGTCTTTCGCTGTACACGGTCATTTCGTTATAGTCTCCCTTATAAAGGCGGACTGCCTTACCCTCATACAGGTCTATTGCGGGAAAAATATACATCTAATGATTACACCTTTCAAAATCAAAGCTCTATGAAAGCACGAAGTATGCGAAGTCCCACGTCGCCGCTCTTTTCGGGGTGGAACTGACAGCCGTATACGTTGTCCTCAGCCACTGCCGCGGTAAGGGTAGCTCCGTATTCCGCCGTGGCGATAACACTTTCGTCACACTCTGCTCCGTAGAAGGAGTGAACGAAGTACACGTGGTCGCCCTCGTTTATATACTTGAATATGGGGGACTTTTCGCCCTTGAAGCGAAGTGCGTTCCAGCCTATGTGAGGAACCTTCAAGTCCGCGGGGATAACGTCAGTGATGGGACGGATCTCACCCTTTATAAGTCCGAGGCCCTCGTGACAGCCGTATTCGAAGCTCTTTTCTAAGAGAAGCTGCATACCGAGACATATTCCCATAAGGGGTTTTCCGCTTTCAGCCTCGCTTTTCACAAGGTCTGCCATGCCGGACTCTCTCAGCTTAGCCGCCGCGTCTCCGAACGCGCCCACACCGGGAAGTATTATTTTCTCTGACGACTTTATCACCTCGGGGTCTGCCGTTACAACCGCATCTGCACCGATAGCCGCAAGAGAGCTTTTAAGTGAAAAAAGGTTTCCCACTCCGTAGTCAATTATCGCGATCATCAGAGAACTCCTTTGGTAGAGGGGATTTCATCGGCAAAAGCCGCGTCCACCGCTACAGCTTCCTTGAAGCTTCTGCCCGCAGACTTAAAGGCACCCTCTATAATGTGGTGAGAATTTATGCCTGCAAGCTGTCTCATGTGGAGAGTACAGCGGCAAGTACGGACAAAGCCAAGCCAGAACTCGCGCACAAGCTCACAGTCGAAGTCACCCACCTTTTCCGTGGGTATCTCAAGGGCGTATTCAAGATGCGCTCTGCCTGAGAGGTCAACTGCGGTGAGGATGAGGGACTCATCCATGGGGAGGATCATGCTTCCGTAGCGGACAACGCCGCGCTTGTCGCCGAGGGCATTGTAAAATGCCTCGCCGAGGGCAATGCCCACGTCCTCCACCGTGTGGTGGTAGTCCACGTGAACGTCTCCCTTGCACGTAAGGGTCAAATCGAATCTGCCGTGACGTGCAAAAAGTGTCAGCATATGGTCGAGAAAGCCACATCCTGTGTCGATGGTGCTCTCGCCCGTGCCGTCTATATTAAGTTTAAGGGAAATATCAGTTTCCGCGGTCTTTCTGTTAATTTCCGCAAGTCTCATAATGCTTCCTCCAATATCTTTTCGGTTACCTGAATGAATTTTTCCATCTGTTCTTTAGTGCCGATGGTGATACGGTTATATTCCCTCAGCCGCTCCGTGTCGAAATGGCGCACCAGGATCCCGTTTTCTCTCAGCTTTGCGTAATACGTACTGCCGTCAAGCTTCGGATGACGGACGAAAACGAAGTTAGTTTCCGAGTCAGCGCCTTCAAAGCCAAGGCGTCTCAGCTCGCAGAGAGTGTACGCTCTTGTCTCGCGTATCTCTGCGCATCTTGCTCGGGTGACGTCCTCGTCCTCAAGCATACCGAGACCTGCCGCCATGGTCATCATATTTATGTTGTAGGGATTTGTAGAATACTTTATGGTGTTAAGGTCGCGTATAAGCTCCTTACATCCTACGCCGAAGCCAAGTCTCGCGCCCGCCATTGAACGGGATTTTGAGAACGTCTGGGTGACAAGCAGATTATCGTATTTCTTTATAAGAGGCACGGCACTCTCGCCGCCGAAATCGATATACGCCTCGTCGATGACCACCACGTTATCAGGATTCGACTTCACGATCTGCTCGATCTCATCTCTCGTAAGAGCAAGACCGGTAGGTGCATTGGGGTTAGCGATGAACACGGTCTTGTTAATACCGATATAGTCGGTGACGTCGATGGAAAAATCATCCTTCAGCGGGACAGTTTCATAAGGGATATTGTTTATCTGTGCGAACACCTTATAAAAACCGTATGTGATGTCGGGGAAGACTGCCGGGTGGCTTTCATCACAGTATGCCATAAAGGCAAAGTTAAGTATCTCGTCGGAGCCGTTGGTGAGAAGTACCTCTTCCCTGTCAACTCCGAGAATTTCCGCAAGCTTGGATGTCAGGGCGAAGCATTCCGGATCGGGGTAAAGGTTTAACTTTCCCGCCGCCTCAGCCGCCGCCGCGATAGCGCGGTCTGACGGAGGATAGGGGGACTCGTTGGTGTTCAGCTTGACGTATACCGTGTCCTTCGGCTGTTCACCGGGGGTATACGGCGTAAGTGATTTATATTTTTCGCTGAAATAAGCGCTCATTGTGTATCTTCACTTTCAGGTTTATACGTTAGTCTTTCACTCTGATGACCGCACTTTTTGCGTGAGCCGTAAGTCCTTCCTTCTTTGCAAAGAACTCAACGTCCTCGGCAACAGCCGCCAGGGCATCTCGGGTGAAATAGGTGTACTGTGTTTTCTTTACGAAATCGTCAACGGACAGAGGACTTGAAAATTTAGCCGTGCCGCTGGTGGGAAGAGTGTGGTTGGGACCTGCGAAATAATCGCCCAGAGCCTCGGGGCAGTTCTTTCCCATGAAGATGGAGCCCGCGTGGCGGATGGCGTCGAGATAATCGAAGGGATTGTCAACGCACAGCTCAAGATGCTCGGGTGCGATCTCGTTTGATATCTCAATTGCGGACATAAGATCGTCGGCTACGATGATCTTGCCGTTATTGTCAATGGATGCACGTGCTATATCGCATCTTTCGAGAAGAGGTATCTGTACCTCAAGCTCGTCTGAAACGGCACGGGCAAGCTCCATGGAATCTGTAACAAGCACCGCGCTTGCAAGACGGTCGTGCTCCGCCTGTGAGAGCAGATCTGCCGCAAGGTGAGCGGGATTGCACGTTCCGTCCGCAACGATGAGTATCTCGCTGGGGCCTGCTATCATGTCTATAGACACGATTCCGTACACCTGACGCTTTGCCTCTGCAACGAATGCGTTTCCGGGGCCTACTATCTTGTCTACCTTAGGAACGCTTTCCGTACCGTACGCGAGAGCCGCAATAGCCTGTGCGCCGCCTGCCTTTACGATCTTGTCTACGCCCGCTAGCTTTGCCGCCGCAAGGATTACAGGATTTATCTTGCCGTCCCGTCCGGGGGGAGTCGTGATGACCACCTCGGGCACGCCTGCGATCTTGGCGGGGATGGAGTCCATAAGTACCGTAGAGGGGTACGCCGCCGTACCGCCGGGAACGTAAAGTCCCGCTCTGTCAACGGGAGTCACCTTCTGACCCATTACAACGCCGGGGCGGTCGTTTATAATAAAGCTGTTTCTCGTCTGCTTTTCGTGGAAGTGTCTGATATTGGCAGCCGCCTTTTTCAAAATTTCAATAAACTCTGGCTCTACCGCCGCCATTGCTTCGTCAATTTCCGCTTCGCTTACGAGAAGGCTGTCGAGGCGCGCTCCGTCAAACTTTTCGCAGTATTTGTAAAGCGCCGCGTCTCCGTTTTCACGCACGTCAACAATGATATCGGAAACTACTGCCTCAACGTTTACGGTAGGCGTAACACGGGCGAATATCTCGTCAGCCGACACCTCACCGAACTTCATTATCTTTATCATAACCGTGACCGTACCTTTCTTTGGTAGCTTTCTTTAAATTTGCCCTGACACGGGTCTGACGGAGATCTTACTTGTCCGCCTTTTCCGTTTCAAGACCTGCCATGATGCGCTCGATGGCATCGCCCTTGAATTTAAAGCTTGATTTGTTGGCAATAAGTCTTGCGCTGATGGGAACGATGGTCTCAAACACCTCAAGGTCGTTTTCCTTAAGAGTGGTTCCCGTTTCCACTATATCAACGATAACGTCGGAAAGACCTAGTATGGGAGCGATCTCGATGGAACCGTTAAGGTGGATGATGTCAATATCACGTCCCTGTGACGCATAATAATTCCTTGTAATATTTGAAAACTTTGTGGCAACGCGAAGGGTCTTGTCCGCGCTGTAGCGGAATCCCTTTTTCGCGGCAACTGCCATGCGGCATTTACCGATGTCAAGGTCGTAAAGCTCGTATACGTCGGGCTCGTACTCAAGGAGGATATCCTTGCCCGCAACACCTATGTCAGCGGCACCGTGCTCTACGTATATGGCAACGTCTGACGGCTTTACCCAGAAATATCTGACGCCCGCCTCGGGATTTTCGAAAATAAGCTTTCTGCCTGTTTCCTTGATAGAGGGGCATTCGAATCCTGCGCGCTCAAACATGGCGTATACTTTTTCGCCAAGTCTTCCCTTGGGAAGCGCTACGTTAAGCATTGTTTTCAAGGATCTGCACCCCTCTCTCGTTAAGTCTAAGAAGCTGTCTGTATTTCATCTTATCGGGAATTTGTTTGATGGCGGTCACGCTCTTGCCGCCAAGCTTAAGCATATTCACAGCATCGCGGAGTGCGTCTATTGAACACTCTTCATCATAGAGAAGCACGCAGTCAACGTCGTATTCACCGCTGTCAATGGTAAGTCTTTCAAGAAGGTCCAGATACATGGCAAAGCCGATAGCGCGGCTTGTGCGGTGCATTCTCGCCATAAGTCTGTCGTACTGACCGCCTGAAAGGATGCCCGAAGAAATCCCGTCCACAAATCCCTTGAACACGTAGCCGTTGTAGTATTTTACGCTGCCCGTTACGGAGAAGTCGATGTTTATCCTGCCCGCAAAGCCCTCACTCTCGATAGCGGATGTGATCTTTTCAAAGCGGTCTGCAAGACACATGCTGTCCTCGGGGAGTATCTCGCGGAGGACGGGGATCACTTTTGAAGGTGCGCCGTATGAGGTGACGAGACGAATGAGCTTGTCGGCAGGCACGCCTGCTCTCTCGCACACAGCCTTGACGCCGTGGGCGTTTTTCTCGCCGATACACTTCATGACCTCTGCCTTGTCTGCGTCAGCAAGCCCCATAGGGTCCATGACCGCCGCGATCACGTCAAGGTCTGACACGTCAAGCACAAAGCTGTCCGACACGGTTGCAAGACTGCGAAGTGCAAGCATCAAAACTTCATATATATTATAGTCATCGACGTCGCCGATGCACACAAGACCCGCCTGGGGGATCTCCTTGAAAGCGTCGGTGTCACCGGACACGCGGTATACGTTCTCGTCGTAGTATACCTTGTACACACCGCCGTCCGCCAATGGCTTATCACTGCTCTTGATGATGGAAAGGGTGACGTCGGGCTTAAGCGCCATAAGGCGTCCGCTCTTATCGGTAAAGGTGATTATATTGTCTGAAACGAGGAACTCCTTGTTTCTCACGTAAAGGTCGTATTCCTCGAATTTACTCATTTTGTACTGGGCATATCCGTAACCGGAATAAAGCTCACGGAGAGCGAATATCGCTCTTTCGTTGTGCTTAAGTACCGAAGCATCTATGTTCATCTCTGTATATCTCTTTTCTGTCAGTTTTCGTCTGTGTCGGAAGCAAGTCTTGAAAGAACGGTCTCGTAACCGCCGCCTCCGTAAACGAGGCACTTGTTCACACGGCTGATGGTAGCGGTGCTGGCGCCCGTCTCGCGGGACACCTCCTGATAGCTTTTTCCCTCGCCCAACATCTTTGCAACAACGAGGCGCTGAGCTATATCCTGAAGCTCCTTCACCGTACAAATATCTTCAAAAAAGCTTCTGCATTCCGCCTCGTCCTTTAAAAGAAGGATAGCGCGGTAAAGGTTTTCTGTCTGTTCATTGTGAAAGCTTTTCATATCATTTTTCCGTTTCTGTAAAATATTAAGCGGTTTTTTTGCCCATCCGCTTTAGCACTTTACTATACTACCATAAGAAACAAACTTTGTCAATAGTTTTTCTGTGATTTGAGAAAGACTTTGATATAAAAACAAAAAAATCGTGGGCGGCACGTGAGCCGCGCGGCCTCATGTGTCGCCCTATAAACGTATGATTGTATATACTATCACAACAATGAGGCAAAGTCAAGAGAAATCATATACTTTCGCAAAGAATTACATATGTATTTCCATAAAAAGATATGTACTGCAATGAAAAAGCGTATCACGTCTCGTATTGCGTGCCAACAACTGCAGCTTTTCCGCACAAATATGGGAAAACTCGCCCGCTTGCCGTGAAAATATCGTGCAAAAACACATATTGACATCGGGGACAAGTTACAATATAATATATACGTATATACTACAGCACAAAGAAAGGTCGTGTATCAGTATGAAGCTTGACGTTACCGATATCCTGAACGGCAGATGTTCCACTCTCGACTTCGAATACAGCGAGGACGCAGGTGAAAGTCTCACCGCAATGCTTCCCGCAGGTATCACAGTCCTGCCCGACGGTATTTTTGTCACCGGAAGAGTCAGCGACACGGGCGGATATATGTCCCTCACCGCAGACGTTACCGTTGATTACACAGTCCCCTGCGACAGATGTCTTGACGAGACCGATTTCTACCTTGAGTTCACCTTTGAGCGCGTGATCTCCGCCGCCGCTTCTCCCGAGGCGAGAGAGCGCATCATTAACGAGGACGACGAGGAATGGGACGGCGTTACCGACGACCTCATTTACGTTTCAAACGGATGCATCGATTTTACAGAGGATCTCTCCGAGGCTATCACCCTTGAGTTTCCCCTGCGTCACCTGTGCAGTGATGACTGCAAGGGACTTTGTCCCGTGTGCGGAAAAAAGATAAACGAGGACCATCCCGGATGCACTCCCAAGAAGGAAATCGACCCCAGGCTGGCTGTTTTGCAAAAACTTCTTGATAATTCCGAAAAAAATAACTGATATTTCTGAAAAACCACTTGAAATTCTTGAAAAAGTGTAGTATAATGAGTGGTGTATGAGAAAACTATTGATTTACAGACCCTAAGGAGGTGTAATCATGGCAGTACCGAAGAGAAAAACTTCTAAAGCACGCAGAGACAAGAGACGTTCTAACGTATGGAAGCTTGACATGCCCGGCATGGTAAAGTGCTCTCACTGCGGCGAGTACATCCTTGCACACCGCGTATGCAAAGTATGCGGCTACTATAAGGGCAAGGACATCCTCAAAAAGGAAGAAGCATAATAAAAAGACCGTGACGTCGTATACCGGCGCGCGGTCTGTTGCTTTTTCAGTGAATATTCTTTTACCAAAGTATTAATTTAAAGGAAACGTCTGCCCTGTGGCAGACATACGTACATATATGAATTTTACCCCTACTCCGCAGAAAAGAGAAGCAGGCTTCGTATCAACTGTCCTGCTGGTGCTTTCGGTGATATCGTTCCTCTTTTCGGGTGTCAACGGAATACCTCCCCTGCCGCTCCAGCTTATAAGCCTTGCCTGTGCTGTTGCGGGAGTATACGTTGCCGTAAGATACGTGTTCACCACATTCACATACAGCATCACCGCCAAGAACGGCGGCTTTCACCCTGAGCTTGACCGCGAATACGTAGATCTTTGCATATCAAAGACCCAGGGCAGCCGCGGCCCCGTCACCGAATGCCGTCTTTCCATGGATAAGCTTACGCAAATCACCGAGTACACGAATGAGCTGGTACCAAAGCTCAGAGCGAAACACGGCAAGGTATCGCTGTACCACTACACGGTGCAGATGACGCCGAAAAAGAGGCACGCCCTTGTTTTCGATGACGGCGGCGAGTGCATCTGTCTCGTTATCGAAGCAGACAGTCACTTTTTGACGGCTCTTTCGTCGTATATCCCGCAGACGTATACTGAAATATAAAGTAAAGGATAACAGTCATGGCAACAAAGATAATCAAGTATTTTTTCGGGACGCTTCTTGTGCTGGTAATAGGCGCGCTTATTTTCAGAATAATTCTCTCAAGTGACAAAAGCACTTTGGACGACTTTATGATAACGGACGCATCAAAGTCCGCATATGCAGAAAACGGTGGGCTTACCGTAAAAACGTTAAAGCTCAAAGACAAGCTTGGTAACGCAGGATATTTCTGCGCGTATTCAATGTACTACGTTGAGGAAACGGGAGAGCTTCAGGTGACCGTACGCTACAACGTAAGTGCCGTAGACTACACCGAGGTCGAGTCTGACGAGGATTTTGAATTTCTTATTTTAAAGCGCAAGACTCCCCTTGACCTTATGAATCTGTCAGCGGAAGACAGCGACTTAAAGCAGGCGAATACCTTCACCCGCTATGACGGCGAATACCTTCGTCCCGCATCAGTGGAAAAAGCCTCCAAATATAAGCTGTATCGTTTTAAAAAGCTGGTGTTTGAAAACGTTCCCGTATCAGAGGACGGTTTTGAGGCAGGAGAATACGTTATCGTTATGGTCCCCACGGGCATGACGCTTCCCTCGCCCGACGCAGACGTGCTTGCGAGAAACGAGGCATACGGAAACATCTTCGATTCTCAGGAGATACATTATGCAGAACAGCCTCTTGACAAATATAAGCTGACGAAAAAGAATATAGCCGAGCTGAACGATTGACTAAACACCTCCGTCCCAATGGGGTGGTATCCTTAGCGGAAAATTTACACTTTGACAAAAGTGCAAGCATCGTATTTATCTGGACAAATGCAAAAGGGCTAAGCCCAAACCCTTAACACAAGCAGAAAGAGAGAACAAATCGGCTTAAATCCCGAAATGTCCTCTCTTTTTTCTGTTAGTGATGTTTTTGCTGACGCAAAAGTGATGTTATGCTCCGCATAATGATGTTGCTCGCCATTTGCTACGCATATACAA